>NZ_JASFYG010000006.1 GCF_030055435.1 Methanothermobacter sp.
GTCATGGCGCAGGGGTTTATACCTGATCTCGTTTCGATCTCAGTAGTTAAGTCCTGCTGCGTGGTGGGTGTGTACTGCGGTGTTTGCTGTGGGAAGCCCACTTCACTGCCAGACCACACATCATACTTACATATCATCCTCATTAACATCACACGGCATGGCGGTCATGGCGCAGGGGTTTATACCTGATCTCGTTTCGATCTCAGTAGTTAAGTCCTGCTGCGTGGTGGGTGTGTACTGCGGTGTTTGCTGTGGGAAGCCCACTTCACTGCCAGCCATTCATCCTAATCTTTATATAAAACTATTTTCATAGAATTAACTGTCACATCTTAACGACTGATGCCCAAGGTCCTTCTATGATGTGGGCTGATGCCTCAGATGATTAGAAGAAACCCAGCATCGGACAGACTGCCTGCTTCGAGGGTTGCTCGGGGAGGGAAGGGTAATCTACCTGTGAACCCGTAGAGTTAGTGTGCAGGCAAAATTATAAATTTTTATAAAAATTAAAATTTCATTCTCTTGATTAAGACACGATTACCTACTCAATCACTTAATCTATTTCATCAGCCTCTCAAAGTCATCGAACTGTTCATTGACCCAGTGATATATTGTTCTTTCACGAACCTTCGATTTAAGGCCATCTGAAAGCCTCTTTCTTTCATCAGACTTCATTGCTAGTGCCTTATAGATGGCATCTGCGGTTTCCTTTATATCAAATGGGTTCACACCTATGACGTACTCGGCAAGTTCCTCGTAGCAACCGGCGTTCTCTGAAAGTATGACTGTCCCTGATTTTTCATTCATAAGCGCAGCCTCCTTGGGGACGATGTTCATACCATCGGCAATGGGGTTCACAATGAGGCAGTCATAGTTTTTGAATGCAGCAGCCACAAGCTCGTAGTCGGCGCGGTGGATGTACTCAATGGGCTTCCAGCTGGAGTTACCGTACTTACTGTTGATTTCATCCACGGTGCCCTTCACAGCATCTGTATAATCCCTGTACTCCCTTATCTGCTGCCTTGTTGGTTTACCCGTGGCAAGGAACTTTACCTTACCATGAAACTCGGGATGCTCCTTCAAAAACAGTTCATAGGCCCTGAAGCCACGTATTATGTTCTTGCTGAGATCCGCCCTGTCTGTACGGTAAATGAGAAACATGTCACCCTTCAACTTTCTGACGAAATCCTCCTTCTCCCTGAAAGCATCTGATTTGGCGGTTCTTCTTATACTATCAGGATCAACGGATATGGGATAATTCCTTACAAATGTCTTTTCATCCCCATTCAGCACCACTCCATTCTCAGAATCCAAATCGTAGCCAAGGTCCCCGCAACATTCCATGAAGTTGGAACAGTACCTTTTGATGTGGAATCCGAGAACAGTATTTGAAAGGAGCCCATTTATTATACTCTCCCTCATCTTTTCAGGGAGTATTCTGAAATAATCCCTCTGTGGCCAGGGGATATGTATGAACTGGCTCAGGAAGACATCACCAACCTTCTTCTTTATGAAACCAGGACATAAGTAGAGGTGATAATCCTGTAACATAATCAGAGGATTCTTTTCATTTCTTTCAATTTCAGATATAACTTTATCTGCAAATTTCCTGTTAACATGGACATAACCCTCATCCCAGGCAAGATAGATTTTATCATCGATTTCAGGAAAGTAGGGAGTGTTCCACATGTAGTGCTGGATGAACCAGAGAAGCGGGTTGCTTATGACACTGTAGTATGATTCATACCTTTCACGGTCCACTATAACAAACGAAACTGTGAATCTCGGATCATCTTCCGGAAGGGGGACCCTGTTTTCAGGGTAACCCGCTGCCACTTCAGCATCCTCAGGGGTCATGGCGCTGGAGACCCAGACACCGCTGAACTTTTCAACAACAGGCAGCAGGGTTGAAACAAGACCCCCCGCACCTCTTTTCATAACAATTTTCCCATCTTTTCTGAAAAATTCCACTGGTCCCCTGTTGGATACGATAACAGGGTTCTTATCTTCAAGAAACTTCATGCTGCGTCCCTGAAGTTCACTCACCATAAAGATCACTCATTTTACTTTTTATAAGGTTCATTATATGGCGTGATTTCTTCTGGGTTTCCTCAGAGGATTCTGATTCAATATAGATCCTTATAAGTGGTTCAAATCTGGACGGCCTTATGAGGACAACTCCTGATGATTCCTCAATCCTTATACCATCTATAAGTTCAATTTTTTTGCCTCTGAAATGTTCAGCAAGCCTTTCAATTAAACTATCCTTGAATTCGTTGGGACAGTCCATGCTGAATTCAACCCTGCTGTACCTCTCCATTCTGGATGCAAGGTTGTGGAGTGTCATGTTTCTCTCTGCCATTATCTCCAGCATCTTCAGAAGCGCGAAGGTGGCATCGTAACAGTGCTGGAATTCAGGGAATATGTACATTCCAGGCTCATCACCACCGAAAACTGCATTCTCTGTGTAAACCCTGTTGAGGACATCATTTACTGATGTCCTTATAAGACGTCCTCCGGTGACATTCTCCAGCGACTTTGATGCGACCACTGAGGACACCACGGGACCATCAGATGATTTCAGGTAATGGTCTGCAAAAATCGATAGTACGGTCTGGTCCCTTATAAGTTCACCTCTCTCGTCTATGAAGAAGATGGTGTCCCTATCGTTATCCAGTATAACCCCCATATCCGCGCCGGTTGACCTCACAACATCCGCTATCATGGATATGCTGGAGGCATTCGCGAGGGGAAAGTTTTTACCAAATAGCGACCCTCTGAATGTGATGTTTATGGTCTGACAGTTTAGTCGGTTGAGTATATCCGCCTCAATGTTTGATGGGGACCCCTCATCGTAACCTAAGACCACCATAAATTCATGCTTTCCTACAGAGGGGGATATGAACTCGAGTATTGATTTGATATAGGAGTCAAGGTAGTTATTGACATATCGAAGCTTTCCAAGCTGATTCAAGTCTGCATAAACTGTGGGGCGTTGTTCAAGTGGAATTTCATGGTTGCTGAGGAGTTTTATGTTTATTTCATCTGTTCGGAGTGGGGAGCGGGAGACGTTTATCATCAAATGACTGTCAAGACGCTCCATGTGGTGATGTATAACAGGGACTGTGGCAACTCCAAAATCAATAACATCAACTCCAGCAGCCATCAATCCCGTTCCTATGGCCCTCTTTATCATCTGAGATGGTGTATGTGCGTCTCTGCCTATCAGGACACGCCTGCAGCTTACGTAGTCACCTATCAGCATCCCAAGGTTGAGGGCAAATGAGCAGTCTATGTCCCGGTTAACAGAGCCCCTTATATCCTGAACGTACCTTGCCATTGGAATCACTGTTCAGCCACAATGGGATAATCCGAATCAAGGAGGGAACCTGAGAGTATCCTGAGGTTGTTGCTGACGCTGCAGTGGGACCTGATAATGGTTGATGGTTCCAGGAGGGCGCCACGGCCGATCATGGCAAACCTTTCGATGATGCAGTTCTCTCTGATATGGCAGAATTCATCAATAACACAGTTTACAAGCTGGGAGCCTTCCTCAATTCTGCTGCCATCAAGAATAACGGACCCCCTCACGAAGCTGTCACTTCCCACATAAACTCGGGGTCCAATCACGGTTTCCCTGCCTATGAATGCACCATCATCTATCTCTGCACCGTCACCTATAACCACGGGTCCAGCTATACGAACTCCCTTGCCTATAACAACATCCTGTCCCACCCATATGTCTCCAAATCGACCTGGAACCTCATTTAAAAGTTCGCCTTCAGGTTGAGGGCTTATCTGACCATTAAGGGCGTCATGGTTGGCCTTAAGGAACGTGTCTGGTTTACCTGCATCATTCCAGTAACCACTGAAAATAAATCCGTATACACCCCTGTTCTCCTCTATCAAAAGAGGGAAGATGTCAGCTGAAAAGTCAGAGTTTCCTTCAGGTATGTAATCAAAGATCTCGGGTTCCATGACATATATGCCCGCATTTGCGATTTTGCTGAAGACCTCCTCTGGGCGGGGTTTCTCATGAAAACGTGTTATTCTCCCATCATCATCGAGAACCGCTATGCCGTAATGTGAAGGGTCATCAACTGGTGTGAGGGCCACGGTAACAAGTGCATCCTTCTTTCTGTGGAAACTGACCATCCGCTGGAGGTCAAGGTCAAAGAGCACATCTCCACTGAGGACAATAAAGGTTTCATCAATATTACTGGCCGCTGCCCTAACACCCCCAGCGGTTCCAAGGGGCTTCTTCTCGGATGAAAACCTGAAATCAATCTCCGGGTACCTTGAGGAGACATATGAACTTATCTGATCTTTGAGATACCCTAGTGTCATTATAATTTTACTGTAACCAGAATCAATGACCCTCTGAATTATATAATCCAGTATGGGTCTATTTGCAACTGGTACAAGTGGTTTGGGTTTTGAAAATGTTAGAGGTCTTATTCTTGTACCCTTACCCCCCGCCATGACAACCACAGATGTCATGGATAATATTATGTTGCCCTTATCTAATAAGTATTTTCAGTCAACACATAATAAATTATTAATAAATAAACTTATTTTAAGAGAAAATTAAGAAGTAGGGGTTTATTAAGAAAAATTAACCTATTTTAAGAGCCACTTAAGAAATCTGAGGACCTCTGGGACTCCTGACACATAAAAAGAGGCTGAATCCTTTATTTCATCGGGTATCTCCTTTGAGAGCACAATTATAGATGCAGTTTTGATTTTTCTTTCAGATTCTAGTTTTCTGAGTTCCCTGAAGGCATCGGCATCGGTGACGTCGTCTCCAAGGTACACTGCAGATGATACGTCTGATTCCTCTATGATTTTCCGGACTATGAAGCCCTTGTTGTACTCCACCGGGGGTTTGAGCTCAACAAGCATTCTCCCGTGATCCACACGTATTCCTCTGGATTCAGACATCTCCCTGAGGATATCCATTATCCTTTTCTCTGTCAGTTCAGGATCAGTGCACTGCCTGTAATGTATGGAATAACAGATACCCTTATCCTCAAATATGATATTCTCATCGGGGGATTTCTCCTTGAGTTTAAGGGCACATTTTCTGATGATGGGAATGTACTCCTCAACCTCTCTGAAGCGTTTATACCTCCCATTTATAATGTACTCAAGGCCATGGTTTCCAACATATATTGCATCCTGGACCCCCACCATCCTGAGCGCCTCATGCACAGGCCTTCCACTTATAAAAGCAAGTAAACTGTAGCGTTCTGAGATTCTCCTGAGAACTTCCCTCATCTCTTCATCTACGCGGGCTTCAGAGGGTGTTGGTGCTATTTCACTTATTGTACCGTCGATATCAGTGATTATAGCTGTCCTGCTGGGATTCTTCAGGTATTCAAGTTCATGAAGAAACTCAAATAAATACTCAGGCATCAAGAGCACCTTTAATTCTCTTGAATATGATATATGGATCGCTTCCGACGACTGAACTTCCAAAGAGTTCCATGCCGCCTATATCAGATGATGCTGATGCAATGTTTCCGCGGTCCACGATTCTTATGATGCCTGGAATCTCCATTTCTGCATTGAAGAGGTGCATTGAGAGGTTGAAGCTGTAGACACCACATTTATCTATCAGGCACCTTAATATCTTGAAGAGGTGATTCCGGAGATCAGAATCTCTGGAGACATCTGTCTTAAAGGTTATGATGATCTCCTTTTCCTTCAGGGGGGTTATACTTGCATATACACACGCTTCTCCTGCTTCAGCACCAAGTCCAAGGGCCTGGTGGACTGAAAAGACATCATCATGGTATGATGAACCATAACGTTCTCTGTATCTCCTGGAGACATCATCAAGGAATGCAATCCGTGCATAGGGTCTCCTGCCCAGGAGAAGCTGCATGTGGCCGTGGATCTGGGATGCCCCTGCCCGTGGGAGGCAGTTCCATACCAGCAATGGAAAATGAAATCCTGAGGATTTCTCCGCCATTTTAAACCATTCTGAGGCGGTTATTAGGTAATCTGAAAATTCCTCTAGGGTGAAGTCAAGGGGGTCATGTTTTCTGAATATCAGAAGGCCGCTCCATGCATCGTACTTAGCTATGTTTGATGCTGTAATGGAGTGCCTTCCCACGACACGTCCGAAATCATCTTCAGGTGTGTACAGTTCTGGTTTGCAGAAGTCACACCTCTTTTTATCATTGATAAGTTCATCAAGAACCTTTCTGGCGGGTTCGGTGTCCATAGCCGGCTTTTTAAGGCGCATGGAATTAAAAAGTGATCCTTCACCCGTCCAGCGGTTGTATGTGCCTATTATCCTTTGATTTTCAGCAGATTCAATAAATTTTGTCCCAAACCTCTCTTTGAGGCTTTCACTCACCTTAAAGTGTCCTTCACCACATTCAACATTATATATGCGGTTGAATATCTCATAGATGTCCTTCTGCTCTCTTTTAAGATCCAGGAGATGGTCCTTGAGATGGGTTATCATGGTAAATGATATAATTATTAAGATTTATCCGTTTTTCTGAAACTTTTCAAGTATCCTGCGATAAACCATCCTCTCATCATCACATGATTTCTCATATATCATCCTTATGATCAGCTCAGGGGTGCTCCTTGCAAGGTAGTTTATCCTGGGTGTTCTATCCACAATGAGATTATAGTTCTCATCAAGCCCCCTTGCCTCGATACCATCAACCCGCACATCCACGTACTTGAGTATTTCACGGGCCATGTGGGTCACAATGACCGCAATGGATTCGGATTCCATTATGAACTCTATGAAGGTTGCTATGATCTTCACTGCGGCATCAAGTTCGGTTATTGCCTCAAGTTCATCGAGAAGTATGAGTTTTGAGCTTCCACTCATTGTCACAGGGGTGAAAGTCCTTATGAATGACTCAAAGGCACCGGCATCCAGGGACCTCTTCTTTGAGATGAAGTGAATCTCCTCAACGGGTCTTACCCTGGCCTCGAGTGCACATACCGGAAGCCCCATCTGGGCCATCATGGTCACCTGTGCAAGTGTCTCAAGAAGCGTTGTTTTTCCCCCACTGTTGGCACCGGTGAGGAGCACAACATTATCAGGGTTACCCAGTTTGTAGTCAATTCGCTGTGGTTCTTCTGATCCAACAAGGTTGAGGTGCAGTGCCCCCCTGAGGATGATCTCATCACCGAATTCCGGTTCAACGAGTCCGTAATCATGTGCGAAGAGGCCAAGGGCGAAGCGGTAGTCAAATTCCATCAGCTCCTTTATTTCATTTTCAACGACTTCTCTGAGTTCACTGAGCCTTGATGCCGCATCAACCCTCCTTTCAAACTTCCTTATATTTCTTGATGCTGATTCAAGACGTCTAACCCTTTCAAGTTCCCGCTGATCGATCTTGAGAGGATAAGATTTTATGAAGGGATCGAACTCAACACCTGTCTTTCTCTTTATCATCTCACAGGCCTTTTTGAGGACATCATTGAATATCCTCTCTAGTTTACCTGTCATTCCCTGGTTGAGGAGGGCCAGGACCTCCTCTCCTTTAAGGTCGATATCCTTTATGAGGTCCCTTAATTCTGAATCAGCCCATGCCTTCACAGAGTTTACAGCCTCATCAATGTCAACTTCTTCCTCTTCAAGGCTACCCAGCTCATCCATTATCGCAAGGACCTCATCAAGACAGGTTTCCATGCCCAGAATTCGTTTGATTTCAAGGGCGCCACGCAGTAGCTCAATGTTCGCCCTGAAATATCCAAGGACATCCTCCGGCACAATCTCATGTTTTTCTGAATCTGCAGTGACCATTACCGTGTTGAATGTGTCCTGCAGGTCAATCATTCCCTCAGAGTAGACATAGATTATCAGTTCGTATTCATCGAGTTCGCCCTGTTCAGGGTTCATTATCACTGGATGGTAACGGTTGAGGCCCATGTCTATCATGTGATCATAGTCCTCTTTTGTCTCCACAAGTATGGCTCTTGATGGATTGAATGTAGGGCGGGGTTTTTCAGGCCTTTTAATTTTTTTCAGAAGGTCCCTTAACTCTTCAATGGGAAGTTCAGAGACCATTTTCTTGGATTCCATGACCATTTCAATATGGTTCCTCATGGCATCAATATCCATGGAGGGGTGGAGTAGCATTAGCCGGTTACGGGCATAGTCGGTATGGGCATATGAACTGATGGTCTCAACTATTTCCTGGTAGATCTGAGATGCTCTTTCTGTTTTCAGGAATGAGGGAACAGGATTTCCAAGGAGTTCACTGGTTATTTCAATGGCCTTCCGCTGACTTATACCTTCGATTGATGAGATTCTATCAATTTCAAGGTTTTCAACAGCCTTTAAAAGCTCTTTTTCTCCCCCGAATTCGTCTATTATCTTCTGCGCCAGCTTTTCCCCTATCCCACTGACATCTGTGAGGGCTTTTCTGACAGAATTCATGGACTTCATCATGCCCACTATGTGGGGTTACTTGAATATATATGAATTCAGAGTGCACATGGAAACTATTCAAATGTACATGGCGAGAATCCATTATTCTGCAAGACCCCTCCTGAAGTGTGATGCCGTTACCCCTGAGGGACTTTCCATTACAATGCGCTCCTTGATATCCGGAATCCCTTGGGGTGATTCAAGGGCACTCACATAGGATTCAACAAGTAACCTGGTTCTCTCTGGGGATTGAATACGGCAGTCGATGGAGAAGTTCCTGAAGCCCGCATCAAGAAGGGAGGGTAGAAAGTCAATGAGGCAGGTTTCCCTTGAATTCATGATTACCGTTTCACAGCCCAGCAGCTGATTTATGGGAAATACAGCGCCCCTACTGTCCATGATCCCCCACCTGGAATCTTTGGATGTATCGAAGTCTGGTGGTGCGAGTTTCCAGAGGTTGTCCCGGGTCACCATTGCTGTGAGATTCCCATGAACGATGATTTCAGCGGGGACCTGGATTCTCTGAAGGTCATTCCATGATAACTCAGGTGAGAGGGTCAGTAGGTGAAACTTGCCTGATAGGAGGGCGGCTGAGCAGGTGTTGAAAATGTTGAGGGCTGGTGATCCATAAAACTTCACATCACGGTTTATCAGGTTAGGGATACCGTAACCACCCACCATGAGGTCCATGGAGAGGTCCTCTTCAATTTCAAGGAGCCTTTCAAGGAGCCGGTCATGGGTTATGTCAGGCCATTTCCATACAAGTTCAGCACAGTATCTGGATGAAACCCCAGAGGCCCTCTCCAGAACACTGATGATGTCTTCACCATCACAGCTCCTGAAGTCATCGTGAAGCTGGGGTTCCAGGTAAACCCTCCCTGCACCGGCCTTGAGGGCGGATTTCATTGCCTTGAGGTCCTCAACATAGACTGATATACAGGGCTCCTCTGGAAGTCTCATGGTAGGGTGATCAAATTCAAGCATTGGATGGTGATGGTGGGGTCTTCTCTCTCTGAGTATCCTTCTTCCGACCTTCATCAGAAGTTCCCTTCTGAGGGCGTTGAGACGACTTAGGGGGTAGAATAGTCCCCCAGGGTACCTGAATTCGGTTAAAGTAAGCCTGAAGGGCTTATCCCCAGCCCTCAGCAGGTGATCTTTTATTGTATCCTCATTGAGGGGTCTTTTGAGGGCCCTCTCAAACTGTGTTTCAACCGATTCCCTGAGCCTCAGCCCATTCATCATCCATTCTGCGGTTAGATTCACCATTCCATCTTTATCTGCAGTGAATTTCAGTTCAATATCCCAGCACTTTCCTGGAGATGATCTTCTGAGTTTTTCAGTGAATTTCTGGAGGTCCTTCCTCCCTGTAAGGTAAACCCGTGTACCCTCTTTTACAGGTCCTGAAGGAACGGAGAGTAATCCACCATCGTATCTATGGTCATGGACATACATTCCTTTACCTGTTCCCTGGAAGAAGAGGCCATCACCGGCTTCTGGCTTTATACGGGAGGTTATCCTTATATGGGCCCTTCCACCCCTGTACCTTTCAACATAGCCCACCGGGAGGCCCCTGTCACCGGGGTATTCTCGTCCCATGAAGTCCTCCCTGAAGAGGTGTCCTCCTGTGAGTGTCCTGTTGAAGGCCAGCCTTAGCTTTTCAAACTCCTCCTTTGATGGCTTCCACCCACCCCTCTTTATCTCATCAAGGGCCCTTCTGTAGACGCTCACTGTGGTGGCAACGTATTCAGGGGACCTCATCCGCCCCTCTATCTTAAGGGATCGGACTCCGGCTTCAACCAGTTCCTTGAGGTGCATGTAGGCTGAGATGTCCCTTGTGGATAGGAGGTACTCCTCCCTTAGCGACACCCTCCTCTTTGAGGGTTTTAACTGAAGGAGTTTATACCTCTTTCTGCATGGCTGGGCGCACCGGCCCCTGTTACCGCTTCTACCACCTATAAATGAGGATAGAAGGCACTGGCCAGAGTAACTGTAGCACAGGGCTCCATGTATGAAAACCTCAAGCTCCACGTCTGATTCAGCCGCAAGGGTTCTGACCTCATCAATGGAGAGCTCCCTTGCAAGTATAACCCTCTCAAGGCCCATCTTCTCAGCCCATCTTATCCCTGCCCTGTTGTGTATGGTCATCTGGGTTGAGGCATGGAATGGGAGGTCAAGGGATAACTCATCCCTCAGAACCAGGAGCGCTGGATCCTGTATGATCACAGCGTCTGCACCTGCACTGGAGAGTTCCTGGAGGTATTCAGCAACATCTGAAAGTTCAGAGTCCCTTAGGAGGGTATTGACAGTTACATACACGTTTCTGTCATGCAGGTGGGCGTATTCCACTGCCTCATGAATCTCCTGCAGGCTGAAGTTCTCTGCATAGTGCCGTGCACCGAAGTCCTTTCCTGAGAGGTAGACGGCATCGGCCCCTGCATTGATGGCGACCCTGAAGGAGTCAGGTGAACCTGCAGGTGCAAGGAGTTCCGGGATTTCCAAGTACTGTTACCTCCAGACAGAATAAGGATTTATTTTATCTCCTCAAGGACCTCGGTAACTATCTTGAGGAATTTCTGTACAAGGGCCCTGTTTTTCTCCTCACTGGCCCTGACACGGTCCTCTTCAATTTTTCTGTGAATTGCGATTGCATATATGTCTGCAAGGCGCTCCATTACCTCAAGATCCCTTTCATCGTAGTCCCCATCCTTCCCTGAAACTGCAAGTATTCCCACGAGTTCCTTGTTGAGTAGCGCAGGGGATGCCAGGAAGTTCTTTATTTCAATGTGGCCCTCAGGGACCTCCGTGGATTCAGGGTGTGAGGATGGATCATTTACAAGAAGGGGCTCCTTTTTTCTGATCACCAGATTCCAGAGACCACCCATCTCAGCGGATTCAGAGTCCATATGACACTCCCTTCCCACTTCCTCTGAGGTGAAGTAATTCCTCAGTTTGCCGTCTGATTCAAAGAAGCCTGCCATGCAGTATCTGCTACCTGTAAGTTTTTTTGCCCTTTCAATTATGCTCTTTGATATCTCCTCTAGTGGAAGGGGGGATAGGAGCTTCTTTGATACCTCTGCAAGGCTTTTGTTTATGGCAGTCTCCCTTTCAAGCGCCCTTCTTGCAACTTCCTTTTCGGTGACATCCCTGTGGACACCCACCACCCCCTTTATATTGCCCTCAAAGTCACGTAGGGGCGATAGGGTTGTTTCAAAATGGGGGTTATTCATGGTCTGCCAGACCCACTCATAGCTCACGGTTTCTCCCTTAAGTGCCCTTTCAATCATTTCGCTGTGAATCCTGTCACCGAAGACCTCGCTGACATTTTCACCCTGAACTTCATCTGCATCAACACCGTATTCTGCAAGTGGTCCTGGTGATATCATGGTTAGTCTTCCGTTGCTGTCAGCGGTGAACAGTATATCGCTTATTGATGAGAGTATGGCCCTGAAGAGTTCATCGTTTTCTGCAAGGCGCCTCTCGAGCTGGTGTTTGTGGAGGGCGACCTCTATGACGCTGTGGAGTTCCCGGTCCTCAAAGGGCTTTATTATGTATCCAAAGGGCCCTGTTATCTTGGCCCTTTTGAGGGTTTCCTCGTCGGAATAGGCGGTTATATAGATTATTGGAACCTTCATCCTTTTGGTTATCTCCTCAGCAGCCTCTATACCATCCATGTCCCCCTTGAGGACAATATCCATCAGTATGATGTCTGGCCTTGTTTTTTCAGCCATTTCAACGGCCTTTTCACCGGTGGAAACTGTGGCTGTAACCTGGTAACCCAGGGATTCAAGGCGCTGGCTTATATCAATGGCAACTATGCTCTCATCCTCAACCACCATGACCTTGGCTTTTGACATGTTCCACCTCTATAATAAAATTAATACTATAATTCTGTATCTAAATCATTATAAAGTTATGTTATGATTTCAAGGCATAGGGGAAGATATTTTACCTTCACCGATAGATTAATCTCTATGTACATATGCTTTGAGGGAATTGACGGGTCAGGTAAGACGACACATTCCGCCCTCACCGCGGAGTGGCTCAGGGAAAACGGATACAGGGTCTTTAATGTTAGGGAACCAACAGACTCCAGGATAGGGGGCCTCATAAGGGAGATGCTCTCCAGTCCCGATGCCAGGACACCTGATGGGCAGAGGATACTGGCTCTGCTCTTTGCTGCGGACCGCCTGACACTCAGGGGCAAAATAAAGGGGGAATGGGGTGGAAGTGTTGTGGTGAGTGACAGGTGCTACTATTCCAGTATGGTTTACCAGGAACCCGATGAATGGGTTTCTGAGATAAACAGGTTCGCACCAAAACCTGATATAGTCATACTACTTGACCTTGATGTTGAACTGGCAATGGAGAGATGTGGTGGTACCGATGAATTCGAGGATCCCTCATTTCTTTCACGTGTCAGGGAGAGGTACCTTGAACTCGCAGATAAAAATGAATTTTACATTGTTGATGCAGGGAGGGGGCTCAATATCATTCAGAGGGATATAAAGAGGATAATTGCCCCCCACCTTGGGATATGCCCCGATGGGATAAGATAGTGGTTGATGAACTCATTTTGCGCGACCTAACAGGGTAGCTGGAGTAATTATATGATAGATCCAGTGGATCGATGCACTCATTTTTCCTGGGGCCCCGGGTTCTCGAGTTCCTCTATCCTCTTTCTGATGGATTCAAGGATACGTTCCCTTGCCCTTTCAAGTTCCTCTAGCTCACCCCTCAACACGGGGCCATCGTCTGTCTGTATCAGTTCAACCTCGTATTCATCAATTATCTCAGCCATTGTTGTGTGTGTTATACCTGGCGGAAGTCTCATGTCGTAAAGCATCTAAACACCTTCCATGTAGTCCCTTACAGGTCCCAGCATGTCAATAAGGTACTCTGAGACCGCATTCTTCAGATCCAGCGGGTGTAGGTCGCCGCTGGAGTAGGTATTCAGGAGTTCGTCAAGGTCCAGTTCAAGGTCACCCCCGAATTTCTCAGGGCGACTTATGGTCATCCTGCCATATTCTGGCATTATAAAGTACTTCACGATTTCGATGATGGGGTTACCCTCCAGTTCCCCCATGGGACAGTAACTACCCTTCACCTTTTCCCTTATCTCATCGGGGGAGTCGTCCACTGCAATGAAGTTGCCCTTGCTGGAGGACATCTTCTCTGAGCCGTCGGTGCCGTGGAGCAGTGGGGTGTGTATGCATACCGGTGCATCGAAACCGAGCCTTGGGAGGTTCTCACGTGCCAGCATATGTATCTTTCGCTGTTCCATTCCACCCAGCGCCACATCCACATCAAGGTAGACCATGTCAATGACCTGCATGAGAGGATAGATAACCTCTGCAACCTTGTGATTCTTTGATTCCCTTGTTATCTGGGCCATGCTCCTCCTGGCACGGGTAAGTGTTGTTATGAGGGCCATTCTGTATACAAGGTCTGTGTACTCTGGCTGAGTCTGGAAGGATGAACCGAGGATGAACTCGGTTTTATCAGGTGAGAGTCCCAGTGCCAGGAAGCATTTCCTGTTGTAATCTGCCATCTCCCTTATCCGCTCCATGCTGCCCTTACCATTGAGGTATGCATGGTAGTCGGCAAGGAGTATCTTGACCCTGAAGCCGGCATCCTGCATCTCCCTCAGTTTCCTTATGGTTATAGCGTGTCCCAGATGGACCTTACCTGAGGGTTCATAGCCTGTGTAGACAACAGGTTCATCCTTCTTCAGGACTTCCAGCAGTTCATCGGGTGTTATGACCTCAAGAACATCACGGGTTAGGGTGTTGAGCGTATCATCCATCGGATCATTCCTCCGCCTCATCAATGATGTAGAGTCTCTTCTTAATTTCTATAACAGGAACCTGTTCTCCTATCTCAAGTTTTGATGTGTAGCTGTCAGCTTCAAGGTCCACGGGTTCAAATGTTTCAGGGTGAAGTACCTGTATCCTTCCAGGGGATCGTGCAGTCACTGTGGTTGTCTTAACATCACTGGCCCTCGCAACGAGGTCAATATTTTCATATTCTCCCCAGAGTATATTCTTCACATCACGGGTCTCAAGGTCCTTTACAGCCACACCACGCTTTCTGAGGTCAAGGACCGTGAGCATTCGATCCTGGTGCAGTAGGAAATCCCCTCTTCTGAAATCAGGGAGTCTGAGCGAGATCCATGTTCTGTAGAGTCCCTTACCGCTTGACTTATCCTGCCCAATTAGCCGTGGTGATTCGCGGACAATGCCACCGAGTTCCTCCCTGAGGGCGCTTACAACCTTTCTGGCGGATTTATGGGATCCTATGTAGTAGTCGACCCCCTCCTTCACCTCAACCCTCTGGGGGAGGTATGCCAGCTTATCCTTCCTTGAAAGCTTCAGGAGGGTCCTTTTAACTGTGAGGTCAGCCCTTTCTATTTCTGATTCATCCAGTTCCCTTCCATCGGCCCTTAACTGTATCACAGCTTCGTAGTAGCCTGATGCCTGTTTGCTGCAGGCCGGGCAGGCAGTGTTTGTGAGGCGGACCTCCACCCCGTACTCCTGGCTCACCATACTTCCGAGGACCTCAGCATCCACCTCCACCAGGCACTGGTAGATGGTGCCCCTCTGCTGTATTATTTCCAGTTCAATTTCAGGGTTTTCAACGGGGGGTTGCCATCTGATATTCTCCTCAAGGGCCCTGTATACTATTTCATCCTCAGGGAGGCCCTCGTCCACCCACTGGCCACTTATCAGTTTTGCATGGCAGTGGCTGCACACATAAACCTCTATTCTGGAGGGTATGCTGAGGATGGTGTAGTCCTCAAGGAAACAGTCCCTGCATAGTCCATCATATAATTCAGAATCAGAACTACCGCATCTGACACAGAACATTTTCTATAGCTGCTCCTCTATCTTCTCTAGACGTTCTTGAGGGGCGCCTTGGCACCGCATGCCTCACACTTGAGAAGGGATATCCGCCCCTCCCTGATTATCCTTGTATCAGGTCTGTTGCATTCGTGACATATGACGAATTTGTTGACGTAGTCCTCTATCCTCTCGTTTATGAGAAAGTGGGTGAATTTACCCTGGAGTATGGCCCTTCCACCCTCAAGGTTACCTGCGGTACCCAGTTCCCTCAAAAGGAATTTCAGAAGGTGCTGCGGGTCCCTGTTGAGGGCATCTGCGACCTCCCTGAAGTTCTGTATGAATGTCCTGTTTCCTTGTATAACTGAGTACGCCTTTGGAACCTCGAAACGTTTTGTTTCAAATACCTCTGGGGGCAGCTGCTCTATGGCCCTTTCAAGTAATTTTTCGTAATCATCCATAATCTATACCTCCGGTAAAAAGTGTGTAATGGAAAATTCAGACCACCTTAAGGTATCCCCTGGCGGGCTCAAATATTGCACCCTTGTCCTTGAGGATCCTTATCAGTTCCTCAACCTTTTCCTCACTCACGTTATATCTATCCATCATCTCAGTTATAAGAATATTGGTGGGTGCCCTGCCACCGTAGTCCTCCTCGTATTCCTTTATGAGTTCAAGTAGAAGGCGGAACTTGTCCCTCTCGGATTTGGGTGTTCTCCCCTCAACCTTGTCGATGTCTATCTTGCCTGTCTCAGGGTCATACCCCACCTGTTTCAGGCATGCCTGGGACAGTTTTATGGCCTTCCTGGCATCCTCTGCCTCCACGTGTTCCTTGAGTTTTATCTTTGCACTGGCCTCTGAGAGTCGTACAAGGGCCTCCAGCTGCCTTGCTGTTATGGGGACGGGGGAGTCCTCATCGGCTGCGCTGGCCCTCATTGATACGTAGAAGTCCTCAAGGACTTGCATCGCCTCATCTGTCAGCACGGGCCTCACATTCTTCCTTGCATAGGCTATGTACTTCCTCAGCAGTTCTGGATCTATTTCAAAGGGGGTGTGGTCCTCCTTATGTGTTTTCAGGATGTGTCTTGCAAGCTCCCTGTCCTTCTCCTCATCGGGTTTATCCTCCACAACGAATATCAGGTCAAAACGTGACAGTATGGTTGATGGAAGGTCTATCTGTTCTGCAATTGATTTGTAACTGTCGAATCTTCCGAATTTTGGGTTTGCGGCTGCCAGGACAGAGCACCTTGAGTTGAGGGTTGCCATTATACCTGCCTTGGCTATGCTTATTGTCTGCTGCTCCAGTGCCTCGTGGATGGCTGAACGGTCCTCATCACGCATCTTATCCAGTTCATCCACACAGACGTTACCCTTATCCCCAAGGACAAGGGCACCGGCCTCAAGGGACCATCCACCGAACTCATCCCTCACAGCCGCAGCGGTGAGCCCAACCCCTGAGGTACCTTTCCCGCTTGTATATATCCCCCTGGGGGCCAGCTTTGACACGTACTTGAGCATCTGGGACTTACCTATACCTGGGTCCCCGACTATGAGGATGTGTATGTCCCCACGGAGGCGGGTCTTATCATCGAGCTCCTTTCCGGTCCCCCCAAAGAGCTGAAGGGCTATGGCCTCCTTTACCTCACGGTAACCGTGTATTGATGGTGCGGTGGACCTTATGATCTTCTCGTATATGTTGGGGTCGGCTGCAAGCTCCTTTATTTTTTTCTCGTCCTCCTCACTTATCTGGAGCTCCTCGAACTCCTGTTCAAGGAACTCGGTGTAGTTTCCGTATATGAAGTTCTTGAATCGCCTGGTCCTCTCATCGCGGACTGTCCTCAGTGTACCTGTGACCCTCACGATGTCCCCTGGTGTGAGGGTGTCAACTAGGTCATCCTCAAGGACGACTGTTATCTGGCGGGGCTGTTCACCACCTGAGAGGTTCTCAAGGGGCTCCTGGAGTTTCAGTGTCTGGGTGTCCAGGAACTCTGATTCGTCCTGAAGGAGCCTGAAGGACCTGCCACCACACTCTGAGCAGAGAGATGGCTCTGTGATCATGTTGGTGGACTGGCTGACCTCATGGAGCCTCATGCAGCCCCTGCACTCAAAGACGGCCTTAACTATTCTGGGTCTTATCTCATCTGTCTTCCTTACAATACCGTCAACTACAACGAATTTACCTATGAATTTACTCCGGAGCTCCCGGAGGGGTATGACGTTACTGACTCCGCTGAACCTTATGTTGAGGTCCACGTTCTTCCTCAGCGGATCAATATTCCTTATGGCCTTCTGCGCGGCCCTTATCACATCGTCTGGTTTTTCAATTAGAAGGTCCGCAAGATCTGGATCGAACATTTCAAGGTCAAGGTAATCAACTTCAATTGATCTGACGTTTGGGTACTTCTCTATGGACTCAAATACCCTGTCCTTGTACTTCTGGAGTGAAAAGAATTCTTCGAATTTTGTTAGTGTCTTGCTCATATCCACGGTTTTCATCATGAAACTATATTATAATGACATTATAAAACCTTAATTGAGTGAGTGAACTAGCCTTATGTATGAACATGAAGATTTTTTTTCACAGTCACTGAATGTAAGGTGAGATCATGAAGAGATCAAGGATAAACCTCTTTAAGGTAACTTCAATGACCATATCAATTCTGGGAGTACTTCTCATAGCCGGAACCATATTGATATTTGCATATATAGGCGTAGACGCAATATCTGATGCCATATCAGGGAGTGTGGAGAAGGGTGCCGAGTACGATGAACTTGCAAAGCTTCAGAGCGATTACTCGGTACTGAAGGTCCAGTATGACTCGGTTAAAAAGGAGGTTTATCATAGGAACAATGATAACCTGACAAAGACGTACCTGAATGCTGAGATAGAGCTCGTGAAGGCTAAATCGGCGATTGATGACGTTAAAAGTGCACTGGAGACAAATAAACCAAAATATGAGGTTGATAATCGTATAAAAACAGCCAGGTATCAGCTTCAGGTTGCCTCACAGGCCCTGAATGATCTGAGGGCACTCATGTGAGCTTAGGGTTCTCTCCTATTCCTTTTCTTGAATTCCACCCGATCTAATGGATGATTCTCTCCCATTTCCTTCTACCCTTGAAGTTCCGCCCTACAATGTACATCTCTGCGCTTGCCTTTCTTGATGAGGCTGGTTTTGTTGTTTTGAGTTTCCAGAAATCCTTTTTCATTTCCTTTATGACTTTATCGAGTTCAGGCCCCTGGAATGCCTTGATCAGGATGTTCCCCTTCCTTTCAAGGACCCTGTAGGCTATATCAAGGACGTTCTCAACGAGATCCACCGAACGGAGGCGGTCGATGTCCCTTATACCTGAAAGGGATGGGGCAGCATCTGATATAACCACATCCGCCCTTCCGCCAAGCTCCTCGATTATCCTCTCCTTTATTGCAGGGTCTGTGAAGTCCCCCATTATGGCCCTGAAGTTCTCGGCGGGGAAACCCTTTATCCTCTGGAGGTCAACTGCAACCACAAGTCCCTCCTCACCTACCTTCTCAAGGGCGACCTGTGACCATCCCCCGGGGGCTGCCCCGAGGTCGAGGACCCTGTCACCATTCCTTATCAGTTTGTAGCGGTTGTTGAGCTGCAGTAACTTGTAGGATGCCCTTGAGCGGTAGTTCTCCCTCTTGGCGCTTTTGTAGTAGTGGTCCCTTTTTCTTTCAGCCTGCCATCGTTTTCCCATGGATTCACCTCTGGAAGTTCAGTGATCTGCAGACAGGCGCCCCTGTCCTGATGATCCTGGCATCGAGTTTTTCATTGTCAATTTCAAGGAGCATGACGCTTGGATCTGTTAGGCGGGGCACTGTAGGGCTTCCAGGGTTGAGGAGAAGCATGTCCTCAAGTTCGGTTATGAAGGGCTGATGTGTATGTCCACTTATGAGGACATCCGCACCAAGCTCGAGCCCCAGGTACCTCAGCTGCTGGGTATCACCACGGGGGTAGACCTCCCCGTGTATGAGGCCCACCCTGTATGCTCCGATCTCAAATACCCTTGATCTGGGGTTGTCTACACCATATCTGCGGTCCATGTTTCCCTGAACGCACTCAACAGGTGCAATGGTTTCAAGGTCACTCAGAACATCCGGTGAGGTCAGGTCACCGGCGTGGAGTATAAGTTCAACGTCCCTGAAGGCCTCAAATACCGCCTCAGGAAGTTCAGCTGCCCTGTCAGGGATGTGTGTATCTGATATAACACCTATTAGCATTCTCACTCTCCTTATATGGGGGATAGTTTTCTTTGTTTACCCTCTGTCAGTTCCATGGTGGATTTTCAGTTGATACCATCAGGTGAGCAATAAAATTACACAGTCCTATATCTTTTTTATTTTTAAAATAAGTTTTCCGGGGTATCGGTATCTGGGTCGTGAATAAACTGTACCCTGTTGGGCCGCACTCTGGTTCCAGAGGTGTCTGTATTTCTGACCTGTACCGAGACCCGAAGGTGTTAATGAGGGGAAACAATAAATGGGCTGTTGGTTATCTCACAAATTCCTCAAATTCACAGGTACGGTCACCGAGACCCCAGCACTTAACCTCACGGAGGTCAACTGGTCTCCCGCTCATGGATTCGAGTATCCCTGCAAGTAGACCACCCTCAAAGTGACAGAGGGCCTTACCTGAAGCAGGAAGTCCTGCACAGCTTAGGCACTCATCAACCCTAAGGCGGTAGGGGTTCTCTTCAAGAATCTCAAGTTCACCGGCGCGGTTATCATGGAGAACTTTCACGGCTTCATCAGTGCTCTTCAGTCCCATACTCCGTCCAAGGTCCTTACCACTCTTGTAGAGGATACCATTGGCCCCGTCTCCTATGATTGAGTAGGGCATGAACCTCAGTATCCTGAACAGTTTTATATCTGTCATGGTACCAAGGGATGGTCTTTCCGCCACAAGGTCTCCAACATCATACATATTCATCACCTTTTAATAAAGGGTATCTCTTAATATTTAAAGTTTTGTTATTACCGGAGCATCCAAAAAATAGTAATAAGTCGCAGACAATTATTATCCCTGGCAGCATGGCCACAGTTCTTAATTAGGGATTAAAAAAATTAATGATCAGTCACCGGCAAGGAAACCCCCAATGGCGCCACCGATACCCATGAAGATCATTGAAACAAAGAGGAGTACCACCACAAGCAGTATACCGGCGAATGCACCAAGGAACAACCCTCCGAATCCTCCAAGGACGGCACCAAAGATTGTTAAGAGAACCGCTAGGACTATGCCGCCAAAGGCACCGGCAAGCGTGGCATTCCAGAACCCACCAGTGGCACCTTCCCTCACCATGAGGCCAACAACAAAACCCGCAAGGAACAAGCCAAGGACAGAGGCCTGGTCAATAAACGGGCTAAGGATGATCGGAAAAACAACTGCAAGTATGAATCCAGTAATGACAGCTCCCCACTTAACCATATAAACACCATTATAATTTATGTTACGCCATCCTAAAAAACTTTTAGATTTATAGACACCTCCTGACATAATATTATACATGCCAGGGGAATCTATGGCAGTTGTCTTCCCACACCACCTCATGGAGAATCATCCCGCTGCAGAGAAAACATCAGACTTCATTGTGGTGGAGGACCAACTCTTCTTCGGAGACCCCGTATTCAACCTGAGGTTCCATAAGAACAAACTCTTACTTCACAGGGCCTCCATGCGCTACTATTATGACCACCTGAAATCAAGGGGCCTGAATGTCAGATACATAGATTACACGCCGGACCCTGACATGGGGTACCTCAGGGAGCACCTTGAGGGATATGAGAGGGTCTACACACTGGAACTCCTTGACCATGAACTTGAGAGGAGATTGAGGCGGCTCTGCAGTGAAACGGGCGCAGAACTCGTTGAGATTGAGGGGCCATTCATCTTCAGAAGGAGGCTCATGGACAGTTACTTCAGGGATGGCAGGTTCTTTCTCACATCATTCTACATAAGGGAGAGGAGGAGGCTCTCCATTCTCATGGAAAACTCCAAGCCCAAGGGCGGTAAATGGACATTTGATAGGGAGAACAGGAGGAGGCTGCCGCGGGGAACGAATATTCCCAGGCCCATAGAACTGCCTGAAAACAGTTATGTGCGTGAAGCCAGGAGTTACGTGACCGAGCGCTTTTCTGATAACCCTGGTTTCATGGAACACTTCAACTACCCCACAACCCACAGGGAAGCCCGGATATTTTTGAGGGATTTCATAGAAAAAAGGCTCAGGAACTTTGGAAGCTACCAGGATTTCATATCCCGTGATGAGACGTTTCTCTTCCACTCTGTACTCTCTTCCTCACTCAACATCTGCCTCCTAACACCCATGGAGGTTCTGAAAGCAGCGCTATCTGCAGATGCCCCCCTCAATTCTGTTGAGGGATTTGTGAGGCAGGTTATGGGCTGGAGGGAGTTCATAAGGGCAGTTTACATTCTTAGGGGATCCTATCAGAGGACCAGGAACTTCTTTAACCACAGTGGCAGACTGACAGATAAACTTTATTATGGCAGAACAGGTCTTGAGCCCTATGATAACGCAGTAAGGAGGGTTTTAACCTGGGGATACACCCACCACATCGAGCGTCTCATGGTCATAGGTAATCTCATGCTCCTCCTCAGCATCGACCCTGATGAGGTTTATCGCTGGTTCATGGAGATGTTCATAGACTCCTATGACTGGGTGATGGTCCCCAACGTCTATGGCATGAGCCAGTACGCTGATGGGGGCCTCATGGCAACCAAGCCCTACATATCATCATCAAACTATATCCTGAGGATGAGTGACCATGCAAGGGGTGACTGGTGCAGGGTCTGGGACTCCCTCTTCTGGACATTCTTAAGTGATAAGAGAACCTATATAGGTGAAAATCCACGCATGAGGCTCCTCTACAGGTACCTCACAGATGAGAAACTTGAGAACTTCCAGAAGGTTAAAAGAAAATTTTTAGAGGAACTCAGAGACCCCTGATAGGTTACTCATAACCTGTGTAGTCCAGGGCACCTGAGTTGTAGAGCCTCTGAAGGTCAGATGCATGGGTTAGCTCATATGCGGTGTAGGGGTTGTTGAGGTAAGGGTGGATGAGACCCTTTATGATGTAATAGTAGGCTCCCAGTCTCCCGTACTGCCTCCAGACTATCTGCACGTAGAGGGGGAAACCACAGCCAGGGTTTACGAATACGTTACCCTCCCGCACGGTCCCATGGAAGACCATGGGCATGGGGCCCTCCTGGCCCTTCTCGGCAGCCACCCTCTCAACGTAGTCCATGGCCTCATCGAGAGTGTCGAATTCGTATCCATCGGCCCTGTAACGGTATTTGCCATCAGGCACTCCAAATATGAAGGATTCAAGGACCTCGGTCCAGTCTATGTCTGTCCTGTACTCTGAACTGATGTATGCGAGTTCTATTATGGTGACGTTGCCCTCCCTGTAGTGTCTGTAGTTTGAGCTCCCTGCGTAGTGGACCACAAGGGCACACTTGGACCCCCTCTGGGCCGCGTACTCTGCAAGCACCTTTGACTGGGGGTGTCCTGGGTACATATCAGGGTTTGCCAGTTTTACGAAACCCAGACGCCCAACGGGCTCCACGGGGCTCAGGGCAGTTACAGCGTAGAGGTATACCCCAAATATGAGAATGGCTGCAACGATTATATAGGATGATCTTGCCATGTTATCCTCGTTTAATTTATCTATTTTAATTTATGCTAAGGCCCATTCTGTATAAAAGTAACGGTGTATATTAGGCAAGAGAGAGTCATTATTTTTCCTGCAGTAACTCTTTGATTTCCCTGACCTCCCTTTTAAGATCCTCTATACTTTTTTCTATGTTTTCTATCCTGTCATGGATCTCCTTTTCTTCTTCAGGGTTTTTAACGAACCAGGAGGCCAGGGAGGCTGTGAGGAAACCCACGAAGGTGACCCCTACAAGCATGAGTATGCTGGTGATGGCCTTACCGTAGAGTGTTGTTGGGGGGATTACAACCTCACCCACGATGGTGGTTGTGATGCTGTACCATAGGGAGTCCAGCGGGCCGTGGAGGGATCTGTTGACCCCTGATTCTATCATATAGAAGAAGAGTGTGCCTCCCACTATTGCAAAGAGGAGTATTCCCAGTGCTTGGTCAAGGTGAGTGTCCACAAGGAATGTGAAGAACTTCTTGAGGTACTTCCTGAAGAGTGCGAGGACCTTCACAACCCTGATGATCCTTATGAACCTGAAGGCCCTAAAGAAATCCACAGGCATGAAGGCCAGTATATCCATCCAGTTCTCCCTTAAGAATCCTTTTCTGTTATCGGCCCTTTTGAGGTTGATGGAGAATTCCAGGAAGAGTATGATGCAGAGGAAAAGGTCAAACTGGTTGATGGCATTCACTGTCCCTGGATTTGAGGGGTAGAATGATATGTAGCTTAAAAGCACTATGTCAAGGATTATGAGTATTAGGAGAGTGAGTTCCTTGATCCTGATGAGTTCTCCGTACTCCATGGGGACCACATTATAGAGTTGGTCTTCTGGCATCTTAAATACTTTGCAGTGCATGGGGTTCCATCCTAACTGCGGTTCATGTAATCTCTTAGTCCACATGACAGCCATAAAATGTAAGTACATGACTTCGTTATAGTGACGTTACGAATCCACATGGTCAGAATAAACACCTAGGTAGTACTATTTAAAGAAATGTTATTTAAAGGTTAAGGTGGACTACAAGTTTTTTCCAAGATAATCTTTATTTCTACGACAAAGTCATGATTACCTGGTCTCTGCCACAATCAAAATTCCATGCCTATCTTCTCAAACATTTTTCCTATATAATCGCCATGTTCCTGAAACAAGATGTTATGATCCTCAAATTCCGCCAAGGCATCCTTGTCATCAATTTCGGAAAATCTGCCATTTTCCCATGATTTCTTTATTTTGCTGTACTCGGATACCGATACAATGAAAGCATCCAGTTGTAAATCAACACTCCCATCTTCATTTATCCTATCTTCAATACGCTTAATGAATTTGCATAATTGAATTTTCTCATCCTTGAAATTCCCCAAGTTTCTGATACCCTTCGGATCAACAAAAACCATATACTGCTTATCTCCATCTTTAAGCCACAAAATGAAGTCTGGATAGAAACCCGCACTTAAGAAAAACCCAACCCCCTTTTTGGAAATATTTCTTAATAAAAACAGATCTTTATCCTCAAATAAATCTTTTCTACTCTCCAAGAAATCTCTCAGATCCTCCACAAACTTTGTTTCTCCCTCATTCAACTTCACAGGGATTGATTTTATCTCTTCTTTATTTTCTTTCCAGATTATCAAAGGAGTGTAAAGATGGTTGTCAAGATGGACAATGAAAGAATCCCATTTTTCCCAAGAATCAGGCACCATGTCCCCATTATACCCTTCAAGCTGCTCTGTAATACTCGAAATATCAGAGGCCAATTTTTTCGGGATTTTAAGGGTAATCTCATAGTTCTCTGGAAACATTGAGAAACTTTCCTTAGTTAGTTTCTCAACCTCTAAATAATCCATCATCTTTCTTTTTTCCATCTTTCTGTAAAATTTGCTCATATAATCCTTGAGAACCATCAAAACTATTTCATGGAACTTTTCCATCCCCTTGAAGGAAGTTATTTTTAATGTGGGCCTACCATTCTCCCTTTCCACAGCTATTCCAGAGGCATCGGCCATGAAAATCTGATATCTCCTCGAGTTTATGATATCCCTCAGGACATCAACGTCGATGAGCAGATTGAACATTCCATTGATTGTCTTATGATTTATTACTTCAGAATAAATTAGATCCCAATCAATAAGATCCAGATACTCATCAGATATTTCCACGGCCCTGTTAACGACTGTAGATACCGCTTCATTTCTCAATCCATGTGCAAATGTAATTTTAGGCCTTAAATCAAGCTTAATAGTATCCAAGATATCCAGATCAGCCTCCAACCTAACTGGATGCTCAAGAAAATCAAAGTCATCCTTTGTCTTTATTGTATATATCTTCCCTTCCCATTTTTCGCTGTTGTTAAACCTGATAGGGATCACTATTTCCTCATAATGCACTTCCTCATTCTCTATCGCTGTGAGGAATGAATTTATGTAATCAGCGTTTAAACCGAATATAAACAAGGTCTGAAGGGCTTTTAATTCATAATCAGGATTTTCTTCTCTTTTTAGAGAATAATCTTTACCTTTAAGCCTCACACCCCTCCCAAAAAGTTGGATGATCTGCGGTCCTTCACCTTTTCCCATATTTATTAGTCCCATATTGGAGACTCTCCATGAGTTCCAGCCTTCAACAAATTTTTTTGAGCCTATAAGAATGTTTATTGGTGATCTGTTCTCATTTATTCCAAAAAACAGAGATTGACTCATGTGATCCTCTTTCAGTTCAATCCCTGACTCCTCTATTAACTTCTTAAGAGAAGACACATCTCCAACGTTTATAACTCCAAAGTATTTTTCTGATGTGGATGCTTTAAGCCCTATTTCACCCTCTGCATTCTTAATTTCATAAAGTTCAAGGTTTCCTTTGCCATTGAAAACATTTTGATAGATGCCTTCAACAATTTCTTCAATGGAATCTTCTCTCACAAAATCAAACTTGCCCTTGAAAATATCGTTCCCTTCCTCGTCAATGAGTCCTGACTGCCCGCCCAATATCTTCTCAACGTTTTCTTTAAGATAGTTTTCTGATTTCATTATTTTATCAAGAAATTGAATTAACCGGACCACATCAGAATTTAATCCCTTTCCAGTAACTTTACTTCCAACAAAGGTCTGCAGAGGTTTTTCTATATGGTACTCCCTCAATTCTTCCCTATTCTTTTCAAAAATGACCAGTTGCTCATAGAAAGATAATAATCCTGCTGTTAGCAATAAATTTTGCTGTTCTTCTGAATAGAACTCTCTTGCTCCCTTTTTCTCTGCTTTTATGTTATAAACGTAGAAATCCTTTCCATAACCATCCATGTAAAAATACTTGTAAGAGTAATCAAAGATTATGGCTTTTGAGTATTCATCATATAATTCAATATTCATCCGGTTTGACTTTCCACCTCTTGGTCTCCCGGAGCTTGTAAATTTAATAATCTGGCCAAATGTCGCTGAATATTCAAATATAAATCCATTTTTTGCTATTTTTTCTCTTAATCCTTTCCATGTCTGTTCTTCAGATTTTTGACCTTTGTGTCCCTCATCAATAAAAACCAAATTTTTACCATCGAAAGAGGAGATATCTACACTCACACCCTCTCCTTTTTTCTCCTCCCTTAGTTTATGAATTTCTATAACCAGAATTTCCTCATTCCTTGTCTTTAAATTATCAATGTTCCCATCATATAATTTGCAGGGAATACCTGACAATTTTAATTCATCATAATGCTGTTTTGATAAACCTTCATTAGGTGTTATAAGGATGATGTTATCCCATGGTTTATCTGCGTATTTCAGAATCTGCCAGTAATTTATATGCATAATAAGCGTTTTTCCGCTTCCTGTTGCCATCCAAAAAGCAAGTTTTTTAAGGTCATCCTCACTGAATGGTTTTATTTCTGTCCCCTTTTCCCTGTTAAACTCCTTCAGGAACGAGTTCAATTCATTTAAAAAGTTATGTCTGTCCCTGCAATATCTATCTAAAAATATTTCTGTAAATAAAACCGCCAGGTATTGGAAGTACTTGAGGTTAAAGTTTGGCTGGTTTCTATTTTTCCTTAATGTCTCTACATATCTTCTTATCGATTCATCGTATCTTAAAAGTTGATCCTCCCATCCTCCCTTTAATCCAATCAAAAAATCAGCAAAATAACTTCTTCCATGGGAGTCATAACCCTCTTCTACATCCTTTAATTTTTCCCTTAATTCGTTAAAATCATCCAAGCCAAACAGTTTGAGGAAATACTTATTTAGTACCAGGTGCTTCTCAAGTTCCATTGACATCTTATCTCACTTCCTCAAACATTAAAGATTTGAATAAATGTTCTACTAGTCTAAAGTTCTCAACTAGGGCTTCTCCATTTATGTAAATTTCATCTGGTCCGAAATCGCCTATGTTGTCTTCAATAATTCTTTTATCCTTCTCAAAATCAATGTTTTCAGTGCTTCTCCAGATGATGGCTGTTCTCTTCCTTTCGTTTTCTCCGAAAACAAAAACATATTTTCTACCGTTATCCTCTAAAGTCTTATAGGTTTTTACATGCAATCCTAAAAGATAGTTGAAGGTCTCCACTGTATCCACATTAACCAATTTTGGCTGATAATTATCCATAATTTTTAGTTTATAATTGAAGGGGTCTCTAAGTTCTTCAAGATTTAGAAAAGTACTGCTGTTCCTGGTTTCCCATTCAAGCATGTAATTAACAAAGTAATTGGGTACATCATAAAGTGTTTTCTGTGGTTCTTCAAACTCAATGTTTTCCAATGCATCCTCGTATTGCTCTAAGACATGGTATTTGAAAAATCCTCCAGCCGTTTCTGGGTTGTATTTCTCTTTAATATCATTACTTATTCCTGACCTGTCGTAAGCCAGCACCTTTTTCATTCTCGGTAAAACCACTGTCCAGAAATGATCCCCCATTTCCACCCCAATCCATTTTCTTCCTAGTTTATGGGCTACCGCCGTTGTTGTCCCAGAACCAAGGAAGAAATCCAAGACAAGATCTCCTTCATTCGAAGTGGATTCTATGACACGCTTTAATAGAACCTCAGAATTTTCAGTTTGGAAATCCCAGTTAGAGGTATAACCTGAGATATCAGTCCAATTAGAATCAATTTGTTTTACTTTAGTTGGAGGAAGTAAATATTCTATTTTTACATAATCTTTATTTCCGCAATTCGGACACCCTTTCCAAATGCCAGAACTATGAATATGATTACATTTTTTACATTTTAATCGTATTTTTCCTTCCTTTTCCATTTGCTTTATTTTTTTCTGTCCATATGTCCAATGTCTTCCTTTTGGAGGATCAAATAAATACCCAAATATATAAAGCGGGTTTCCCTGCCCCTGAGAGTCCATAGCATGCCATCTGGCACCCTTTGCCCGAGGTAATCTTTTAAAAAGCAAATTAAATAAAAAATTATCAGACTTAGAATAAAGATAAAGAGAGTCGCTTGCAGTATTGAATCTTCTCACTCTTGAATCTTGTTTGCTTATTCTACTGACAATTATTTCATTTCTGAAATTTTTCCTCCCAAAAATTTCATTCAAAAGCATTCTTACATACATATTCCCATTATAATCACACCTTACAAAGATGCTTCCCTTTTCATTAGACAAATCCCTTCCAAGTCTTATCCTGTTTTCAAGCATTGTTATCCAGGTCGCATCTTTATAATCTACTTTGTAAAGATAATCTGCTTCCTGCTCTTTGTTAAACGGCGGATCAATATAGATGGTCTGTACTTTCTCATAATATTTATTTAAAAGCAAATTCAAAGCCTGCCAGTTTTCACTTTTTATTAGAATACCATCCAAAATATCATCTAAATCATTGTTTTCTGACAAAGAACTTAACAGCCTCCACTTAAAATCTTCATCAAAGTACTTTGTATCAACTGGCAACGTCTTCCATTTTTTCCCCTCTAAAGTATTATTAACAACTAAATCATTTTCATTCCTGACATCAATCTCAAATAATTCCTTCCACTCATTTAATTGTTCTTCATTCTTCAGAATATCATCCAAAATACTTTCTAAAAACTTCTCACCTCCATATTCCTTAATTTTATCGAGGGTTATTACATAATTCGTATCAATAACAAACTTCTTCTTCTCCCATACTTTCTTCTGAAAGTTTTCAATCTGTGCTAAGAACTTGATTATCGTTAAAGCAATGCTCCTGAATGCTTTAAGCCCTATAATGTAAATTTTTAATTTATCAAAATACCCTCCATCATCTAATATCTGTAAATCTTCCAGATTCAAAAACTCATTTTTAATGTAAAAGTCCAGCTCCCTCTCCAAAAATTCTTTCAGATCTTTGTGTATGAAGTAATCTCTTGTGTTTCTTCTTGTGTACCTGTAAAGATGCCTTTCAATTAAAGTCTTATCTCCTTCTTTTCTGAAGATCAATTCCCCTATCTTTTCAGGGATTCTCTCCCTCAGGATTTTTATTGTTTCTTCATTAGCTTTATCCTGTGATACCGTGTTTCCGTGTTTATACTTCTTCTTTTCATCTTCACTTAAAGTTCTGTACTCAAAATAGATATCCAATTCATTATTTTCGTTATCGAAATCAAAAACTCTCTTATTCAAAACAAAAAACTTCTTTTCCTCTGACTTAACGTTTCCTTTTTCTTCTTCTGCTTCTAAAACTCTGAAATTAACTGTCAGAGCCCCAACCCTGAACGTGTATTTCCTGAAATACTCCGTGGTCTTTATGTAATACTGATCCTTATTTGCCCAATAAAGCAAAACTTCTTCACCATTATAGGGGACCATATATTTTTCATTCTTACCATATCTCCTTTTACTTATGAAATCCCCCTTATCATAATAACGGGAGAAGAAATTGATGAGATGATTGTAGATCTCTCTTTCTAGGTCTTCTGAAATTTTAACCGTTTCTATCTGCCTTTTCAAATTTTCATACTTCTCAATATCCTCAGCAAAATCTACTCTATAAATTTCCTCTCTATCCTTATCTCCACTTTTTAATGCCTCAAGGTATTTCTTAACACCATTTCTGGATGACAGCTCCTTTAATTGTTCTTCCAGACCTTTTTTTTCTTCTTTGCTAAGTAGATCCAATTGATTTTTAATTTCAGTGATAAGATCCTCTTCAATAAACTTTTCAATTTCTCTTCGCTTGTAATTCATTATCCTATAAATGCCAAAGTCAAGATCTTCATTTTCGAACTGAAATATTTCCCTAAGCTTTTCTTTTAAGTCTTCCCTCAATTCATTAGACATCTCAGTTTTTGAAGCCATTAAGCCCCACCTCTATATGATTATAAAGCTGTAATAATGTAACTAGTGACCACATCCTAGTTCTTGAGTAAACACCTAGACACCCCTTAGATATGGAGTTTAACCATCTAATTCTTTATTGTTCTCTTTCACATAAAATGATCCCTAAAGTATAAGAAAGTTAGATAGATAAACTAGATAAAAATGAAAGAGAAGACCTTATAAGGAGATTAGAGAAACTTTCCTCCCAGAAAGAACTTGCCAACAATGCCAAAAGAATTTTAGAACAGTTAAAAATGGAATAATTGAACTACTTAGACCAGATAACCCTTAAAAACAAAATAGAGTAAATAAGTAAGTATTCTCAATTCTCTAATCTAACCTTATCGATTCAACCACTTTTTTTATCTCCTTATCATTCACAATATTCCTATTAAAGTCAAAATAATAGCCTTTACCGTTTTTTATCGTATAATAGCGATAATTCGTGCTTGTTACAGTGTATACAGCAGGATTACCATCTATACTCGTATATCCATAATTCAATACAGGTTCTCCAAGCTCAGCCTTAACCTGTTGTGTCTCTTGAAGTTCCTGATCCAAAGTCGCAGGGAATAAAGTGCCAGGTTCAGAGGAAATAACTCCAGAGCCATAGGAAAAGGCCATCCTACCATCAGGCGTACGGACCCAGTCTCCCTTCACCTCCCAATCTCGAGGTATATCAAATGAAACACCGACCTTTGAATCATGATAGGTTTTTGTTGGAAAAATAATCCCAATGGCAAAATATAACAATATAAGACATACTCCAACAACTACGATTTTTCCATTAATATGCATCACCCCCTTCTTAACTTTGAATTATATATATGCATATAATATATTTAGAGGTATATATTATAAATATAAATTAGAGATGATGACAGATGAATAGAAATCTCCTCATAATAATCCTCATATCCCTAGTTATCACCACTGCAGGCTGCACCACCAAATACCAAAAATTCTCTAATGAGAATATGTCATTCGAATACCCTGAAAACTGGGAGGCCATGCCAATACTGGATGACGTAAGCCTAACAGAAAGGGAGGGTGATGGTAGAATCTTCATCAATCCCACCCTTGAGGATCTAGAAACCTTCAAATCATGGTATGGGCAGAGCGCAGAGTATATTGGTGAAGAAAAAATTGGAGGAGTAACCTGTTATAAATATAAAGTTGATCATGGAGGAGCCTACATTTTCCAAAAAACAAATACCGTCTTCCTTGTAGTATACGGTGAAGGATCTGAAGACGTTGCAAAACACATCATAGAAACATTAAATGCAACATACATTATTGAACCCACAAAATCCCCTCAAATATAAAAAAGAAGAAAAATTAAGTGATTGTAGATCCGTTTTCATCAAAGTAAAGAGTGCTTATTCTGACAACAGGCGATTTCTGTCTTCCCTTAACTCCTGAAACACTGACTCTGCTTGTTTTAATATCTGTGGTGTTGTAGGTGTTCTCATAGGATATCGTCCTTGACCTGTAATTGGTGTTGTAGGTGTACTGCTTGAAGAGTGCAGTGGTGCCGAGCTGGAAGTATCCAAGGCTGAGGTCCCTGCTGAGGCCCTTCTTCAGGTAGAAGTTGTAGGTCTTCCTGGTGACTTTGCCGTGGTCATTGATGTTCACATATAAGAGCACCCTGATGGTCACCGCAGAGTTGTTCTTTATCCTCACCTTGAGGGCCTTCTTTGGTATCGCTGCAGATATCAGCGCTGTATCATCATTGTTCACGGGGTTGCTGTCGTCTATTTCAGGTGAGACCGCAGAGGCGTTCACTGTAAAGTTACCCGCTGAGACCACCCTGGCTGTTATATTGAGGAGTGCTGTTTCACCGTCTGCAAGGTCACCGATGACCCAGACACCGTTACTGTAGGTGCCCCTGTCCATCTGCACATTCTGGACCTGCAGGTTAGCAGGTAGCTGCAGGTTGACCCTGGCATTCTGGGCGACCTCAGGACCATTGTTCCTGACACGGCAGACCACGTTGACCACGTCACCCTGATAGGCCCTCGGTTTACTTACATAGAGGTCAAGGTCCAGGTCAGTTCCCCTGACAGCGACTGATGCGCGGGCCATGTTATTGTAGACATTCACATCACCCTCATCCACCTCACGCACCGAAACATAGTCAGAGAGATCACCTGTCCTGTTAACCAGGCACACAACTGTGAGGGTGACCTCTTCACCGGCATCAAGGGTCTCGAGGATCCACTCCCTCGCCACATCATCAAAGTAACCTGTAGTGTAACTGTAACTCTGAATCGCAAGGCCGCCTGAGAAGAAGTTGGCAACATTGATGTTATTTGCAGCGTGGGGGCCCCTGTTCTTGAGTTTCACATTGAATGTGACCGTATCACCAAGCCGGGCACTCTGCTTACTGCTTGTCACATTGAGTTCAAGGTCCGCGATCCCCCTGACCCTGAACTGCAGCTGGGCATCGTTGTTGGAGGGGTTCTCATCACCATCCGCCGTCACATTGGCAGTCACCGTAACGTTTCCTGTCGTGTTGAGGAGGCACACAAGTGTCAGGGACCTCTCCTCATATGCAGGTATGTCCCCAATCTCCCAGGTACCTGTCTCGAGGTCATAGTATCCCTGACCTGTGTAATAGTCCTGGAGGACCAGACCCTCAGGAACTCTGACAGTTGCAACGGCATTCTGCACGTTCTGATTGCCTGCCTTCGCTATGACCTTAACCCTAAGTGTCGAGTTATACACTGGCTTCGTATTGTTCTTATCGAGTTCAACACCCACATCTGCTGCAGCCGATGAACCTGCCAGTATAAAAACTGCGAGGAGTGCTGCAAGCAGAAGTGTTCCATTACGCATGCTATTTTCCACCTCCTGAAGATTCATTCACAGTAGATACCTGAAGGAGGCTTTAAAGCATGCCTTTGGGTACAAACGAGTGTCTTATGTAACCATGCAGATTAACAGATTCATAAGTTACATAAGAATATTAAAAATCGAGCATTGGCCTCCAATAAATCTAATATCAAGAATTTTCAGGTATTATAATCTAAAACATGGAAATACCATTTTAATACTTTTAAATCTTCCATTTAGAGATTATTTCAAAAAATATTTATGAAATCAGGGTTTATAAGTGAAATGGTGATTAAAATGCCGCTAAAAGATATAAACTTAAAAGCTCTTGATGGGAAACTAACGCTCTCACTGAGCATTTTTGTCATGATACTATCAATGTTTTCATTGATTTTATGGTTAAAAGGACCATCAAGTCTGTTTGAAATAAGACCTTTTCTGGATACAAATCCTGTGATATTCACGAGTTTCATCTTGCTGGCCATCTCAATCATCACAGTGAGGACCTCAATGAAGATAACATCTCTAATCCTTGCAGTTCTCCTGATACTCCTACAGATGAGTGGAAACTGTAAATGCATGCAGGGACTCCTCAACCTCCACCTTCCAGCAACCTGCACCATCACCTCAACAATAATCACAGCCTACGCAATAGCCGTAATCCTGTTCACCCTAAGATACTATTCCGCGGCCCAGATCATCAGCTACACTGCAGGCACAGTGGCATATGCATCATTCCTCTCAAGCATCACAGGCATATCAGAGACCTTACCACAGTTCAGAGTATGCATAACATCCTCTGCAATGATGGTATTCGTGGCAGTAGGACTCCTCAGCACCCACCCATCAAGGGGGGTCATCGAACCCATATACTCCAACAACATAGGAGGTTACACAGGAAGAATGCTCATCCCAATCATCATAGGCGCCGTAACCATCACATCATTCATAATAATCAGCAGCAAGAAATACCTCCCATTCTCCGCAGAAGTTTTCATCGCAGCACTGAACCTTGCACTCATAATCATAATAATAACCTTCACAGCCTACAAACTCAACAGAGTAGATGCAGAAAGAATAAAAAACCAGAAGAGGATGGAGAGGACCTGGAAATTCTTCAGGAAAGTCGTGGAAAACCTTGAAGAAGCAATCGCAGTCCTTGACAAAAATGGCGAACCCCTTCACAGAAACACTGCAATGAAAACCCTCAAAGTGGACCTAAAGGAACTCTGGAAGGAAAACCTGAAAAACAAAAACCTCCCACAGCCAATCCACACATTCAAAATAGATGAGAGATACTTCACAGGATGGGCCATACCCCTCGACGAGGGAGGCATCATCTCACTAATGGACGTCACAAGACTCATAGAAATACAGGAGGACCTCAGGGCAAACATAACCGAAAAAGAGGCCATTCTCAGGGAACTTCATCACCGCGTCAAGAACAACCTCCAGATAATAACGAGCCTCATAAACATACAGTTACATGATGCAGATGAAAAGGCAAGGGAAGCCCTGCTGGCAATCCTCACAAGAGTAAAGGCCATGGCCATAATCCAGGAGTCCATTTACAGCGCTGAAACCTATACCATGGTTAACATGAGGTCATGCGTATCTAGACTAACAGAACACCTGAGGTCACTGTTCAACGCACACAACATAAATTTCCATATCAACACAGACCTGAAACTCAACATGGAAACGGCCATGCCCCTCTGCCTCATAATAAACGAACTCGTAACAAACTCCATCAAACACGCATTTCCAGAAAACAAGGGAAGTGTTCACATTGAAGTAAAGGAAAAGGATTCAGAATACCACTTAAGAGTGGCAGATGATGGAGTAGGACTCACAGATAAGGAAGAAGGGACAGGTCTCAGCCTTGTAAAGAGCCTTGCACAGCAATTAGAAGGTGAATTAAGGATACTCACAAAAGAGGATAGGGGTACCGAGGTCATAATACCTTTCAGGGAACTGGAATACAAAAAAAGAAGATGAAATACAATATAAATTGTTTATATCCACATCAACTCCCTTTTTGCCCTGTTAATCAGGTTCCCATTTTCATCCTCATATTCCTCGATTATCCTCCTGATGGCCATCCTTGAGATATCACTCCTGGACCTCCCCTCAATGAAGCTCAGAATATGAAGCTTGCAGGCAGTATGGAGGTCCAGGTAGACCCTCTGAAGGAATATCTTCTTCCCGTGATCATATTCCAACCTGCAGATGAATTTCATTACTTCATCGATTTCTGAGTTCTTCAAGGAAATCACATCCTGCCTACGCTCTGCGCTGTCCTTGCAAACAGGTAGGTCATCCATAACAATACCAGAATTATCATGGATGCCGTGAATATAAAGGCGTATTCATCAATTTCACATACTCTACGGTCCCTAAATTCTTCATCCAGATCCATATCTTCCCAGTGGTCGTCAAAATCCATATCATCACCTCAGGAGTTTTATGAAGCCCTTCTGATATGATTTTATGGAGATAAAAGCCCCTGGACATGGAATTTGGCACATTAAGAATCTCTTGAAGAGAAACTGTGGAGGTAGCACCATATCCACTGACCATAATATTACATATTATTAATATTATAATAAAAGTTTATGGGTACTGCATAACATCTAGTTAAACATCCGATGTCAGGATTGTTAGAGAAGAGTGTTCTTACAGCACCTTAAGATGATTTATTCGAGGTCTATATGATTGTCTCTGGACGGCAAAATAGCTACTGGAGTTCTCACTCCGGAAAATTCGATTTGCATTTACATTACACAGGGACCTCCCGAATATACGACCAAAAAGAAGCAAAATCCTACTTATATACGTCCAGTTTATTGAGTCCGCCGAAATCGCATACTTCCCTTATCCTGAACCCATAACCTCATATATCCATAGTATTATTTAATAGTCCTATGGTAATATGAGGTGATTAAAATGAATAGTGAAATAAGAGCCGCCCCGCCCTCAGCGAAAGAAACTGGAGAACTAACAAAAAAACTGCCCTTAGACAGGAAAAAGAACAAACACCTCTTTATTCTAGAAGAAATCCTGTACATGGACACAATTGAAGAACATCCCCTTGGAATACACCTCCACCTAGAGGTACACATCCTCTCTGGAACCTGTGCCCATGGAAGCCATAGATGAAGGATCATGCAGAGTCACTATGGGCCTTAAATCTGTAACAGGGGAGTGTAAGGCTTGGAGAAACTCATCAACGAACACCTCGAAAATGGCAGGAGCGTGGCTGTGAGATACAGGGACGTCACAGAATATGATATAAACGCAGACTACGAGATCATCTACCTGGAGATTATAAACCCCGCAAAGGAAACCGCTGCGATGATACTCTCAGAGCTTATAGAATCATCCAAAACCACCATATACAGCAAATACACTCTGAATGAAATCACAAGGACCATAAAGAAAAGAACAAAAAACAGGGACGTCCTGATAGTCTTCAATGATCTGCAGGACCTCTCAAGGAGCTCAACCCGCTTCTTCCTGGATATAATCAGTGAGGTCCAGATACTCTGCAGCATACGAGCAGAGACAAAGGGATACCACACAAAGCTCCTGAACAATATGAAGGTCCTGAGCCTCGAAGAAGATGAAGTGACCGACATAAAAATACCTCTGATCATAATGGGAGGGCTTATAGCCTTTTTATTATACCTGAAGATTGCAATGGGCCTTACGGGAACTGTTGCATATCTTGTTCTTGCATCTGTATGGTTTGGAACGATAATAGCAAGGACACTGCTCTGGATTGCATCATGAAATTCACAGGAGTTCAGATGGGGATGAGATGGTACACTCATGCGATTTTTGCATTTATCATGGGCACTGTCCTTGGTTATATCCTCGGTGTGGATCTGGGACCCTACTATTTTATTGTTACAGTTGCAGCAGGTACAGTAATTGATTTCCTGGAAATTGCAGTTTATGATAATCACAAAAGAAACCTTCACAACCTCTTCATTCTAATACCCTCAGCTCTGATTTACATGATGTATGATGCCACAATAGGCGCGGGGCTGACAGTGGGGCTCTTCTCACATATTGTACTTGACTGTATGACACCTACAGGTTGCCCACTCCTTCACCCTTTAAAGAAGATGAGATACGCTGTGAAATGGAAGAATAAAAACTCCAAGGCACGTGAAAGGAGGATCCTGGCAGTAATGGTCGTACTTGCATTCTGTACAGTGGTAATAATGGTTCCGCACAGTCCTGTGAATGGCATGATCGAATCATGGGCGGCAGGCCAAAACACAGGCAATAGGTCAGACCAAGGATTTACAGGACCCCACCTGAGCATAAGCAACCCTACAAGGGACGTGTGGATCCACCCCTTCTCAAATGGGAGCATATTCATAGATGTGGAAGATGATCCATCCAGTAAGTACCACCACACTTCAGGCCCATCTAGATCCAGATATAAACTACAAGGAGACCCAGATAAAAAAGAAAAGAAAAATGAAAACAATACAAACAATTTCAACTCCTCTAAACAAAGATAGAATCCCATAACCTGTCATAACCACAACCATAACCAGCCATAACCAGGATATCCAGAGGTCACATTAAGAATCTGATAAATCCAAAAAACAATCAAAACTGATATTATCGTTAAAAAAGGATTATGGTATCGTCAAAAGATCAAAAGAAAGCTTTAATGATCTTGTGATACGGTTACAAAACTGGGTTTCACCAATATATAACAATTTTTTATGATAATTCCAATACGGTAATCACTTTCAGGAATTTTCCTGATACCTGTTTCGATGCATAGGAGTACCTTTACCTGTGCATGACAGGAGACTCAGACCTAAATTCAGTTGCACTCTTTTCTTATGTAACCATGAACAAGATTTATATGTAAAAAGTTACATAAGAAAATATGGTGATGGTGATGATAAAGTCATTCACCGCGATAGTAGACAGACAGAAAGACGTTGAAACCCTGCAGGAGATGAAAGACTACATAGCTGCAAGAATCAGGGCCCTGGAAAGCCAGACCTCTGAGGCTGGAGACGGGTCCTCAGGTAAGAGCAGGGAGGTCGTGGCCTCAGTAACCTACAGGCTTGAAAAGGTGAGGTGCGGGAAAAAGGGCTGTAAGAAATGTCCACACGGCCCCTACTGGTACGCCTACTGGAAAGAAAACGGAAAAACAAAATCAAAATACATAGGGAAAACGCCGAAACCAGTGACTAGGACACCGAAAGCTCCTCAATAACCTCTTTTTGCATTGAAACAAATGAGAAGCCCTCCCTGTCAACATCCAGGAGTTCATCCTCAGTGAAGAGGTACCTGGCCTCATCAGGCATCAGATACAGAACTGCAAGGTACTCATCAAACCACTCCATATACACAGGCTCATCAGGGACAAAGAAATAGTAATTACCTGTGATCCTATCCATGAAGAGCCTGCCACGAACCATCCTTGAACCTGACACTCCAATCACCACCTACATCAACCTCTGCTGAAGTTCCTCTGAAATCAACCTGTGCAGGTAGAAACCCCTATGCCTGCAGGACTCCACATCCAGGACAAAGGAGGACCCATCATCCCTGAGGGCCGTGAGGGGTACAAAGAACCAGTGCCTCACCTCAGGTATCAGAGTCGTGACAAAGGGCCTCGCCCTGAACCTGGTTGCAAGTCTCCTCAGCTTCCAGATGTAAGCCTTGGGGAGTTCAAAGACCTCCATGTATGGCAGGAGGACCATGAACAGAAAAACAGTTTCACCATCACCTGCAAGCATGAGGTGCATTTCACGCTCCCTGATACTCAGAACATCAAAATTCTCCTGCATGAGGGACCTCTTGAGGTCATTCTGGCGATTCAAGAACGCCTCACTGTTGACATACTCACTCAATTCCAGACCTCCACAAGGTTTAATGCCGTGGACAGGCCCCCCGTGGTGGAGGCACCCTGAGGGGGGAGATTCGGCCGGAGAGGGACACAATCTGAATTCCATAATTAATTGCATGTGGGACCTGTCCACCGACACTTTCATATTAAACTGAATAAAAAAAGTAATAAAAATTTATGGGTACAGAAACAGCAGGTAAACCTGTGAATCTCATTTAAGCCATCCATAAATATGGGATTGTTGAAGGGGGTTGGTGGGGGTGGGCGGGTGGGGTGTACAAGTTAGATCCAGAGCCCATAAAAACTGGCCCCACTCCAGGACCCCCATATGTCTGATATACAGGGTGTGTATATCATGATATACATGGGGTGTATATAACTCTCCGAGGGTACCCGCCGGTCGGGGCTGATATCGATATACAGATATTGTAATACATCATCTGATATACGTGGTGTGTATATCTGGGGGTGTGGGGGTGATATACGTTGAAGGTATGCCTGTAGGGCCGTCCTGATATACATATACACGATATATATATCAGGTTTTTCTCCAGGAGACCTTCGCTGGGTTATATACAGTATGTGTATATCATGATATACAATGAGAGTATATAAATACTAAAAATGATTATTTTATTATTAAATTAATTATAAGATCAGGAGGTGTTAATCTGGATAATTCCTGGAGACGGTTCTCTAATAAAAAAGTGCAGATGATCATAGAACTACCTGAAAGACTGCTGAGGGACCTCAGATTCATGGCCCTCCTGAAAGGCATGGATGAGGAAGAACTCCTGCAGGAAATCATAACAGACAAAATCAGTGACATTAAAGGCAAAAACAACTAGATTCGAGTCCCAATTACTCTTTTTCTAGGTGATCAAGAATTATCTTCCGAATGTAGTTACTCATCGTGCTCCTCGGCGGGACCCTCCTCTTGAGGGCCTCAACCTCATCAGGGTAAAGCCTCACAACAACGGGTTTTGTGTTCTTGAAACCGCCACCAGGTCTGCTGCCAGCCAAGAATAATACCTCCTCTGTGTAGACCTTCACCCTTGGAACTTATAAAGGTTTAGGAAACCAGGGCAACTTTTCTGGGGTCCCTGCAGAGTTGATACAGAAAGACAAAATTGCTGGGCCAAAAAAATTATGAATAGAGAATAAAAAGGAAGTCAAATATTCATTCTCAGGAGCTCCTCAAGTTCAAGTCTGGTTATACCACACTTCATGGCATGGAAACCAATAGTGTCATTACCTGTGAACTCATTGATCTCCATCGGATCACAGTCAAAAACCTCAGCTATGCTCTTAATGGACCTGATTGATTCCAGGATCTTCTCATCAACCTCAAAATCAGCAGAGTACCTGGACTCAAGAAGCTGGAGGTACTCGCGCTTCTCCTCAATCTTCCTCTGCGTTTTCTTAAGGACATCCTCAAGTTCACTGATCTCATCCTTCAGGAGCTCAATCTCAACACGGAGCCTCGTGCTTTCACTGCTGATCTTACTGGCAAAGTAGTCGATGGCATCCCCGTAGCTGTAATTACTGTTCTTTATGATCACCTTGGACTGAGGCTTGCACCTGGCAGAGACCAGAACCTTCTGCATATACGTAATCACTCCCTCAGAAGCGTTTCAGCATCATCCAGGAGTTTAACCAGCCTCTCAAATGCATCAATGGCCTCCAGTATCTCCCTGAGATCATCTTCACCAACACTATTCATAACAACACCTCCAAAATTATTACAATAATTGTATTAAAATAACATTATATAAATATTACTAAAACTAGCAGTTGGTAAAAAATGAATGAATAAAAGATCAATCAGAGACCCTAATCAGGGATTCTCTTACTCAAAAGTTCATTGATCTCAGGGTACTGCTTGAATATCCTTATGAGCTTCTCAGTCTTCTGGATCTCCTCCTTCATCTGATTATAAATCTTCTCAACCTCCCTCAAGCGCCTGTAATCCCTATCCTCAATGGTCCTCACCTCAACACCATCAATTGAAAGATACGGGAGGGCCTTCATGTACCTCCTCTTGAGGTCCTCAGGATCCATGTACCAGTAGGCCCTATCCACATCAGAGATCTTATGACCTGCAAGGAAGTCCGCCAGGACCTTGTCACCCAGCTTATTAATGATGGTGGATATGAAGTACTTCCTGAGTGCATGGGCCCTCCAGAAACTGTAGGCACCATCCTTCTTCCTGAAACCCGCCTCGAGGCCTATACGCCTGAAATTCGTTACGATGATATCCCTGTCAATATCCTCACCATTTCTCTTAACAAAGAGAGCCCGATCATAATCCCTGATGCGTATCTTCTCATTCCTGCCATACATCCGCTCCTTGAGGTAATTCAGGATCTCCTTCGTGGCCTCAGGTGGGATGAAGGTCATGTAGCGGTAGTTAACCTTCTTCCTGACAATATCCAGGGTTATGATCTCATCCATGAGTTCATCCCTGGCATTGAAGAGGTCCTCAACCGTTTCAAGTTCACGGCCGATGGCATCACCTGCAGCATCCAGGAACTTTCTGATGGTCAGCCTCCTGGCCTCTGCCTGCGCCATGCCTGAGAGTGCCATGAGGTAGATGAGGGCCTTCTCCCTGGGCGGTGCCATGCTCACAAGTGTCCTGAGTTCCTCCCTGGTGATGAGTTTGCCATAGTTCTGCTCCAGACAGATGTCCCCTGAGGGCTGTCTGAGTTTTGGCATTGTGATGTCCATGGCCTCATAGAATGACCTTACGGCATAATAGTAAAGGCTGATGGTGGAGGGGGCCTTGCCCTCATCCTCAAGGGTCCTTCTGAACTTCAGGAGATGCAGGTTTATCTTGCGGTTTCTCATCCTGATGCCGGCCTCCTCCTCTTCCTCTGCCTCAGTTATGAGTTCTGCAGGTGTCATGCCTGTGACCATGCAGTACTTCTTGAGGCACTGGAGGTATGTTTTGAAGGTGGACTTCTCCAAACCCTTCCTGAGTACCCAGGTCTCAAATATCACATGGTCCGAATCTCCAAACTTCATACACTCTCCTCCAAAAATATTATTTAATACTGTCCCTTAAATATCTTATTACAAATAGTGTTTATTCGGACCATACGTTCGTAATAGTATCCTATTACGAATATACGGACTGAATAAACTGGATATTTCCATTTATAGAAAATTTTTTCAAACTAATCAGTAGATGAGGGATGAGAATCAAAAAATATCATTGATCTGAAAAAGAATTATAAATTATTTTATCTTTATCCTCCTGAGGGAATCCCTATAGGAGAAATCAGTCTTCCCTCTGTTCTGAATCCGATAATTGAAACATCTTCAGTGACGTTTATTCTTCCCCTGAACTTTCTTTTTTCTCCAGGTTCAAGCCTATCTATATCGATTCCATCAACCTTCACTACATTTCCATAATCGTCAATTAATTTTATATAGACAACCCCAAAATCTAGAGGCTGATTGTACCTGTTTTGAACTTCTCCCGTGATAAAATAAGCTCCATTAGCCTCTTCAATAGTGAAATTGATGACATCAAACTGGACAAGCCCTTTTTCATAGGAGGTCATAACTTCGCTTCCTTCAAAACTTCCCACCATAAAAATAAATATGGACCATAAAAGGAAGATAGAAATCTTTGTAATTCGTCCACGTCTATTCCACCATTCACTGATTCTTCCAATTATACCTCGTTTATCTCCCATTAAATCACCTTTAACATTAAACAGATAAACTATAAATTCATCTGATTAAAGTTTTTTCTATTTAATCTCAAATAACTACTTAATAAACATATAATAGATGACTATTATTATAATAAATAGAGGTATTCAATTTTTTCAGACTGCATTTAATTATTTCAATTTTTTACTACATAAAAAGGTCGATACTAAAATAATTCACTTAGATGGTGCATCCTAAAGCTGCTATTAATTTATAAAAAATAAAGAGATCCTGCTTAATTAAACAGGCGTTCCATATGCAGGGTAGCTAAACTTCTCTTCCCACATGTATCCACAGTTCCTGCATTCGAAGTAATCGAGATATTTGCCCTCCCTTTCCAAGTATATCTCATCAGTGACAATATTATTAAAGGAACCACAATAGGGGCAGCTTACCTTCTCTCCCTCGGGTAAAACAAGTGGAAACTTTCTATCCTTAGTTGATTTATCGGTAGATTTGGATTCATATTCATATAGTGATTTATCTGCATCTATAACTTTAGCTTCATATTTTACTATTTCATGGCCGGGATCATCAAGATAGAGCTCGAATGTTGATTTAGCTCCAGGAGCAAGATTAGTATCGTTAGCATAGGTGTAATCTTCTGCTACGAGTTCCCCATTTTTATCGTATCCTCTTACAAGAATTTTGACATAGGCCACGCCAAAATCATTTTTGTTTTTTACCGTACCGTTAATATAATAGTATCCATATTGAAAGCTACCAGTTGAATTTACTATTACAACATTTTTTGCTTCAGGATGTGTTTCCTGTGTTTCATTAATGGTTTCAGTAGGTTCTTCAGAAGTACAACCAGAAACCATAACTACCATACAAATTAAACCCAAAGTTAGAAAACCCAAATATTTTGTTTTTATAGACTTCATGGAATACCTCTAAAAAGTTATATGGTTTATGTTTACTTATTTATGATATCAAAATCATTTAAATATTTAATCAAAGTTTTTGGTGTCATAGTTAATAACATACAGCTAAGCATCGATAATTATGAAAGTAGCTGACCACAGGTTGCACAATCATAATTAACGAATCAGCCTAAATTTCAGATTGCTAGAAAAGCGATTCGTGTTGTTTCCTGAAACCCAAATAGTTTTTATAGAAATGGCAGGAATATAGTAATGTATCTCAGGGGGTGATCGGAGGATTGAGTTTATTTCTGTTATTCTTCAGGGGAATGGTTATTTAATAAATATGAAATCGGACATGATTATTTAAGTCGTATGGATAGAATAAGGGGAGGTCAATGCTTTGAGCAGGATAATGAACTTTTCCAGGGACCTTGTAGGGGTTCTGGCATCGCCTGAGGAGACGTTAAGCAGGGTAAGGGAGCTTGGAGTTGAAAACCAGGGCCTTTACCTTTACGTGTTCTTCTCGGCCTTTCTTGGGTACATGATGGGTGGGTTAATTTCTGCTATAACGGGCGCCGGTATAATGGTACCCGTCCTATTGGCGCTGGTTGGACTCGTTGTGTCCTTCATAAAACTGATAGTATGGGCTATCATATCACATATAATCGCTACCGTGGTATTTGAGGGTAAGGGGACATTCGCAGGCACCCTGAAGATGATGGGATTCTCAGCGGCGCCCTTTGTGGTGGGAATATTCGCTCTCCTGACAATGACACTTCTCGGGACATTCTTCACATCATCAATGCTATTTGTGGTGATGTACATCTGGACGGTAATGATTGCCGCCGCTGCAGTGGCTGCTGAACATGAAATGGGCTATGGAAAGGCGTTTCTATCAGTGTTCGCACTTCCAGCCATTATAATAACACTTCTTATGATGCTTGCGGGGGCATTATGATGGATAGAACTGACATTGCAGGGGCCATAATCCTCATAGTGCTAATTGGAGGGTTCATTGTGGCATCAACAGCCTCTCTTCTACCCAAAACCTGGGAGGAGTCCACTGTATCTGAAAACTTCACCCTGAACTCTGCAGAGGTCTCTGGTGTTAAGTATGTAAATGTGAACATGGAATCAAATACAAGCGGGGCCTACATTGGATTTGCTGATAATGCAGATAGCGTTTACATGATCTCAACAAAAACCGGCCCTGGAGATGCGAAGCCAGAGGTTAACTATACCGTTGATGGCGAGACACTGAACCTCAACGTTAAGATGGATGCAGGTGATGCAAGGATACTCCTATCAAACAGGTACACCTACAATATAACCCTCAGGAGCAAGCTTGGAGGCGTTACACTGGTTCTTGCAAATAACTCAAGGGTGGACACCATCAATTCAACCATCCAGTACGTCGGCGGCGGCACAGTAATCCTGGGGAATACAAGCTTCCGGAACGCCTCACTCAATGTGAATACTGGTGGATTCTACATAGCAGACCTTGCAGAGGGTGTGAGACCCACAGGTAATATGAGCACCCAGGTCACGGTGGGGGGAACATCAGTAGCCTTGTTTCCGGCATACGCCACCAGAATCACCGGATCCGTGGATTACGGAGGGATAGGTTTCGAACCACAGGGATTCAATGTTTTGAGAAATTCAACCGGTTACCTTGAAATGGAAACACCATCCTATGGAAGTTCAGCAGGACTTCAGATAATAAACAGGGTCGGACTTGGAGGCATCAACGTGGGTGTATTCAGGATGCCTGTCACGCCCTGAAACTTTTCACGCCTTTAATTTTTTTTCTCAGGGGGATCTTAGGCTCAATGTATGTCCTGTACAGTGTTTCAAAGAATACACGTATCATGTATGTGTGCTTAAGGAGATATGAGGGCCTTGAATAGAATTTGAGGTATGCCTTAACGAGTTTTCTCTGGATAACTTCACGGCTCAGTCCAAGTTTTTCGTACTTTATAACAGGCTGTATAACGGTGTACCGACCCCAGTCCTCCTCTAGGAGGCCCTTACTTTTGAGTTCAGTGTAGATGGGGGTCCCGGGGAATGGTGTCAGTATGGATTACTGGCTGTAGTCCGGGTTAAGTTTTATTGAAAAGTCGATTGTTCGATCCATCTCGGAGGGCCTCTCACCAGGGTAACGAGAATGAATGATGTTATAACCTCCAAACCAGCCCTTTTAGCAGCCTTTACCGCGTCCTCTGACTGCTTAACGGTTATGCCCTTTTTCATCATATCAAGGATGCGCTGGCAGCCTGATTCAACACCATAGTATACTGTGCTCATCCCCGCCTCCCTGAGAGTCCTCAGAAGTGGCTCCTGAACCATATCCACACGTGAGGATGTAACAAAGCTCACATCCAGGCCCCTCCTTCTGATCTCCTCTGCTATTTCACGGGCCCTTGGCCGATGCAGCATGAAGGTGTCATCAAGGAAGGCAATTTCATGGAGGCCGTAGATCTCGGTGAGTTCCTCAACCTCATCCACGAAGTTCCCGGAGCTCCTGAAACGAAACTTTTTACCCATTATAAGTGATGAAGAGCAGTAGCGGCAGGGATAAACGCATCCACGGCTTGTTATCATACCCCGCCTCCTGACTGGAGGTTTCATAGTCCCTGAAGTGCACAAGGTGCCTTGCAGGAAAGGGGATGTCGTCGAGGTTCTCTATGAGCGGCCTTGGAGGTGTGGTTCTGAGCCGCTCATCGGCGCGGTAGCTGATACCCTTAACCCGCTCGAGGACAACCCTGTACCCGCGTTCCCAGCCCTCTGCGATTTCGACGATGGTTTCCTCACCCTCACCCATAACAACAACATCAAGTTCCCTGCAATCCCTGAGAGTCTCCAGAGGGAGAAAAGTGGGGGTGGGGGCCACCTATAACCGTAAGGACATCGGGAAGAACTCTCTTTATGGTCTTTATGTACTCAAGGAGGTCTTTATGGTGGCTGTGGTTGCGGTTATCCCAACAATGAGGGGGTTGAGCTTTTCAACGAGGAGTGCAACACCCTCTGCCCCCATCCTTCTGAGGTCGTCGTCTATTATCTCCACACTGAAGGAGGCCCTCTCAAGGGCTGCTCCAAGGTACATCAGGTTGAGGGGAGGTAAAACAAATCCAAGCTTATTCTTAACAGCTGTCTGATCCTCAGGGTTTATGAGAACAACGTCCAATAAAAACACCATCCTTCAATTAAGGCCTCCTACGAGGATGGCTTCTTTAAGTATGCCCTTCAGTCTATTCACCCCTCAGGGTTTTAAGCCGTTCCACAGGATGTCAGCGAATTTTTGGGGGAGCCTGGTTTCATGGCATCTGAAGTGTGAACTGAGGCTTGCATGTGAGATGTAACCTATTATAAGTTCTGCGGCGACTCCTGGATCCACATCCTTTATCTTTCCTTTTTCTGCCATTTCGCTGAGATAATTCTCAAGTGCAGTGTATATCATCTCCCCTGTTGAATCTGGAAGTTCCCATTCCTCAAATCCGTGTTCCTCAAGTTCTCTCTCAGCCAGCATCACAAAGAGGAGGTCCATCTTCTCTTTAACAATGACCTCTGTGAGCCCTGAGATAACATCATAGATGACCTCCTGGGGCTCCCTGTCTGCATTAAGTACATCCTCGAGTAGTGAAGACACCCGTCTTCTGCTTGTATCCATTATCCTTTTCAGTAGATTTTTCTTGGATCCGAACTTTCTAAAGAGTGTTACCTCGCTGACACCGGCTTCAGCAGCTATCTCCCCTGTTGTGGCTCCCCGGTAACCCTTTCTTATGAATAGGCTCCTTGCAGCTTCCAGTATCCTATCCTCTGTGGAGACCATGATATCACTTATGTAAGTACTTACTAACACACCTTATATAAACTTATCCCGATAAGCGGGTTAATGTTATATAAAACAACCAGCACAGATTAAACCATGGAAATAACCGAGGACGATGTTATCCAGTCCCTGGGTATCTTCACAGCTGTCCCTGTAATTCTGCTTAAGCGCTGGGCCGGAAGGGGCACCAACCTCGCGGCAAAATTCAGGTCCCAGATAATGAGCCAGTACTCTGACCTGTCCCTGAGGGACCAGAAGCGGGTTAAAAGAGTACTTGAAATGGACGTATCAGAGATTCAGGATATACTTAAGAGGGCCTACATGAGAACAGGTAAGAAACAGCTCAAGATACTTGCAGATCCCTCAAGCAGAAGATTCATAGAGGTAAACCTCCGGGAGGTCAGGAGTATACTCGATGGCATCCTCTGAGGGCGCACCCTCCTTACTTCCTTAAAGGACTCCAGGCATTGGACCCCAGTACGCAGTATCTTTTCTTCCTCTTTGCATGATCAGGACCGTAGCCTTTCACCATACATGCGCTCATAGTACCTGAGGTACTCCCCGCTCTTGATGTTCTCCCACCACTCTCTGTTTTCAATGTACCACTGGATAGTCTCCCTTATACCCTCCTCGAAGGAATAGGTGGGCCTCCAGCCAAGTTCATCCATTATCTTACTTGCGTCTATGGCATATCTCCTGTCATGTCCTGGTCTGTCATCAACGAATTTTATGAGTGACTCATCCTTCCCGAGCTCCCTGATGATGAGTTCTACGATCTCAATGTTCCGCCTCTCATTGTTGCCACCTATATTGTAGACCTCACCGATACGGCCATGGTGGAGTACCAGGTCTATGGCCCTGCAGTGGTCATACACGTGTATCCAGTCCCTAACATTCATGCCATCACCGTATACAGGGAGCGGCTTCTCCTCGAGGGCGTTGGTTATCATGAGGGGTATGAGCTTCTCAGGGAACTGGTAGGGGCCGTAGTTATTGGAGCAGCGGGTTATGTTGACCGGCAAACCATAGGTACGGTTGTATGCCCTGACAATGAGGTCTGCAGAGGCCTTGCTGGCAGAGTAGGGGCTGTTGGGTGCAAGGGGAGTATCCTCTGTGAAGTAACCCTCCTCTGCGGAGCCGTAGACCTCATCTGTTGAGATCTGTATGAACCTCTCAACGCCGTGCCTCCTTGAGGCCTCCAGAAGTGTCTGGGTACCCATGACATTTGTCCTTATGAATATGCTGGGGTCCTCGATACTCCGATCAACGTGGGATTCCGCCGCAAAGTTCACAACAGCGTCAGAGTCTGCTATGAGGCGGTTAACGAGTTGTTTGTCGGTTATGCTGCCCTTAACAAATGTGTAACGCGGGTCATCCTCCACGCCGGCGAGGTTTTCAAGGTTCCCGCAGTAGGTAAGGGCGTCAAGGTTGATTATCTCATAGCTGTGGTTCTCAAGCATGTACCTTATGAAGTTGCTACCTATGAAGCCGGCTCCACCGGTTACAAGAATCCTTTCCATTCAAATCTCCTCAGAGGTAAACTGGCCTCTCCTTCAGGGGCTTCCAGTTTCTGTCCTTATCTGAAATTATGAGTTCATCCACCATTTCCAGGGGCCACTCTATCCCGATGTCGGGGTCGTCCCAGGGTATGCCAGAGTCATATTCAGGGAGGTAAAGTTCCGTGCACTTGTAGTTGACTATGCACTCATCTGCGAGGGCCAGAAATCCATGCGCAAATCCCTCTGGAATGAAGAATTCCCTCCGATTCTCCTCTGAAAGGAAGACACCCACCCATTCACCGTAGGTCTCTGAGTCCCTCCGGAGGTCCACCGCAACATCAAAGATCTCACCCTTCACAACCCTTATGAGTTTTCCCTGGGGCTTTTTTGTCTGGAAGTGAAGGCCCCTGAGAACGCCCCTCCTGGACATGGACTCATTGTCCTGGAGAAAGGTTATATCAAGCCCATGGTCCCTGAATAATGCCTGGTTGAAGGTCTCCATGAAGTATCCCCGTTCATCTTCGTAAACCTCAGGTTCTATGATGACTGCACCATCGACTCTGGTCTTCTGGAATTTGAATTCACCCATGGAAGTTTCCCTCCGCTAGGTCCTTCAGGTATCTGCCGTATTCTGTCTTCTCAAGTTTTTCTGCCATTTCAAGGAGATCTTCCCTTGTGATCCACCCGTTGTTATAGGCTATCTCCTCAAGGCATGCGATGTAGAATCCCTGCCTCTTCTGTATGGTCTCTATGAAACTGCTTGCCTCAAGTAGTCCATCATGGGTACCTGTGTCAAGCCAGGCCATACCACGGCCCATGAGCTCCACCCTGAGCTTCTTCATCTTCAGGTACTCCTCATTGACGGAGGTTATCTCAAGTTCACCCCTCTCAGATGGCTCTATTCTCTCGGCAATTTCAACAACCTGGTTGTCATAGAAGTAGAGGCCAGGAACGACGTAATTGGATTTGGGTCTTTCAGGTTTTTCCTCTATTGATATAACCCTGCCTTCACTGTCGAATTCAACAACACCGAATGGTCGGGGGTCCTTTACATAGTAGCCGAATATAACAGCACCCTCCTTGATGGATGCGGCCCTCTGGAGTATTTCACTGAACCTGTGCCCGTAGAATACGTTATCGCCCAGGACCAGTGCCACCCTGGAGTCTCCAATGAAATTCTTCCCCACAATGAATGCATCGGCAATACCACGGGGTTCCTCCTGCACCTCATAGGAGAACCTGACACCGAACTGTGAACCATCCCCCAGCAGGTCCCTGTAGAGTGGAAGGTCCCTTGGTGTTGATATCACCAGTATATCCCTTATACCTGCGAGCATCAGCACAGATAGCGGGTAGTATATCATGGGCTTATCATATATGGGGAGGAGCTGCTTTGAAACAGCCCTTGTTATTGGGTAAAGGCGGGTTCCTGAACCTCCTGCAAGCACTATACCCTTCATTGTGAACCTCCTTATCTCATTTCTTCAAGGTAATCCTTAAGGGCTTCCCTGTAGCTTCTTAGGGGTCTGAAGCCCTCCATGATCCAGTTGTAATTTTTCAGGACAGAAAATGATGGCCTGCGGGCGGGTCTCGGGAATTCATGGCTCCTTACAGGTTTCAGTTTAACATCCATCTGCAATGTACTGAATATTTCCCTGGCAAATTCATACCATGAGCAGTGGCCAGAGTTTGTTATGTGGTAAACACCATATGCGGGCCTTTCAATAAGCTTCCCGATTGCACCTGCAAGGTCACGGGTGTATGTTGGAGATCCGTACTGGTCATCCACAACACTTATCTCATGTCCCCTCTCTGCCAGTTCCACCATGGTCCTCACGAAGTTCCTCCCGTTCCTGCCAAAGAGCCAGGAGGTCCTTACTATGTAGAATTTATCTGTCAGATCCCGCACAGCAACCTCGCCCAGGTACTTGGTTTTACCATAGAAATTTAGGGGATCAGGTTCATCAAATTCAAAGTATTCATCACCCTTCCTGCCATTGAAGACATAATCGGTGGATATGTAAACCATACTGGCACCTGTCTGTGACGCGGCAGCCGCAACGTTCCTGGTCCCGAGCACATTCACCTGATAGGCGGTTTCACGCTCTGACTCTGCACAGTCAACGTCTGTGAATGCAGCCGCATGTATAATGGTATCAGGCTGCGTTTCGGCTGTAAGCTCCATGAACCCCTCAAGGTCCCGAATGTCAAGATCTCCTGACGTTAAAACATCATGTTTTTCTTTCAGGACATCAATGAGGTCAGTTCCAAGCATACCCGAGGCTCCGGTTAAAAGAACCTTCATTCAATCACCCATAATGCTCACTGCAGCCCCATAACCTGTTATCTCAAGGAAGGCATCAACGTCACCGAGACCCTCAAGGACATGGTCGGCGCCTGCGGCCTCCAGTTCATCGACGGTGAAGTCCCCGGTGGCAACCCCCACAGTCCTCACCCCAAGTTCTCTTCCGGCTTCAATATCCCGTGGGGTGTCACCTACGGTTATAACATTTTCCCGCCGTATCTGTCCGTAGATGGAGGATGCTCTTTCAAGGGCAAGCCTCAGTATGGCGGCCCTGCTGCACCCCTCATTGCCAAAGCCCCCGAAATTGAAGTATCCGTCAAATGAGGCCTCATGGAGCTTCAACCATGCGACTGGCTCAATGTTTCCGGTCACAACCCCCAGCGGTGTCCCGGCTTCACTTAGCCTTTTAAGTATAAACTCTGCACCATCCAGGGCTCTTATGTTATCCCTCTCAAGGTTCAGGCGGTAATTGTATGAGATCCTATCCACTATCCTCAAGAAATCCTCATCGCTGATTTCAAGGCCGTACTTCCATGCTGTCTGGAATATTATCTCCTTATCGGTCATCCCCTGGATGCTCCCAATGTCTATCTCAACATCAACGTTGAAAAGTTCCCTGAACGCCTGCCTGAAGGAGTAGAAGTGACAGTGGGATCCAACAAGCAGCGTTTTATCAATATCAAATATGATTGTGTTCATCTTAGACCTGCCTCTCATACTTTTTCCTGAGGTGTTCAGAACTGTACTCATAGTAAACTATGTTTGATTTCAGAAATACCCTCTGGGCGGGGGTGCCATTCCTGAGGTAGGTGACGATTATCTTACGTTCACTTACCCGTATTTCAATTGCATTTCCACGGGGACCTGTGGTGTAGGTGTGTTCAGCCCCCAGGATGTCCATTATTCTTATCCAGTCCACTGCCATGGCCCTTTACCCGCTCTTTGATTCTGCTTCACCATCATGGTAACGTTATTATTATCTACAGTTTCATCTATAAATTATTCTATGAAGAGGGATGTCTGTGAAATCGATGATGCCAATGAGGCCCTTGTGCTCAGGGTGAAGGAGTCGATGCCTGGAGACGATGAAATAAAAAGACTCTGTGACCTCTTCAAAATATTATCAGAGCCCACAAGACTCAGAATAATCGAGGCACTCAGTGTGGATTCCCTGTGTGTCTGTGAACTTGTATCCCTCCTTGAGATGACCCAGTCAGCGGTTTCCCACCAGCTCAGAATCCTGAGAAGCGCGGGAATCGTTGACTATGAAAGGGATGGTAAGATGGCACGCTACCACCTCACCGATAGGGGCGTGGCAGATCTCATAGAAAACTGCAGGAGTAAATGTCTCTAGTAGGGAGTTATATCATGTATGAGGTTCTTTCGCATCCGCTGGAGGATGGTTCACCGGTTCACACGGCACTTGATGATGTGAGGATATCAATCAGGAACAGGATACCTCTGGATGGGTATGAGAGCCACACCATCATCACATCCAACCATGCCGGGACCCACGTTGATGCCCCGGCCCATTTCATTGAGGGCGGAAAAAGGATATGTGAATACAGTATTGATGAACTTGTATTCAATGATGTCTGCACTGTCGACGTTGATGTGGGGCCAGGGGACCCCATAGGAAGTGGGGATATTGAGATTCCAGACTGCAACCTTCTCCTCATAAGGACGGGCTTCGAGTCGGTGAGGGGTGAGGACACCTACCTGCAGAATAACCCTTGGATCACACCTGAACTTATTGATGACATAAGGAGAAACTTCAGGGACATCAGGGCCATAGGTGTGGACTGCATATCAATATCAAATCCGGAACACCCATCTGAGGGTGAGATGGCCCACCTAAGGGCCTTTACTGAGGACCCTGACTACGGGGAACCACTTCTCATACTTGAGGATATGAAACTGATGGATGCTCCGGAGGTTATTGAGAGGGTCTTTGTGGTCCCATGGACAATTGAGGGTGTTGACAGCGCACCATGTACCGTTATAGCGGAATTTCAGGTTTAATTTTCAGGAATTCTGTGGAGGGTATCTGTGGAGATAAAAATAAGGCCTGTTGGATTTGTGAGATCCCCATTCATGAAGAGGGGGGAGGCACCCCACCAGGGTAGGCTTTCAATGGAGGAGAGCGAGATCCACATCTTCCCGCAGTATCGTGACGCCCTGGAGGGGGTTGAACTTTTCAGGTACCTCTTTGTTCTCTACTGGCAGCACCTGGCTGAAAGGGATGTTCTTAAGGTTGTCCCGAGGGGTAAAAAGAAGAAGAGGGGTGTTTTTTCAACAAGAGCCCCTGCAAGACCCAACCCCATAGGTCTGTGCCTGGTTGAACTCCTGGAGTCAGGGGATTTCCTCAGGGTGAGGGGCCTTGATGCACTGGACGGCTCACCTGTCGTTGATATAAAACCCTACCATAAGGATATCGATTCACCCGGGGACTGAAAGGTCAGAACTCCTTTTCACTGCAATTAGCAGGCAGTTATTGGGGAATGCTTAACGTCTGGCCTATTCATCAGTTCTGAATGCTGCCTCAATGTCCCTTACAAAGGGTTCTATCTTGCAGTCATAGACGTTCTCATTTATCTCCCTCTCGGTTATGGCGACTGTCTGGACTGGTTCCTTCCCGATGATCTCGCTCATTCGTCTGAATGTTCTATCTGCACCGCTTCCACCGTATGTACAGAAGAAGGCAGCATTCTTTATCTTTGATGCATTTTCCCTGAGGTAGGTTCCTATAGGTACTGATGGATTACCTGCCCAGACAGGCGTACCCACTATCACGAGATCATAATCTGATGGGTCCTTTTCATAGGGTTCAAGTACAGTGTCCTTTCCCCTTGCAGCCTGGTAACCTGATTTTAAAAACCCTATGATACCAGTTCGTTTCTGGGTGTCCCTTATCTCCTCGATGTCACATTTGAGTTCCCTGGCGATCTGAGATGCCACCTCCCTGGTACGCCCGGTTCTTGAGTAATATACAACAAGTGCCTTCATGGTTACTGGTATGTGAATGGGCGCATAAATAATGTTCCCTCTCTGTTGAGGTTAAGTGAGCCTAATGATCATTTCATGAATAGCCTGCGGGACCTGAAAATTGAAGTAATAAGGATCATTATTAGTATGGGGGGTAGCTTCCAGAGATTTAAAGGGGGGTTGTTAGGAGTGGAAAAACGGGGAGGTGCTTTTTTGTTTTTTTATCTCTGGAAGCTGATTTTTTTGGTGCTTTCAACAGAACAAAATATCCCGGAAGTTGAAAGCAGTAAATTAGGGGGTGATGTGTGTATGAGACACACAAACCTATATGTTAGAATTCTAGTATATAAAGATTTCGGTTCTTTTGGGTGGTTTGCAAGCTAAGGTATCACATACAAAAACAGTGATGGGGGTCCACACATAAGTCCTCTTTACGGGGTGCATGCTAAAGTATCACATACAACACAATATAGACAGGTGACACATTATGCCGGTTATAGTGGGGCCCCTTTTCACTGCACGCACATGCCAGGAATACATGAAGATGTTTGATCTCAGGATAAATGAACTTGAGGGGCTGCGAATACTTGACTGCCCAGCTGGCGCCAGTTCATTCACACCACTCATGGCGGAGCTCGGCCTTAATGTGAGGGCCTGTGACATCATGTATGGTGAAGATGCAGATAACCTTGGAAACATGTGCAGGGAGCACCTCATGGTCCTCACCGATGCACTTAAGAGGATCAGGAACAATTTTGTGTGGAGGTTCTACTCTTCACCTGAGGAGATGCTTGAAAAACGCCTGGATGCCTGCAGGTGCTTTGAGGAAAGCTACCGTGAGCGCCCTGAACTTTACGTGAGGGGGGACCTCAGGGATTTACCATTTGATGATGATGAGTTTGATCTCCTTCTCTCATCCCATCTCCTCTTCATATATGACCACCGCCTTGACAGGGAATTTCATGAGAGGGCCATTTCCGAGATGATACGCGTCAGCTCAGAGGTGAGGATATACCCCATCGTCAAGGAGAACGGGAAACTCTCAGATTATGCAGAGAGCATACTGGAGGATAGAAGAGATGAATTTGATGCATTCACAGTCACAGTGGACTATGAGTTCAGGAGGGGAGGTAACATGATGCTTGTTCTTAAGAAAAAATGATGTCAGTTTTTTGTTTTTTATAGCTTATGATTACTGGTTTCGTCCTTGAAGAAAAGATTATATCAGCTCTTTTCCCCTGGAAGATCATCTGATCTCATCCAGTATAGCCTGATGCATCCTCCTGATGAATTCTATCCGGTCCTCATACTTGAGCACATCCAGGTAACCCTGGGCAACCAGGTTAAAGGCGAATGGTGAGGGTATCCTCGTATCAACCTGCTTGATCTCCATTTCACCATCACGGATCCATTCAAGGACCCTGATGGCATTCTCGATGTCCATGTAGTCCTCCATAACCTCCCTCCGGGCCTCCTCGAGTATGGGGAACCTGTCATCCAGTTCACTCACAAATTTAAGGAGTATCTTACCCCTAACCTGCTGCCTGCCAACAGACTTCTCCTCCCCCCTGTACCTACGGAGTATCATGAGGGCACGGCCAGCGCAGTGCCTGAACCTGCTTGCAAGGGTTTCTGTCCTGTCAATGGCCTTCTTAAGTATCTCCCTGAGATTCTCAGGTTCAAGTTCCATGAATGACTCGAGACCACCCATCTTTCCCTCTGAACTCAGATAGAATCCATTATCAGATACAGATATCATAACGTCCCGCCGGTAACGCCTTGCAATGACATAGGCAACAGCCCTTGATAGGGCGTCGTTAACCCTCCTTCCAAAGAGGCTGTGGAAGACTATGAATTTTCTGCCCCCGAAGCCAGTGTAGTACTCAACAAGCATCCTCCTGATGCTGGGTATTGCCGCGTAGAGGTACTGTTCACGGAAATACTCGTAGATTGAACCCGCGGCCCTCTCATCCACGTGGAGGTAGTCCATTATGAATTCTATTATCTCTTCCCTTGAACGCCCGTACTGGAACTTACCATCCATAATGTCCCTGAAGCGCTGTATGTCAACTGCAAGGTCAAAGGAGAGGGGCAGCTGCTCTGAGAACCATGATGGAATGTTGGGGGGTCCTGAGGCGGGGCTGACATTGACGGTCATGCCCCTCGCATAGTTGAATCTGTAGATCTTCCCGCCGAGAACAAAGGTGTCACCCTTCCTGAGTTTCTCCATGAAATCCTCCTCTATCCTCCCCACGACCTTCCCGTTGCACTTTACAACCGCAGCGCTCCTATCAGGTATGGTCCCTATGTTGGTGGAGTAGAGCATCCTGGCAAGTTTACCCCTCCTCCCGAACATGTTCTTTTTGTGGTCAACCCAGATCTTGGCATAGACGTACCTCTCCTTGAGCTCAGCATACTCCCCTGCAAGGTAGCTGAGTACAGAGAGGTAATCCTCCCTCCTGAGGTTCCTGTAGCAGTAGCTGTTCCTTATAACCTCCAGGGCATGGTCAATATCCCAGGGGTTCTCAATGGCCATCCCGTATATGTGCTGGGCCAGGACATCCAGGCAGTTCTCGGGTACCCTTATGGAATCTATTTTACCCTCAACGGCGTTCTTGAGTATGAGTGAACACTCAACAAGGTCATCCCTGTCCACGACAACTATCCGTCCCTTTGATTTCTCATGAAGCTGATGACCGCTTCTCCCGATACGCTGAAGTGCCCTTGAAACAGATTTTGGTGAACTCAAAAGAACCACCAGGTCAATGTACCCGATGTCTATCCCGAGTTCAAGGGAAGTTGACGATACAACCGCCTTCAGCTCACCCCTCTTGAGTTTTTCCTCTGTTTCAAGCCTTATCTCCCTTGAAAGTGATGAGTGGTGTGCCATGATGTTTTCATCGGTATAACTCTCAGGGAAGCGACTTTTCAGGTTGTAAACCACACTCTCGGTCCCGCTGCGCGTGTTGGTGAAGATCAGGGTTGTCCGGTGTTCCATTATGAGGTCGTGGAGGATGTCATAGAGGGCATTACCAATTTCCTCAGGGTCAGCGGCCACGATGTCATCAACCGGGCAGATGAGTTCAATGTCAAGTTCTTTAAGGTAGTTAACGTCCACTATGATGCAGTCCCTCTCCTCACCATAACTGTAACCCACCAGGAATCTTGCAACACGCTCAAGTGGATGCACCGTCGCAGATAAACCGATCCTTGTGAAGTTACCGACAAGGTGCTGCAGCCTCTCAAGGCTCAGTGAAAGGTGAACACCCCTCTTATTATCTGCAAGGGAGTGTATTTCATCCACGATAACATAGCGCACAGTTGAAAGCTTTTCACGGAACTTTGGGGCCACAAGGAGTATTGAGAGCGTCTCAGGGGTCGTTATAAGGATGTGCGGTGGATTCTTGAGCATCCTGGAGCGCTCATAGCTGCTGGTGTCACCGGTACGAACAGCCTTCCTTATCTCAAGGTCCCTTCCCTCCTCCTCTGCAATTTCCCTTATACCCTGGAGGGGTTCCTCAAGGTTCCTTTCTATGTCATTATCAAGGGCCTTAAGGGGTGAAATGTATATGCAGTAGACGCTGTCCTCAAGTTCACCCCTATCCGCGAGTGTGGTGAGTTCACTGATTATGGAAAGAAACGCGGTGAGAGTCTTACCTGAACCTGTTGGTGACGATACAAGGACGTTCCTCCCCATATGTATATCCATTATTGCATACTTCTGGGCCTCTGTGAAGTCATCAAAGGTTCTCTTGAACCATTCGCTGACCCAGGGGTGGAGGACAGAATGTATCCTGCTGCTTGAGTATTTCTTCTTCTGCCTGACTATCATGGGCCTCACCACCCACCACCGAATCCTGTGGATGAGGTGAACTCCATGAGGGCACCCACCGTCCCGAAATCGAAAACCTCAAAGTCCTCAACACCATAGACATGGAATTCCTCAAGCTCAGCCTCCCTGAGGAAGGGTGATAGTACAGCCTCATGGAGGATGTCGGAGCCCTCGCTTATGAAATTGAAGGATGGCATGACAACGAGGTTCATATCCCTGAAGGGCCCCAGGAGGAAGCATTTGATCTTTTCAACCCTTTCACCGCTTCTGAGACCCACACAGGGGTGTTCGTGGCCTATGATGATGTTTTCAGCGTCAAGTCTTTCAGGTATCACATGGCCATGTGTCAGGAGGAAATCGGCCACCCGCATGGTTTCATGGATCCCAATACCTGATATCCCGGACATGTGGGGTACGATGGGGTCATGATTCCCCTTGATCAGTGTTATCTCCCTGAAGTTTTCCTGGAGGTAGTCCATCATTCGCATGATTTCCCGGTTCTCCTGACGGCTCACCCTCCCGAATTCATGCTTGAGGTCCCCATTTATGATGATACCTGAGGCACCCGATGCGTCCCTTATGGATTCTATTCGCTCAACTATCCTTCTGAACTGGAATCCCGGCACCATCACCCCCTCACTGGTGAGGTACTGTTCGTACCCCAGGTGGAGGTCGGCTATTATCATCGAATCCTCAATGAGAAGTGACAGGTCACATATTTCCAGTCCATCCATCAGTTTAAACGTGTTCATTGCATCACCAGGACGCTGATGAGGTAGAGAAGGTCAAGGATCCCGAAGGCTATCAGTGAGTTCATCACAACCTCAGATCCCCTCACATTGACTTCATCTGGGTCATGGAGGTAATAATAGATGGAGGGAACTGTGACTGTGAGTGAAAGCAGAGCAATCAAAGGAAAACTGATCCTGGGATCAAAATGGGGGGAGAACTCAAGAAGTCCCAGTGCAACCGTTGCAGCAGCCGCACTTAAGGCCATAACCCTTCTGGATGCTCTGACACCCCTCCTGACAGGAAACGTCATCTTGCCCCCCAGCAGGTCCTCCCGGAGGTCAGGTATCTCAACGTTTATGATGAAAACAAGCTGCAAAAGCATTATGGGAATGGAGAAGAGGATTAAAGGGGTATCAATCACGCCCATGATTACAGAGTAACCCATGGCAGGGAATATGAAGCCTGTAAGGGCTGTTGCAACCTCTCCAAGCCCCCTGTATGATAGTCTGGCCGGAGGGGCACTGTAAAACCATCCAAGCAGATTACCGGCAACTGCAAGGAGAAGAACTGCAGGGTTACGGTAGATGAGAGTGTGGATAACGGCAAGTGTCAGGGATACTGATATGAGAAGGACAGCGAATTTCCAGGCAAAACCTCTGAGTTCAGGGTGTCTCTGGAGAACCCCGCTTCCGCCAGTGTATACTGTTGCAGCCTCAGGGTTGTCCAGCTCAAAGTCATAGTAGTCGTTGCTGTAGGATACAGAAAGATGTGCTGGCATCACGATCGCATATCCCATGATGAACTGGTCAAGGGGGAGGTAACCCCTCCCTATACCTGCAAGAACAGCCCCTGTGGCATAGAGGATCAGGCCAGCACCGAGAAATGGAAGTCTACCCAGTTTGATAACCTCAGACAGGAAATACCACCTGGAGTTTTTTTTCATGAAGTCCAGTTTATTCATCCACATCCTCCTACCGGCTGGTAATTGGTCTATTAACATTTATATCGGCTGAGGAATAAAAGAGTATCATCACGGCTTATTATCACAGAATCAATCAGGTGAATTTATCAGGTGATTCTCATGGCTGATAGTACCTTGAAGGATAGGATTGGCCTCATGGATTCAGAGGAAAAGATGAAGCTCGTGGATGAACTTGAACCATCAGAGGAATCTGTTGAAATACTGGTCGGACTTCTGGAGGATGAAAGTCATCCTGTCAGATTTAAGGCTGCAGAGAAACTTGCAGAATTTGGAAAACTGTCCCTTGAAAGGCTCATTGAAATAATGGACACTTCAGAGGGAGAGGTCAGGAGATACGCCACATTTGCCCTCAAGAAGATAGGGGATCCAGGAGTTGTGGATCACTTCATTGAGGCCCTTGAGGATGAGGACTGGGGTGTGAGGAAATTTGCTGCAAGGTCCCTTGGGGAACTGGGGGATAAAAGGGCGGTGGAACCACTCATAGGTGCCCTTGAGGATGAGGACTGGGGCGTTAAACTTGCTGCTGTAAGATCCCTTGGCGACCTGAGGGATCCAAGGGCCATAGAACCAATCAAAAAGGCCAGAAGAAAGGGGGATAAGGACTTCAAGAAGGCCGCCAACAAATCACTTAAAAAGATCCAGTCATAGTCCTCTGCTTTTTTCGTGAAGTGTTCATCAATCACTTAATTCAGTAATATTGTTTATTGTACTCCTCATGAAACTTTTATATTTTTTGAGTGTCATTATATAACTATATACAACATTTTAGCCGGTGGTTTCATGAGGATAGTAATCGTGGGGGCTGGATTTGGAGGTCTATCTGCAGCAGCGCTTCTTGCAAGGGATGGGATGGATGTAACTGTTATTGAAAAAAACGAGGGGCCGGGTGGACGTGCAAGCGTCTACAGTGAGGGGGGATTCACATTTGATATGGGCCCATCATGGTACCTCATGCCTGACATATTTGAGAACTTCTTTGCAGAGTTCAAAAGGAAACCTGAGGATTTCTACTCCCTGAAACAGCTTGACCCCGCATACAGGGTATTCTTTGATGATGATAAGGTTGTAGATGTCTCATCTGATATAGAAAGGAACTATGAACTCTTTGACAGCTTCGAAGAAAACGGTGGCGAGAAGCTCAGGAAATACCTCAATTCAGCAGGTGAACTGTATGATTCCGTTGTGAAGGAGATGCTCTACAGGGACTACCGTTCCATCCTTGACTTCCTCAATGGTAAACTCCTGCTTCAAGGGATAAGACTCAACATACTCGAATCCCTTGAGCACTTTGTTAACAGACGCTTTGAGAGTGATGAGGCAAGAAAGATACTCCAGTACTCCATAGGATTCCTTGGAAGCGCACCGCAGGATACACCCTCCATGTACCATATCATGTCCCACATTGACATGACACTGGGAGTTTTCTACCCTGAGGGGGGCATAAGGAGGGTTGCAGAGTCCATATACCAACTTGCACTTGAGAACGGGGCTGAATTCCACTTCAACGAGGAGGCCAGGAGGATAGAGGTTACAGATAAGATGGCCACGTCTGTTGTAACCGACAGGAACATCCACGATGCCGATGCAGTGCTTGTGAATGCAGATTACCCCCACAGTGAACTCCAACTCCTTGATGCCAACCACAGGACCTATGATGAGAACTACTGGAATTCAAGGGTACTGGCACCATCAGCCTTTGTAGCCTACGTTGGTGTTGAACGTACAGTAGACGCCCTTGACCATCATAACCTCTTCCTTGAGAGGGACTGGGCAGACAAATTCCAGCAGGTCTTTGACCCTGAGAAGGCCTCATGGCCTGATAGGCCATCATACTATGTTAATGTTCCCTCAAGAACGGATACAACAGCTGCTCCCGAGGGATCAGACACCCTCTTCATACTAGTACCCCTGGCACCGGGTATGGAGGATAACCAGGAGCTGAGGGAGGACCTCTACAGGAGGGTCATGGATGACCTTGAGAGGAAAACCGGTATGAAGATAAGGGACCATGTGGTGGTGAAGCGCATATTCGCCATAAATGACTTCAGGGAACGCTACAATGCATACCGGGGGACAGCGCTTGGCCTGTCCCATACCCTCAGGCAGACCGCCCTCTGGAGACCGGCACATAAAAGCAAGAAGGTTAAAAACCTTTACTACACAGGACAGTACACCCATCCAGGTATAGGGGTGCCAATGACACTCATATCCTCCCAGATTGTCTGCAGGGAGATACTGGAAGAAATGGGTGAATAATCTGGAATTCCATGCAAAAAGTTTTATGGGTGATAGGCTCTTGATTGATGAAAAAATCTATTCAATATTCAAAAGGGGAAGCAAGACATACTTCTACAGCACCCTCTTCTTTCCACCGAAGGTGAGGAGGGACGTTTTCATACTCTACAGTTTCCTGAGAAAGGCAGATGATTATGTTGATAGAATACCCCAGGATACCGAGGGGTTCTACGACTTTGTTGAACGCTACCGGGTGGCATCATCAGGCGAAAAAACAGGTGATGTGGTTGTTGATTCATTCGTGGAACTTTCAGACAGAAAATCTTTCAATAAAGAGTGGATAGAGGCATTTCTAAGATCAATGGAGATGGACATAACTGTATCATCCTACAGGACAATGGCTGACCTTGAGGAGTACCTCCTGGGTTCATCTGAGGTTGTGGGCCTCTTCATGGCATCCATCATGGGCCTTGACACTGATTCATACCCCCACGCCCGCTACCTGGGGAGGGCCATGCAGTACGTCAACTTCATAAGGGACATAGCAGAGGATGTTGAACTTGGAAGGCTCTACTTCCCGCTGACTGAACTTGAAAGATTTGATCTGGAGTCACTTGATTTAAGTGAGATCAGTGGAAGGGAGGATAATTTCAGGTCCTTCCTCAGGGCTCAGATTGATATTTACAGGGACTGGCAGAGAAGGGCAGAGGAGGGTTACAGGTACATCCCCTACCGCTACCTGGTACCCATAAAGACCGCCGCCGACATGTACCTCTGGACGTCCAGGATAATCGAAAGGGACCCCCTCATAGTCTACAGGAGGAAGGTGAAGCCCTCAAGGGGCAGGGTGGTCTCAGGAGCCCTCCTGAACATGCTGAGGCTCATCAGACCCAGGTCACCAACTAAGCAGGGTATTTAGGGGACCTTCAAATGTCTCAGCTGACCTCCAGATCCCTTTTTAATTCCATAAAAGATTACACGGGCTTTCTGTTCTGCATATCCCGATTCAGGTTCTGGATATACACCGGTGGAACATATGTAATTGGGTACACCCTTGCAGCGAAGGGTTTCACTGATTTTCTCTCACCAGCCTATTACATATACCTCCTCTACTTCTTTTTCCCGGCTAACGTGTTCATCTACGGTGTCAACGACTACTGGGATGAGGATACAGACAGACTCAACCCCAAGAAGGGCTCAAGGGAGCACATGCTGATGCAGAGTGAGCGGAGGAAACTCAGAAATTCACTGCTTGCAGTTACAGGTATCAGCGTCGCCCTCATGTTTTCACAGAAACCAGAGGAGGCCCTTCTTTTCCTCGGATTTTTATTCCTATCATATTTCTACAGTGCACCCCCACTCAGATTCAAGGAGAGGCCCTTCCTGGATTTTTCATCCAATTACCTCTACATAATGCCCGGTTTATTTGCCTACAGCCTCGCATCAGGAAGCCTACCTGAACCCATAATACTCCTTGCAGGCTACTGCCACATCGCTGCCATGCACATATTTTCCGCCGTACCTGACACAGAGTATGATAGGAGGGCAGGAATCAACACAACACCAGTATTTATGGGTGAAAGGGTGGCACTTGCACTTTCAGCAGCCTTCTGGCTGATATTATCTTTTATTACAGTCTATCTTACAGATTTACATCCTCTAAGCTTTCTGGTATTCGCGTATCCTGCATTTCCCATTTCTGTACTTCTTTTCGAAAGAATAAGGATAGAGAGGATTTACTGGTACCTCCCCTACGTCAACACAGCCCTTGGAGGTCTGCTCTTCCTTGCGCTCATAAACCACAAGATATTTCACTGGATTTGATCTTGAAGATTTTTTGCTGTGGTTTTTCTTTTAACTACAGATCCTACCACAGGTTTGCCCCTGTTTTAATGAGTATGAGTGCCAGGAGGATTAAACCGGTTATGAAGGGGATCTGAAGTCCAAGGAAGAGGCAGGCTGCTGTCCAGAAGCACATTATCAGGTAGAGGCTGGAGATGATCCCTGATTTCATTTCCTTCATAGAATCACCCAGAACCACAAGAAGAATAAGGGATGCAATGAAACCTGAGAGTACCCACCCAGCGAAGTTCTGCAGGGGCACACCATAGAATATTCCTGGATTGCTCCAGATCCAGAAGTTCAGGGCCACGGCTGCAGGGTCAATCACCACATCCGTGAGAACCACAAGGAGAGTTGAGAGACCCAGAAATTTCAGTTTCCCAGCAACAGATTCCTTTGCAAGATAGGCAGACCCCAGGAAGAGGGGCAGCCAGGCGAATGGGACCGTGAAGGGCGTGTGTCCAAGTATCTTCAGTCCAATGAGTCCGGTGTAGTGGAACTCCGAATAGGGAAAACCCGTTACTATGGCCACAGTCTCGATTAGAATTGCATAGGCCCCCAGAACAAGTATCAGAATAACACCACGACCCCTGAGGTCCCTTATCACTGAAATAAATGATGGGAGGGCCATGGATATGATGAAAACAACTGATACAGCAGAGTAACCCCCTATATCCACGTTGGCTACAAAATATGATGAGAATGCAAGGATGATACCCACGATGAGTATTATGATGGATTTCACTGAGGGTTTATTCATGGTCAGCTCCCTCCATCCAACTGTAAACATCTGGTCTCCGATTCCTTAGAAGTGGAAGCTCCCTTCTCACTTTCTCCACCATTTCCATATCTAGGTCGACTGTTAGAACACATTCTGAGCTGCCCGCATCAACCATAACCGAACCCCATGGGTCGGCGACAAGTGAGTGGCCGTATGCAACATAGGATGCACCGGTATTTCTTGCAGGGGACACTGCAACACAGTAGCACTGGTTGTCAAGGGCCCTCGACCGCACAAGTAGCCTCCAGTGGGCTGGACCGGTTGTCATGTTGAATGCACCGGGAAATACTAGAACCTCCGCACCCCCCAGGACCATCATTCTTGAGAGTTCAGGGAAGCGCATGTCATAGCATATACCAACCCCGATCACAGCAGAACCTGTATCAGTAACGGTTACAGAGCTACCCGCAATGAGGGTGTCGGATTCCCTGAAGGTTATCTCACCCTCCACGTCTATATCGAAGAGGTGAACCTTCCTGTGTCTCGCGGTGATGTCACCACCATCATCAATGATGAAGGAGGTGTTGTATATCCCCTCCGGGGTTCTCTCGGGAATTGAACCTGCAACCAGATGGACCCCAAGTTCTGCTGCAAGGGATCTCATTGCGGTTATGGTCTCCCCATTCTCATCCTCTGCATATTCAGGGAAGAGTTCAGAGTCGTAGGGGCATGTGAACATCTCAGGAAGAACCACAAGTTCAGCACCCCTGCTGCACGCTTCCCTTATCATCTCAGAGGCCTTTTTGATGTTTTCTTCCTTTCTCTCATTTACCTGCATCTGACAGATTCCAACCCTCAGACCGGGCACCCCCATAATATCAGTTAGCATGGTCCTCAGAGGACGTTATTCTCCAGGAGTATCCTTAAACCAATGAGGATGAGGATGACACCACCCAGTGCCTCTATACGGTTCTCAAATATGTGGCCTATCTTCTCTCCAAGGTAGCTTCCCGCAAGGGAGAGGAAGAATGTGATGACTCCTATGATTATTATGGGCAACCATATGGATATGTTAAGGAGTGCAAAGCTGACACCCACAGCAAAGGCATCTATGCTGGTTGCAACGGAGAGCAGAAGGAGTTCACGGTAACTGAATTTGAATTCCTCCTCCTCAAGCATGGTGCTCTCGTATATCATTTTCAGGCCGATGAGAAGGAGGAGTGTAAATGCAACCCAGGGCGCAAAGGTTGACACGATGCTCTGGATTTCAATGCCGGATATCCATCCAAAGATGGGCATGAACGCCTGGAATGCCCCGAATGAGAATGCAGTTATGAGGGCGTAGTTGATTCCTGATTCATGGCTCACAAGGCCCCGGCTCACGGATATGCTGAATGTGTCCATCCCCAGGCTAACTCCAATGAAAACCATCGATAGAAGATCCATGGGTATCACCATTGAGTAACCATATAATTCTCTCACAGGCTACTTATAAAATCATCTGCAGATGCAAAAACTTTATATACTACAATTTTAATAACTTAAGTTAACTAAATTTCTTAGATTCTGAAAAACACCTAAAAAGATTTTAATATGGGTTTAAAAAATTTCAGGAAATCTAAAAATGTTTAAAGCCAAAAATAAAAGCATAAATCATGAATTTGAGGAAAAGGAGTTAGAAGAATCAGAGATAATGGATGCATATTCAAGGGCCGTCATGGATGCTTCCGCGGCGGTGAGCCCCTCGGTTGTCAGGGTAACAACACAGTCAAAATCAGGAAGCAGAGCAGCAGGCGGGGGCTCAGGGGTCATCTATACAGAGAGCGGCCATATAATAACCAACAGCCACGTCATCCACGGGGCAGAGAGGATAGACGTGAACCTCCACACAGGTGAGCACCACACAGCAGAGGTTGTGGGTGATGACCCACACACCGACATTGCAGTCATAAAAATCGATCCTGAAACAGAACTCCAGGTACCTGAATTTGCAGACTCCAGCCGGGTGAGGGTTGGTCAGCTCGCCCTTGCAATAGGCAACCCCTTTGGCTTCCAGTTCACTGTCACAGCAGGGGTGGTGAGTGCCACAGGAAGATCCCTCCGGACAATGACAGGGAGACTTGTTGATGGGGTCATACAGACCGACGCGGCACTCAACCCTGGAAACTCCGGCGGGCCACTGGTGGACTACCGGGGGAGGGTACTCGGAATAAACACAGCACTCATAAGGCCGGCCCAGGGGCTCTGCTTCGCCATACCATCAAACACAGTCAGGGAGGTTGCGGATAAACTCATAAAGGACGGTAAAATAAGGAGGGCCTACCTGGGGGTTTCATGTCAGAACATACTCATCAGGGATGAACTGCGGAAAAAACTCGGCTTAAACTCAGAGAGGGGCGTGATGATAGCATCACTCCAGGATGGCCCGGCAAGGGACGCTGGAATAATGAGGGGGGATGTGATAGTGGCAATCGATGATGAGCCAGTGGAGACAGTTGACGACATCCACAGGATACTCACTGAGGAAAAGATAGACATGGAATGTCACGTGGATATAATAAGGGGATCAGAAGCCTGTAAAGTCCAGGTAAGGCCCTCAGAGCTCCAGTGACTCCCCACCAAAATTTTTATGGGTGCACAGAACCATAGATTATCCGTGGTAAGATGAAGCCATCAGAAAAACTGGATGAGATTGACTCATCACTGAGAGGTGTGGGCTACGTACCAGACAGGGAGATCCTGATAACACTCTTCCTGGCACTGGAACTTGGAAAGCCCATCCTTGTGGAGGGTCCCCCAGGCACAGGAAAGACAATGCTTGCCAGAAAGGCAGCCGAGGCCCTTGGAAGGGATTTCTTCAGGATACAGTGCTATGAGGGCATAACATTCGAACAGATAGTCGGGGAGTGGAACTACCAGAAGCAGCTTCTTAGCCTTGAAAGGTCCCGGATCAGCGGATCCCCAGAGGACGTCTTCAGCGAGGAATACTTCATAAAGAGACCCCTCCTGTCAGCATTCATCAATGGGAAACCATCACTTCTCCTCATAGATGAAATAGATAAGGCTGATGAGGAGGTTGAGAGTTTCCTGCTTCAGGCACTTGGAGAAAAACAGATAACAGTCAATGACCTTGGAACCTTTGACCTCAGAAATGATATACTGGTCTTCCTCACATCCAACTCCCAGCGAAACCTACTGGATGAGACAAGGGACAGGTGCCTCTACATACACATCGACTACCCTGACCCTGAACGTGAAATGGAGATTGTGAGGGCACACGTCCCCTCTGCACCTCAGTCTCTGGTTAAGGAGACAGTCATGTTCATAAACCGGATAAGGGAACTGGGTGTCATAAAGAAGCCCTCAATAAGGGCAACGGTGGACTGGCTCCGGACCCTCATGGCCCTTGGAAAGGAACACATTGACAGAGAAACAGCTGAGAAGACCCTAGGTGTCGTTATAAAAAACAGGGCAGACGAGGGCAAGGTCCGGCGACTTGTGGAATCCCTTGATGAGAGTTAACAGCCAGTGAAACTGGAGCACATGTTTCATGGAGAAAATAATTCTTCTTTCAAACATTTTAAGGGATAAGGGACTTCCCGTTAGCATAAGGAGCACCAAAGACGCATTTTTAGCCTATAAAATATTCAAAAACAGACCCGAGCTCAGGGAAGCCCTCTTTTCAGTTTATGTTAAGGATATGAGGCACTCTAAAGCTTTCATGGACGCATACAATGAAGTTTTTGGAGTTCTGGATGAAGAAAGTGATGAATCATCCGGTTCAGGGAAGGGTGAGAGGATTAAGTCTACGGAGGAACAGATCCCCGGTGAAGTCACTGATGGCATCACTATTGAGGATTTGGCTGAAATTCAACCTGAAATCCCGGATATCTTTGACTCCAGAACTGATGAGAGCCAGATCCTTGATAGGGATATGTCCACCCTCAACACATTCGACCCCGAGATATTTGAGCTCTGCCGCAGACTGGGAATGAAAATTGCCAATAGAAGATCCAGGAGGCTCCGCCGTTCAAAGAAGATGCGACCCGATATAAGGCGGAGCATAAGGAAGAACCTGAAGCACGGGGGCACAATAATTGAACTTATGAGGTCAGAGCCCAGGGAGAGAAAGAGCCAGCACATATTCCTGAGTGATGTGAGCGGCTCCTGTGACTGGATAAGCAACTGGTTCTTCTGCATAGTCTACGCCGCCCAGAAGACATTCTACAGGTCACGTTTCTTTGACTTCGACAGCAGGGTCATTGAAACGACCCACCTCCTTGATGAGGATGACCTCTACGATGCCTTCAGGAACCTCAGGGAGTCCAGGATAAGGAACCTCATGCTCCATGGAACATCAAATATGTACACAGCCTTCAGCGACTTCCTTGAGAATGTTAATTTCACAGGAAAGTCCTGTATAGTGATCCTCTCAGACTGCAGGGACTGGGCAGGGCCAAGGAAGGATGGTGTCCCTGAAAGCGCTGAACTGGTGGCTGAAATGTCTGAGAGGGCAAGGAAGGTCCTCATACTGAATCCCGAACCTCAAAAGAAGTGGGATGTTGTTGACAGCTGTGTCTCAATTTACAGGAATGCCGGTGCAGCCGTGAAGGAGGTCAGAACCTTAAGGCAGCTGGCAGAGGTTATAGAGGGCCTCTGATGGGCATAACTGTTTTTAAGAGGATATAAAAATGCTCTTAAACCTTTATTCTTTCACCTGTTACCTCAAGAGAAAGGTGACCCGCTGTTTACGTATCAGCTGTCCAGTTTTTAAAATCCGCCAGTTGCTCTGTTAACTGCATTCACAAGTTCCTGGAGATTTTCACCGCCACTTTCAAAAGTGAAAAAGCCAGCAGGAGCCAAAAAATTCATGGTGTAATTTAAAGTCCGGGATTTCCCTTCATCTTTTATTTCGAGTTTTTTGATCCATATGGGATATTTTTCGTGTTTGAATTTCATGCCAGACCTGAAAAAGAGTTCAAGGAATTTACCATCGAAGGTTATCAGTACTGGACCCTCTTCGCTCATCATCCCTTTCACTTCGATCATTTCAACCCCCAGAGTCATATTATTAATATGGAATTCAGACTATTTAATATTGCTGAACCTTTAAAATGAGGTATTCAAATCCGGTTTCATTTTAAAAACAGACTTCTATGGTCTTTATTGCATCCAAATCACTGTTTTTAAGCAATGAATATTTTAAAGATTTGATAATGAAAACGGAACTTTAAGCAGCTGATAGGTAAGTTTTGAATATTTTAAAGATTTGATAATAAACCTGAACTTTAAGCAACTGATAGGTTAGTTTAATGGATGCAGAAATTTTCAGAGGAAGTTATCCAGTGTAACCCCTCTGTTTGATTTGAGTTCCCTGGGGGGCTCGATCTCCCTGAACTCCAGTCCCTCATCCTCCAGCATCTCCAGGGCATCATGGGTTATTGAGGGGGCCACCAGAATGCCCCTCACACCAACCTGGTCATCCCTGAATTCATCCACGTATCTCCTGAGCTGCTTAACAGCGCTCACACCAGCCTTTCTACTTTTAAGTTCAATTATCATGAGCGAACCATTCTCATCCTTACCCAGAATATCAATGAAACCGGAACTGGTGGCATATTCCCGGGCAACGGGTCTGAAGCCAGGCTCGATGAGGTGGGGGTGCATTATTATCATGTCCCCCATGTCGCTTTCATGACCTGATACTGTGAGCTCATGCATATCCCTTGGAAGGTAGAAGGAGATGAGGTGTACCTCATGGAGCTCAACCTCAAGGCGTTCCTCAGGGGACCTTCTGATACTTTCGAGAAAGAGGCTTCCATGCTTCATGTAGACCCTGCACCTTGATCTGGGGGGCTGCCAGTTAACAGGGTCCACCTTCCGATCCTGGTGGACCATGAATGTTCCATCTGGTTTTATAACGATGAGCCTCTCACCGGCACCAAGGCTGCTCCTGGCACGGCCCTCATAGGATGCACTGCAGCAGGCAAGTATCACTATGAGTGCCCTTTTCCGTATACCCTCATCTAGCAGTTGGTACGCTTCACTTCTGGATGGATTTTCAGATACCCGGCACTTCATGTTTATCAGCGGCCCAATTTTTCACAGTTCTGACCTTTCCATAGGTAATTTCTGTTCATCTGGCTGTAAGATTTAATATCAATGCTGAAGTTATATATACTCTGCGAGGCAGTGCCACAAGAGAAATGAAAGTTGGTTGTATATGATAAAGGAATTTGTTATAGGAACCGAGCTTGCACCTGCATATTATGGGGATCTCCTTGAGTTCATCCGGCGCTACTATCTCATGCCCGGCGACTTCAATGAAATAAGAAGAGATGGTCTGAGGCTTGTTTTCAGGGCATGGAGGGATGAGGCGATAATATATGGTGAGATAATCGCCGGTGAAAACCTCAAACTGATCCTCGAATACCCTGCGGAACTCGGGGGATGGGCAGAGGCCATATATGAGGACATATTCACATCCATCCAGGCATTTGAGGATATGATGAGGCAGCACACCGTGTACTTTGCCTGGGTGGAGGGGGAGGATATAATCCCTGAAAGGCCCCCGACAGGGAGGGGAATGGCATCAAAGGGCATATTCGGAAGCAGCATGCTACTCGTCTATGTGCTCTTCTTTGGTGTCAACATAATCCTATTCATCATCCTGGGATTCTATGCAGTTATAGCAATCCTACTAATGCAGCTGGGCATAATACTCCTCTCGGACCGCATATACGCCAGGATGGGTGAGTGGGTTATAACCCCAGAAAACCCCAGTGTCCACATAATCCAGTTCCAGCTTCCTGAAGACGAATTCAAATTCTTCATAGACAGGATGGGTAATGAAGCGATCCTGAAAATCAAACGTGAAATTTACAGGGTTTCCCTTGCAGATAAGAGGTCCCCCACATGTGAGGATGCACGGAGTGTGCTTGAAAGATATGGCTTCAGGTGCAATCCACTCTATGAGAGGTCAAGGACCGTTAACCTTTACTCAATAATCGCGGATGCTGCAGGGGCATTCGGGATACCGGTACCCAGGATTGTTCTCTCAAACACAATGATAGCAAACGCCGCTGCAACGGGTCCAAGCCCCCGAAGGGGACTGGTACTTGTAACAACGGGCCTCCTCGTTCAGTTAACCGACGAGGAGGTGCTTGCGGTTATAGGGCATGAAATGGGGCACCTTGTCGGGCGGGACCCCATAATACTCTTCAGCATAGTCTCTGCCGAGTTCATAATGAGACTCACGGTATTACTGCCTGTTGTCCTGCTCTCTCCCCTTCTCTACATAATCATTGCAATGGGTATAATATTCTTTGTGGCCAAGTTCTTTGAGGCAAGGGCTGACCTCCTCTCTGCAATGGTTATAGGAAAACCTGAGGTCCTTGCGAGGGCCCTCAGGAAAATAGGTTACCAGAAACTGGCACTTGAGAAGTCCGGCTCCCAGAGGATATCCGGGTGGACGGCCTGGGACCCCCACCCCCCCATATACTTCAGGATAAAAAGGCTTGAAACTCTGAGAGATTATGAGAACGTGAAAAGTCCCCTCATCAGATCAGCGGTTGATGTGATACGGGGCTTTAGGGACTCTCTAAGGCAGTTTTTTTAGGTTATGGCTGGTTATCTCAGAAAATTCACAATCTGATTTCATTCAAATCTTGAGAGGGCCTCTGCAACATCATCAAGTTTTATCTCATCGGGGCCCTGGATACCATACCTCATGCATATGGATTCAACGGGTTCACGGTTTACAAGGTAATCAAAGAGGTCCCTGTACTCATCTTCACTGTGATCATGGTCCTCACGTGTGAACTCCGCAAGTTCAACTATGGCCTCCCTTAAGAGGTCATCTATTCCCCTTTTACTGGCCAGGTTGTCAAGGAAATCATTTCTTTTAAGGTCCTCCCCAAAGAATTTTTTAAATGACCTTCTCTGCTGGAGGCCCTTGTAGATGATTATGAGTTTATCCTGCATTTCCCGCGCTTCACTCTTTCTGATAATCTGAAACCCTCCATTCAATCACTAAATATTTTTATCAATTTCACCATACAATAAAACAGTTCTGATTCTCAGGGTGATAACATGTACAGGCTTGAACTCGATAGGACCATGTGTATATCATGCGGAAACTGTATTGAAAACTGCCCGGAACTATTTGAATTCGCGGATGACGGCATTTCATCCATTATGGGTGTTGATTTATCTGATATTCAGGTTAAGGAATTTGATGACCCATCATGCAGCGAAAAGGCGGCAGCCAACTGTCCTGTCATGTGCATAAAGCTTTACAGGGATGGTGAGGAGATTACATAGTATTGTTGCTTAAGGAGCATTAAAATGGAGGAAGGCAAACCATCATACTTCAATCTCCCTGAATTCAGATTTGAATCAGGAGAAAAACTCAGAAATGTAAGGGTTGAATACAAAACCATAGGGAGACCCTCCCTGAATGATGAGGGTGAGATAGATAATGCTGTAGTCTATATCCATGGGTGGAGCGGGGACTTTTCTTCAGTTAAAAGGATAGCTGACCTCACAGAACCTGGAGGAGCCCTTGACGGGTTCTTTATAATATCCATGAGCTCACTGGGGTCTCCGGGTTCGGCTTCACCATCCACTACATCACTTGGAGATGAATTTCCCGCCTACACAGTACTCGACATGGTGAACTTCCAGAGACAGTTTCTCAATGAAAAATTTGGCATAAAAAAGGTCAGTGGAGTCATAGGGACATCAATGGGGGGATTTCAGGCGCTACAGTGGGCTGCAGAGTACCCTGATGAAATGGAGTTCCTCATGCCCCTTGTAACCTCCTGGAGAACAAGGGGAGTTAACTATGCACTCTTCAGTTACATGAACCACCTTATTGAGTCAGACCCTGACTTTGCCGCGGGCAGAAAACCGAGGAGGGCACTGTCACTTTCATCCATGCTCATGTACCTCTATGGACTCTCAAGGGAATACTACAGTGGCCTTGAAAAGCCTGAGCTGGAGTCGGCGATGAGGGATATGGGGTCAGAGGGGGAACTCATGGACCCCTATGATGTGCTGTGGAGGAACCGGGCCGCCATGAACCATGACCTGGAGGGTAAGCTCAGCAGGATAAGGGCAAGGACCCTCATATTTGGGGTGAACCAGGACCAGTACTTCCCACCGGAACTTGACACGATCCCCATGGCCGAACTCATACCTGGCTCCGAGTTGATTCTATTTGATTCTGAGTGCGGACATCTGGGAGTGAATGAGATAGGTAAATATGGTGAAATCATAGCTTCATTCATTAAAGGTGACAGCGAATAAGGAAGGTGTTTACTTGCAGGTGAAGGTTGAGGATTTTGGCTTCAGTGAGGATAAATGCATGAACTATGTACTCTACAGGGTATCAGACATTGATGATGATGTCAGAAGGAAACTCATGGAGAGACTCGAGGAGGACACAGAGGAGGATAACGGAGACCTTCTCATAACAGTTTTCTATGCACCGGAGTACTTCCCCTTTGGCTCAGAGGAGGCAAAGGTGCGCATGGACGACTTCATTGCAAGGGAGGAAATTGAGATGACGGTATTCCTCTCCAGCGTCCTCGAGGACTGAAGCCATCCAGATAACCATGAGTTGCCGGTTCAGGTGGAGATAGGGGTGACATGAATTCGGAACCTTCTGTGGAAGTTAAAAAAATCGAAAAATCCGGTGATAAATGGAAGGTGGTTCTGGAAGTAGGTATTCCAGGACAGGGACTATTAGAGGTTCTGGATGAACTTGAAAGAAGATTCAGGGACTACTCATTTCGTGCAGATGGAAGGAATATAACCGTTGAGGCATCATTCAGGATCCTGGAACCATGGGAGGATGAACCGGCGGAGGATGTGGCCGAGTCCATGGCACTGGAACTTCTCTCCTTCATAACTGCGGGGGGACATCGGGGTGAAATTTGATGACTACAAGTTTGGCAAATACCTCTATGAGAGGAAGAGGTGGGTTGTGTTTCTCGCACCAAACCAGAGCAACCTTGGAACCTGTGTAGTAGCCCTTAAAAGGAGGGAAGAGTTTCTTGGAAACCTAAAGAAGGATGAATGGGATGAAATGTTCCTTATAATATCTGAACTTGAAAATGCAGTGAGAAAGGCATTTGGGGCCGCCATGTTCAACTGGGGCGTCCTTCTTAACTCCTTTTACCGTGAAAACGCCCCTCCACCACAACTGCACTGGCACTTCATCCCCCGCTACAGAGGGGAGGTAATCGTAAATGGGGAGGTCTTTGATGATCCGTTCTTCGGTTACATGAGGCCAAGGCCCCCAAAGAATATCTCAGAGGAGACCTTAAAGGAAATACGGAATAAAATGCTGGCATGGATAGAAAGGTAGAATTGCGTGAATGGATACAGAACGTTCGGGTAGAGAAGCTGGACTTGAAATAATGCTTCGGATGGATGTTTAAGATTAAAAAATTTATTTTTTGATCTGCGGACAGTGAGCGTACCGAATTTTATACAGAAAATTATCGAAGACGCTCCAGCCGTTCCCTGAACTCCTTGCGGTGCCTCTTTTCCTCATCAATTATATGCCTTAAAACCCCGGCAACCTCATCATCATCGATTATCTCTATCTGCCTCTCGTACTCTTCAATACCCTCTGTCTCCTTCTGGATCTGCCTTTCAAGGCCCTCAATCAGATCTTCACCAATGTACTCCACCTTTCCTATCTCCATTGAGGGCCTGCCACCCCTCTTTGTTATGAGGTCAGCAAGCCACCACATGTGCCTCATCTCATCTGCCGCGATGCCTTCAGTTAGCCTGCTGAGGTCACAGTCCTCTATAACAAACGCGTTGTAGGTATACATCATGGTCGCCTCAAGTTCATGGCGAAAGTCGATATTCAGGAGTTCTATTATCCTTTCAGTGTCCATAAAAACCCACCTCAACGTAATATCTGTCCATCTGGATATATAAGTGGTTCTCACCGTGAGAAAAAGTCCATATACCCTCTGAAATAAATAGAATAATGGTGATTGGATGCCAGCGGAGGTTTATTTTTCAGATTTCAGGGCAAGGTCCAGGAACGAGAACAGGGGCATGAAGATACAGAGGATATTTGACGCGGCCTTTGGCGAACCCTTCTCTGGGGATGACATCGTGGCTGTTAAGGTGCACTTTGGTGAGCGGGGCAACGACTCCTATGTTAGTCCTGTTCTGGTGCGCCACGTAATTGAAAGGATAAGGGAGAGCGGGGCATCCCCTTTCCTCACAGATACCAACACCCTCTACTATGGTTCAAGGCACAATTCGGTTGATCACATTGAAACAGCCATACTCAATGGCTTTGACTATTCTGTTGCCGGGGCACCCGTTATAATTGCAGATGGGCTTCATGGAAACAATGAGGTAACTGTGCCTGTGAAGGGAAGGCACTTCAGTGAGGTTAAAATAGCAGGTGACATTGCCGCGGCATCAGCAATGGTTGTCATATCACACTTCAAGGGCCACGGGATGAGCGGCTTTGGAGGGGCCCTCAAGAACCTTGCAATGGGATGCGCCACCATCCAGGGAAAGATTGAACAGCACGAATGCGCAAAACCCGTGGTGATGGGCGAATGCACTGAATGCGGGGAGTGCATCTCTGAATGTCCGGTGGATGCCATGACCCTAAATGACGGCGTCATGATAGAATACGACAGGTGCATTGCCTGCATGAACTGCCTTGACACCTGCCCCAGGGGCGTATTTGACCTTGACTGGGAGAGGGACATACCTGAGTTCATTGAGAGAATGATGGAGTACGCTCTCGGGGTAACATCCACCATTGACAGTATATTCTACCTGAACTTCCTCATGGATATAACCCCTGACTGTGACTGTGTGCCATGGAGTGACAGGAACATAGTTCCCGACATAGGGGTGCTGGCATCTGAGGACCCTGTTGCAGTAGACACAGCAAGTTACCACCTTGTGAATCAGGAGGAGGGAATCAGGGGGTCAATGCTCGAGGAAAACCATGAGACCGGTGGGGATAAGTTCAGGGGGGTGTGGGGTGACGTTGATGGAACCCACCAGCTGGTATATGCAGAGAAACTGGGTATGGGGGTGCGTGATTACAGGCTGATTGAAATACAATAATAAGTGCACAGGGAGTATTGAATCGTAACGGAGTGAGGTTTGGCTGTTACTGACGGGATACCTCTATCATCCTCTCAACAGCCCTCCTGGCCCTTTTAGCCACATCATCAGGAACCGTTACAGTGAATTCCTCATTGACCAGTGAATTTTTAACCTTCTCAAGGGTGTGGAGTTTCATGTTCTCACATATGGCCTCTGCGAGGAGGGGGATTGTTTCCTTGTCTGATTCAAGATCGATACGTGTTTTCATGTCAACCTCTGTACCGATTATGAATTGCTTCCTGTCTGACTCAAGTACCCTCCGCAGCATTCCTCCGGTGCTCAGGATGTGGTCCGCCAGTTCCTGAACTTCAGGGTCACATTCAGGGTGTATGAGGAGTTCAGCGTCGGGGTACTCCTCCCTCTTTGCAGCAACATCGGCGACAGTGAACATCTTATGGACGTAGCAGTAGCCGTTCTCCGGGATGGGGATTATCCTCTTGTCGGTGTGCTGCTGAACATACCATGCAAGGTTTCTGTCGGGACCAAAGAGTATGAGGTCCTCATCCAGACTTTCAACAATCTTAACGGCATTTGCAGATGTGCAGAGAATATCTGCCTCTGCCTTTGCCTCTGCAAGGGTGTTAACGTATAAGACAACTGCAGCATCAGGATATCTTTTTCTTGCCTTCCTTACTTCCTCTGCACTTAGCATGTGTGCCATGGGACACTCCGCACCCCTGTCGGGTATCAGGATCTTCTTATCAGGGTTGAGGATGTAGGCTGTCTCGGCCATGAAGTCCACGCCACAGAAAACAACAATGTCCCTATCATGTATCTCACTTGCCTTTATGCAGAGTTCAAGTGAGTCCCCTTTAAAGTCTGCAATTTCCTGTATCTCCTTTTTCTGGTAGTTATGGGCAAGTATGATAGCATTTTTTTCCTTCTTCAACTTCAGAATATCCCTTTGCAGTTGATTTAACATAAGCGTCCCTACTGAAAAATTATATTGATAGAATCAAGAATTAAGGCAATATATCTATAGGGGTTAATGTTTTATAAATATTTCCATGAAGGAAGCACCCTGCGTGAAATCATCCTTTATTCTGGAACTTTGGGGTCCTTTAATCCCAGATCTGCCTTAACTCCTGCTGGATGGTATCTGTTATACCACGTTTATCCATGCATCCTGGTAGGCCCTGTAGATGGCTGTAAACTCGGGCCTTATCATGCCCCTGAATGCACCATATCCCATAACACGCCCTTAATTCTCTGTTATTGATGTGATTATTATTTCTATCTCCCTCTTTATCTCCTCAAGGCTGTATCCTGCAGCTGATATTTTCCCTCAATTTTTTGAAGTCAACTGATGCATTGCTCAGGACACCAACCCCCTTAAGGGTTATTGGACATTCGTCGTGTGGAAGGGATTTGCGGAGCATACCCCCTGCAGGGCCCACACCCCTGATTTTACTGGCCCCCGATTGACATTGCAAGGAGGAGATGCTCATAGATAAGAAGCGCTGTTTTCCTCCGGGCTTCGGGGTCAGCTGGGACATCAATGGCTTTGAGTTCCGGGAGGGATAGTGGCGTCCTCAACTCGGGAATGGCCGGTGACTCCTGGGATCCTTTAACCTTCCCTTCCATCATGGGTTTTTTCTATTTTTTCTTCAAGAGTCTCTGGTTTTCCAATGTCAGGTTTTTTAGTACTTCTACCTCATTCACCACGTCAGTACTGATACCATGCACGGTTTCCTTTTCCCGCCCAAGGGCTTCAGCTTTCTGTTCTGCAATCGTAACATTGATCTTATCACCCAGGATCCCACTGACATGGGAACCCTCAGATTGAGGGGTGGCATCTGCCTCAAGCTCCATGGTTAATTTAATCCTTGCTGCTGATGACTCCTCCTTGACATATTCCGGTTCATGAAGTATTTCAGGGTATGAAAGTCTCTCCATGACCCCTTCTTGAAAGAGGATCACCTTGCCAAGGTTTGACCTTTTAGCAGCAAGCACAAGGAGATGGAGGTCATCGTTGAGCAGAACCATCTTCCCCAGGGAAACTCAATAACGGTAGACTGATAGTCCCCGCCCTTTTGAGGAGTTACCTGAAGCATCTGCCATTACACTGGCCATGGATCCAAGGTTTCCGCTGGAGATTACCCTGCTGTAGAGGATGCTGCCTGAACTGTCAGTTACGATTACCCCCTCAACACCTTCACCCTCCAGGATTTCACCAACTATTGATTTTCAGGTATTCTAAAACCCCCCCACTCAGATGTTCTCTCTACGCACAAGTTTGCAGTGTGTTATCCAGGCAGCCTTCTTTTCGCCTGGAGGATAACACGTTATGAGCATGAGCCTGGCCTCCCCACCCTGAGCGAAGCGCACTGGATTGACCTTATAGTCCCATCTTATATCATCACCATTGGATGTCACCACATATACGTAGCGCATTGAGGAGAGATGATCCTCTATTATAACCGTGTCCCCCTTCCTGAGGGCACCTATCCTCCTGAATGGTCCTGAATAGGTGGTTCTATGCCCCAGAATCCCACAGTCGCCTTTAGACCCTGGCATGACACTTTCAGGGTAGTGGTAGACTGATTCATAGGCATTCACGGTGTCCTCCCTTATCCAGCACCTGACACCTATTGAAGGTATTATGAGCTTACCAATTATCGGTCCGTTTGAACCTGCAGCTGTGGTGGGGCCTGAAGGGAGGGGGTCAAAAAGTTCTCTGGGTGCATTCCTGTAGTTTTCAAGGTGAATCCTTGACCTTTCCAGCACCTGGTAATCCTCAAAGGCCTTTATAATGATGCCTGAACTAACAGATACGAAGAAAAGGCATATGATGACTGCGTAGATGCTGTTTCTTCTCATTCAAAACCCTGCATTTGATCATGTTTAGAATAACCTTCAAGGACCTTTTTCACATGAGACGCAATCACGTAACGGTATTTTGTTACCTTTCGCGGATCTGGGATCCAGGCTGTCACCTTTGCCTTTATCCCTGTATCTGTAAATTCAAGGACAATGAGGCCGGGCGCGGGGTCCTTCAGTATACCTGGAACCCCCATGAGAATATCCTTAACTTCAGATTCAAATTTTTCAATATCAACATCGTAGTCAAGGCTGACCTTGAGTTCAACCCTCCTCCTTTCCTCTGCACTGTAGTTGACGTAGGCTGTTTTGGAGAAGGTTGAGTTTGGCACCGTTACTATTTTGGCGTCAGGGGTTTTTATTGTTGTTGTCCTGAAACCCACCCTTTTAACCTTACCCTTCTGACCGGCAACCTCAATGGTGTCACCCACCCTGAAACTCTTATCAGCCAGTATGAAAATCCCGGAAATGAAGTTGGATATGATGTCCCTTGATGCAAAACCCACCGAGACACCTGCTATACCCAGACTCACGGTTATAGCGGTCACGTCTATTCCAAGTTCCCTCAGGACTATGCTAAGGGCTATGATGTATATGCTGTATTTTATTATGTCGTTGAGGACCTGTATGAGTGTAAGGTCAAGGTCCCATTTTCTGGTGGACCTTCTGAGGAAATATGAGGCCCACTTAACAAGAAGAACAGCTGTCATCACCGTGACGATTATGATAAGTATGGTTTCAGGCGCTGGACTTGGAATCATCAGCCTTCACCTCCACGGTCATGAGGTCATCTGCCACATAGGTTTCAGGGAAAACCTCCCTTGCGGCGTTCAGAATAACCTCGATCCTCTTGTATCTGGTGCTGAGATGTGTGAGTATCAGCCTCCTGACACAGGCAGATGCAGCGACCTCTGCAGCTTCCCTTGCAGTGGAATGCCCACTTTCAGACGCCTTATCTTCACTTCCAGCCTCAAAGGTTGACTCATGTATCAGAAGGTCCGCTTCACGGGCAAGATTTATAACAGACTCACAGGGACGGGTGTCCCCTGAGTAGCATATCTTCACACCCCGCCGTGGGCTTCCAAGGACCTCCTCTGGTTTTATGATCCTGTCACCAACCCTTACGGGTATGCCCCTGTGCAGCTTCCCGAAGGCGGGTCCCGGTTTGAGTCCAAGTTCAATGGCCTTCTCCCTGAGGAACCTGGGCCTCTTCTTCTCCTCAAAACAGTAGGCGAGGTTGAATACCGAATGGGAGGCGGGTGCTGAGGTAATACGGTAATCTTCCTCCTCAATGACGGCGCCGCCCCTCACCTCATTCACATGGATATCAAAGTCGAGCGTGAAGTAGCCCAGCTTCATGATGGATTCGTGGAGTTCATGGATCCCAGGGGGCCCATATATTTCAAGGGGTTCCTGACGCCCCCTGAAGCCCATTGACTGTATCATTCCGGGTATTCCAAGGATATGGTCCCCGTGTAGATGTGTTATGAACATCCTTGTAACCTTCATGGGACTGATGCCTGCAAGGGCCATCTGTCTCTGAGTTCCCTCACCACAGTCAAACAGAAATACCTCACCGGGGATTCGAAGTGCTATTGATGTGTGGTTCCTGTTCTTTGAGGGGACAGCTGATGATGTACCCAGAAATGTGACTTCCATCATATCACTCTTTCAACGGTTTTTGGAGGATATCTGCTGGCGATCTGCTCCATGGACATAAAATTTATAATTCTTCCCTTTATATTAATTTAGGGGATCTTCATGATTGACGTTCTCAGGGAAATGATCAGGGCAGACGTGGGATTTGAGGATATAACAACCGAGGCACTTGTTGAAAGGGGCACAGTGGCAGTGGCGGATGTTATAGCCGGAGAGGATGGCATAATTGCAGGTGTGGACGTTGCAGGGATCATAGCTGCTGAATTCGGAATCGAAATAGACAGGCTGAAAATGGATGGTGATTCTGTTAAAGCCGGTGAAAGGGTTATAATTCTTGAGGGGGAAGCTTCGGATATCCTAAAGATTGAAAGGACAATGCTGAACCTCATGATGAGAATGAGCGGTATAGCCACCCTCACACGAAGTATGCTGGAGCGGGTGAGGGCACTGAACCCCGATATAAGGATAGCAGCCACCAGAAAGACAACTCCTGGACTGCAGTGGTTTGAAAAGCAGGCAGTTAAAATTGGTGGTGGGGACACCCATCGATTCAGGCTTGATGACTGTGCAATGATCAAGGACAACCACATAGCAATAGCTGGAAGTGTGGGGGACGCTGTGAGGCGGGTTAAGGAACATGTGAGCTTCACAAAGAAGGTTGAGGTTGAGGTTGAAAGGCCAGAGGACGCTGTAATGGCGGCAGATGCAGGGGCCGACATCATCCTGCTTGATAATATGAAGCCAGGGGACGTCAGGAAAGCACTTGAAGAACTCGAAAGTGCCGGGATCCGGGACAGGGTGATTGTTGAGGCATCAGGAGGTATAAAACCTGAAAATATAGATAAATATGCTTCCACCGGAGTTGATGTGATATCAATGGGCTTTATAACCACATCAGCCAATCCACTTGACCTCAGCCTTGAGATAAGGGAACTAAAATGACCTTTGTTTCTGGTGATCAGAACCCTTAATTATATTGAAGATACTACTGATTTCTGTTGTTATATTCGGTGTTTCTTTGATTATATGGAATACATTTATATACCTTTAGTCTGATATAGTCACATGGAGGTAGAAACCTATGGAGAATAATGAAGAGATTCAGAATAACAATGCTGATATGGAAGCTGAAGAGGAAACCGAGGAATTACCCTTTGCCAAGGCAGAGGTTGTCAGGCTCATGAAACAGCACCTTGACAGTGACAAGATGATACGTGAAAGGGTCAAGATTGAAATGAACAAGTTCCTCGGAGAAATTCTCGCTAAAGTATGCCAGCAGCTTAACCAGTACCCCTACGCCACAGTGGAATATGAGATGCTCAAGGAGTGCATCTACCCCTACAAGAACATTGAAAGGATAAACCAGGAAAAGGAACGCCTCCTGGCACACCTTGAGGCAATAAAGGCCGACTGTGATTCAATGGCTATGGATATCAAACGTACACTCAAACTAAGGGATGTTGATGAGGACTAATCCTCCTCATCAATCTCATCTGACTCAAAAACCAAAAATCCCGTCTTGAGGGATTTTATTTCTTCATCTGAGAGCTTTTCCCTAACAGCACGGGGGTGGCCAACAAAGCTCTGACCGAGTGGATCCTCAATTATAACTGTGACATTTCTTTTTCCCCCGCGAACTTCACGGAGCATTTCCAGGATCTCTGAGGCCTTTTCCTTTGATTCATCCTCCTCAAAGAGGTTGATGGCTGTTTTGACGGCGGTTTCAAATCGCTCAACAACACCCTCAATGTTGGAAATGTAACCTGTTGACCTGGGCCCCGGTTCAACCTTGAGTCCGAGTTCAGGTATCCTTATGGTTGCTGACTGGGACTTAACGACCCTTGCGTTGAGTGTTTTGTCACCCACCTCGATCGTGTACCTTGATGGTTCCTTCTGATCAAGGCAAATTATATCTGTGCTTCTGTAGCCACACCTGCTGCAGAGTAGTATGGATTCCATTATCTCTCCAAAGTAGGGGATCTTCTCAACCCTGGTGATGGCTGTCATACACTTCTCTCCACTGCAGACTGGGCAGTCGATCTTCATATTTTGCTGGTTCAATCTGTCACCCCTTGCTCTGATTAAAGATCGTGAATTAAGTGATGGATCATCCTGGCGTTTAGTTCTCTTCCTGGTAGATGAGTCCACTTTCCTTAAGTTCATTGACTATTGCCTGAAGACTTTCCGGATCCGGTGCACATATCCTGTGGCTGTGTATGTTATCTGAAAGCGTGTAAAGCCTTTCAAGATCTCTTTTTCGCTTTGGACTCTCATTTAACCGCTTAAGAAACCTTTCAGCCTCAACGGGATCATATACATTGACCTCACGTTTGAGTGGCTGTGAAAATCCAGGTATTGGATAGGATACGTCAACGATTCTTCCACCATGTCTCTTAATGATAATGTCTATAACCTCAGCGAGGCGTTCAACAGGGTGCTGAAGCGTCACCTCAGTGCAGTTTTCCCTTATGAATGACAGCATCCTTTTAATGGTACACTTTATGTCGTCGTTGTTGATCACCGGCACGTCATGCTCCCTCGCCTTCCTCACAAGGTAGTCATGTATGACACGGTTCTCACGGAAGTATTCAAGGTGTTTTCCACCCCTCTTAACCTCCATGGCCCTCTTAACGAAACGCTCCTTATGGACATTCTCCTCGGCAGACAGGACAAAAAAATGAATTGATGCAATTTCCTCAAATTTCTCAATGTTCAGGAGGCCGGGCAGGAGGTGGACGCCCTCTATGGCCACATCGTCAGAGTCAGCAACAGCCCTTTCGATAACCTTTTCAACTGCAGGAATAACAAATGAGGCGTGCTCCTCAAAACCCGCACATATAAGTGACTCAATATTGTTATTACGGAAGCGCTCCTTGTCTCTTAGTGTTGTGTAGGCATCAAATGAGGACTTATGGAGTGCGGGAGCATAATCTGGCCCAATTATGCCCCTTACGATCTCCCTTATGAAATCTGTTTCTATAAGGTGCTTTATGTTTAGCTCCTTGGCAAGTTCTGATGCAACGGTGGACTTTCCAATTCCTGAAGCACTTCCTATAAGTATCACATAGGGTTTTCTCAATTTTCACGCCCCATAATTAAAATATGGTTATGTAAGGAGATCCTTAACGCGTTCGGCACTTCTCCTCATCTCAATACGAATAAGACCAAGATTTATATCAACATCAGTTATCAGTACAAGTATTCCCTCCCCGGCGTCTATCATGAGGGTCTTACCCCTGGTACCCTCAATCATGACCTGTTCAAGGGGCTCATGCTTTATCTCCTCGGCGGACCTTTCTGCAGTACCGAAAACTGCTGAAGCCATTGCAGCGACCAGTTCCCCATCTATATCGGATGGAACCTCACTTTCGATTACAAGACCATCCTTACCAACAACGAGGGAACCATTTACCCCATTGATCCTACCTAAATCTTTAAGTATTCTTGCTATCATACTATGCCTCCATAAACAGAGTATTCTACCCAAAATATATATGCTTTAAGCATTTATTAATTAAATGAGTATGACTAACTAATTAACAGTTTCTATTTGATTCCAGCAAGTATTAAAGGAGTGATTATTTGCACATATTATCTTCTGTCGAGGAACTGAGGGAGCTGAATCCGTTTATAATCATTGGATGTGGTGGCGGAGGAGAGAAATTTGCAAATTTTGAAGGAGTCGAACCTGTCGGATTTGTTGATGATGACCCCAGAAAGCATGGAAAGGACTTCTGCGGATTTAAGGTTTCATCAAGCCTCCTCAAGCTTATACATGAGACTGATGCAAGAAGTGTTGCAATAATGCTCCCCATAGGTGCAGAGGGCACCGCCCTCAAGTATGCTGTGCAGGCGATAAATGAGGGTAAAAATGTTGTGACCTCATTCAGATCACTCCCACTGGCAGATAACACTTCCCTCATAAAATTTGCAGAACAGATGAATGTAACGATCAAGGAGATAAGCCCCCGCCTTGACAACGTAAAGAAAATATTCGGGGTTGCACCCCCTCGCTGCACAGAGGTACTCCCCAAGATAAAATACAGGCACAAATCACCGGTGGTATTTGTCGGGGGCACCTCACAGGAGTGCGGCAAACGTACAACCACAAGGCTTCTTGGGAAGGAGGCAAAGGAACGGGGCCTTGAGGCGGGAGTTATCTCGACCGATGAGATGGGTCTTGAACAGCCGGTTGACATAAATTTCCGGGCAGGAAGCCTCTCCGTTATGGATGTTGCTGCAGCTGTCATGGGGGCAGTTAAGTACCTTGAGGAGGAGAAAGATCCTGATCTGATATTCATCGAGGGTCAGTCAAGCCTCACAGAGAGAAGAAACCCCCATCCAAGGGGTTTATCGGCCTCGATACTTATAGGGGCGATGCCTGACGTTACGGTCCTATGTCACAGGCCAAACCATCCCTACAGAAAACCAAGGGGGATAAGGGATGAGATAAGGGCCATAGAGGCAATCGAGCCAACGAAGGTTATAGGAATTTCCTTAAATTTAAGAAACATGAATGACAGATCAATAATGGAAAGGTATGAAGCACGATTTGGGCTTCCTGTTGTTGATGTTAAGAATGGGGGGGCTTCAAGATTAATGGATGTGATCATGGAGCATATAGGGGAGATTTAGTTGAGGGACATTCTCGAAATGCTGAAGAAAAGTGTGGGACTTGATGAGGAAATTAAGGAACCTGAGGAAACGGAGACGATAATAGTTCCGGAGCATTCCTTCTATGAGATCATTCTCCTGAAGGCAAAGTCCATTGGGGATGTTGATGATGCCCTCTCCCAGGTGACCGATGAGAAGAATCCGGTTATACTTGATCTCACTGAGATCCAGAGAGATAATCCATCGGATTTCAAGACAGTGGGGGAACGTATAAAGGATCTCAGGGAAAATCATGGTGCAGAGGCGATACTGCTCTGCAATAAGGAGAAGAATGTAGTGATAATAACTCCGCGGGAAATTAAACTCATCAGAAAGGGGTAGTGAATATATGGAGCTTCCGATAACTAAGCCATCCAAGATTTCCTACGGCGATGAAATAGATTTCAGTGAACTTCTTGAAAAACTTGCCTCAGATGAATACAATGGATTCATAAGAATTACTCATGCCTCCGATGAGGGCTACATTCTATTTAGGGATGGGGTACATGTTGCAGCATCATACGGCCGATTCATGAAGGAGGAAGCTCTCGAAAAGATAATGGAAGTGGCCGATAAAACAGATACCCTTATAGAACTTTTTGATCTTAAAAGATCACAGCTCGATTATCTCATGGATATAAACAGGATCTACGCAATAGAGCAAAAAGATGAGGTAACGGAGTCTCAAGTGGCGGAAACGGGAGATTACTTCAATCCAAAGGAGGCGAGCTACAGACAGCCCATATTAGATGAATATACGCCTGAAACGCCTGAAATATCCGTTGATGTTTCCCCTGACATTGAAGATACTGAATCCACAGGCACTCTGGAAGTTGAAGATGCAGAATCAACTGAAACCCAATCAAAGCCTCAGTTTGAGATTAAAGGAGAATTTACTCAAGAAACTCAAACTTCAGAGACCGAAGAGTCCTCTGAAATTCCCGCTGCTGGTGAATCAGCTGATTCGGGCACTGAAAAGGAAGAGGAACTTGAGATTGAAGCTTCAGAATCTATGGATGTGACTGACTCAAAACCCCTCAGCAGAGACGAGCTCATGAAAAAATATGGCCTCAGAGATATAGGTGAAGAAGAGGTCGAAAAGGTCCTTGAAACATACAAGGGTGGCGCGATCACTGATATAGATCCTGAAAGGGTTGAACTGACCCTTATGAATAAAATAAAGATGTCAATACTTGGAATACCCCGTATAAAGGGTGCGGAGGTTATCGTATTCCTTGACAACACATATGACCTCAGTGGAAGGATCAAGATAATGGTTGAACATGAGGGTAAGGGTATCTTCTCAAGGATAATGGGGGATTCAAAGGAGGAGGAAGAGAAACTCAAGTTTCATATAATGGATATTGTGGAGATGGAACTCAGGAAAACCTTCAGGGATTTCCCTGAGATAGTGGATAACTTTGAGGTGAGTATTGAGGTGCGGTGATCTGCTTTTACTCTACCTAACATCAATATTTATATTAGGATAACTGTTATTATCTATGTGGAGGTATTGGAATGACAAGAGTGATTACAGTCGCATCAGGTAAGGGAGGTGTGGGGAAAACAACCATCACTGCTAACCTGGGTGTTGCCCTCTCAACCTACGGTGAAAGGGTTGTTGTGCTTGACGCTGATATAGCAATGGCAAACCTTGAACTCATCCTGGGGATGGAGGGAAAATCCGTCACACTTCATGATGTTCTCGCAGGAAACGCTTCAATTGAGGAGGCGGTTTATGAGGGTCCCAATGGCGTGAGGGTGGTACCTGCCGGTATATCCCTTGAGGGGCTCAGAAATGTCAAGCTTGACCGCCTTGAGGATGCACTCGCATACCTCATAGAGGATACCGATATACTCCTTATAGATGCTCCTGCAGGTCTTGAGAAGGACGCAGTTGCCGCACTTGCAGCTGCAGATGAACTTCTGCTTGTCACAACACCAGAGGTGCCATCAATAAGTGACGCCCTCAAAACAAAGATCGTCGCAAGTAAACTTGGCATCAACATAATAGGTGTTGTCATAAACCGTGAGCAGTACGATAAAACCTTCCTGAGTGTTGAGGAAGTTGAGACAATACTTGAGGTCCCTGTTATTGCGGTGATACCTGATGACCCTGAGGTGAGCAGGGCAGCAGCCTTTGGTGAGCCCATAGTCATTAAGAATCCAAAGTCACCCGCAAGCAATGCCCTCATGAAACTTGCAGCTGACCTCATCGGTGAGGAGTACCAGCCAATAGAACCAGACAAGCAAGGTGTTATCGCCAAACTCATAAGCGGTTTGATGGGGCGAAGGTGATCACCCCGGTGATTTATTTTGATGAATGTTGTAAGTGTTGGAACCTGCAACATGGATTTTATTTTTAGGGTGCCCAGATTCGTTGAACCGGACTCCGAGATGAACATAGAAGATTTACATGTCATTCCAGGGGGTTCCGCGTTCAACTTTGCCGTGTGGATCTCCCACCTTGGATTTAAGGCGGGAATTGTGTCATCAGTTGGCAGGGACGTTTACGGTGACATGATCACGTCCCTTCTGGAATCAAGGGGTGTTGATACATCCTGCATATCGAGGGAGGGTGAAAAAACTGGTATGGCCTTCATATCAGTGGATGATACTGGTAGGAGGTCCATTTATTCCTACATGGGTGCAAACGCCACTCTTGAAATTGGTGAGGCAGAATCAGAGTATATAATGGCTGCAGATGCAGTTCATCTCAGCGGCTGCTACATTGAGGTTGCCAGTGCGGTTTCAAGTATCAGGGATATCTCCTTCAGCCCGGGCACGCTCCTGGCATCATATGGTATTGAAAGGCTTTCAGGTATTCTTGAGAAAACCAGTATAATATTCCTGAATGATGATGAGCTTAAGATGCTAACCGGCTCCAGGAGGTCAGGGGTTGAAAGACTTCTTGAGGCCGGGGTCGGGAACGTGGTTGTGACCCATGGACCCCGAGGTGCATCCTTCTTTTCAGGGGACTACTCTGAGGTCATGGAAATTGAGGCTGAAAATGCGCTGGATACTACTGGGGCCGGGGACGCCTTTGCAGCAGGATTCATGTCAATGTGGCTTAGAGGTTCTGAACCAGTAGATTGTCTGAGAAACGGTCATAGGGTGGCACGCAGGGTGATTTCAAGGATCGGCGCATTTTAGATTTGGCTGATTTTAAGGAGATCCCTTATGTTTCCATCAGAGACCTGCCTTATGTCCCTGCGGCTGAAACCCTCCATCTTCATTCTCTGAACAGTTCTTGGAACTGAAAGGGGATCAGATGGCGCTGAACTCATGTCACTGTTAAGAACAAACCTGTCTGTTCCATATTCACGCAGAATTTCAACAGCTCCCTCCGGTGTGAGCTTTTCAGGCTGCACAGTCAGTCCCAGCATGCACTCAGTTTCCACAAGCTCCGGGAGAACATCCCTGTTAACGTGTTCAATCACAACCATGGACTCATCCATTGTACCATCTATCAGATCCATTATCTGGGAGGTAATCTCCGCCTTTCTTCTACGTGGTGTATGGACAATCACAGGGTAACCAAGTTCATCAGCCACTTTTAGCTGGACTTTAAAGACATCCATTTCAATTTCTGAACCAGATTCAAGACCCACCTCACCAACAGCAACCACAGACGGATTTCTGAGGAGATCTGGGAGTTTTTCAATCACCCTTTCAGGGTCATGGGGTATTGCCCTGGGGTGTATTCCAAGGGCGATATGGAGTTTTAACCCGTTGCGGGCGGCTCTCTCAGGGTCCACTGTTAGCAGCCTCCTGAAATGCGCCATGACAACATCGAATGACGTCATCTCCAGGGGGTCATGGGCACAGGTGAGGGCACCCTCTATACCACTCACAGCCATGAGCTCAAAATCTTCGAAGGGTCTTGTATCTGCATGTATATGGCTATCTATCAGTTCAAACCCTCCTTTAAACCACTACAACTGTAAATTGGTCAATAAAATATTTAAAATCTTATGAATATAAGAATGTAGGGAGGCTTTTGGATGTATAAAGAAAGGTTCACTGATGTATATGAATATCTCTATGAGGATCTTCAGTTCATCCTCAAATCCACCATAAGGTTCAGGATAATGGTTTCGCTTTTCAGGTCACCAAAAACCTTTGATGAGATTAAAGGGGAAATTAATGTGAGCCTTCCAGCACTCTACAGTAACCTAAGGTTACTTCTTGATGAGGGATATATCACCAGGAGGGGGGACTCTTACAGCCTTACCTCAGAGGCAACCCTCAAAACTCTTTCAGCCCTGAAATTAATGAACTCTGTGATGGTTATAAATGGATTGGATGAAATGTGGCTGAATCATGATATTAGCGGAATTCCTGAATACCTCATTGAGGATATTGACTGGCTCATACATTCTGAACTTATCAGATCAGCGCCTGAGGATATATACAGGCCCCACAACACCTACAGAAAACTTATAGAGGATTCTGAGGAAGTCTATGGCGTATCCCCCATCTCTCACAGGGACCTCATTGATATCTATGAGGGGCTCCTGGAAAGGGAGGTTCATGTTGAACTTGTCCTCACAGATGGCGTAATACGGGAGATGGTTTTAAATGCAAGTTTCGCGCTTCTCAAAAAGGCAATTATAAACAGGAACCTTAAGGTTCTCCGATTTCCAGGGCCATTGAAGATTGCGCTCACGGTGACTGACAGGTTCCTCTCACTGGGTCTTTTTGATAGCAGAGGATTTTATGACCAGAACAGGGATATCATGAGTACTGACAGGAGAGCCATTGATTGGGGCTTTAGACTCTATGAACATTACCTGGAGCGATCTGAAAAGCTTGGCATAAGAAACCTGACTGGAATAATGTTATCCATGTAGGTGGGTGGGTATGAAGCTTAGCAGTGATTTTAACTTGCTTTCAGGGTTGGCAGATGACATTCATGGTCTACTTTCTGAGATCAGATTTATAGCAGGATCCCGGGTGCGATCGGGAGTAATACTCAACCTTCTGGATGGAGAAAAGAGGGTTTCTGAGATCAAGGACAGCATAATGATTTCAAATTCAGCCACCACACATGCTCTCATGGAGTTAGAGGAAAGAAAGCTGGTTGAAAGATCATCAGAAATATGCAGATTAACTTCAAAGGGGAAGCTTATGGGGATTGTCCTATCAAAATTTATGAACTCAATGGATGCTGTAAGGCTTCACAGAGAATTCTGGAACAAATATTTAATTGAATCAATTCCTGCGCAGTTTCTCATGGACATAAACGTCTTCAGGAACGCTTACATTGTTGAGGCAACATCAACTGACCTACAGAGACCCTACACAACCTATGTTGAGATGCTGGATAAAGCCACTTACCTGAGGGCAATGCTTTCCTCCTGCCTTCCCAGGCACACGGAATCAATAGCAAGGTTCCTTGAGAGTGGTGGAAGAGTGGAGCTAATATTGACACCGGTCACATACCACGTTTTTCTTGGGGATTCTGGTTTAATGAATCTCCAGGAATTCATGGATTCAGATTTACTGAGAATTGGTGTCCTCCCTGAGAACCAGAAGATCTCGTACCTACTATCTGACACATTTTTCTCAATGAGCCTGTTTAAAAGGAATGCTTTTGATTCATCAAAAACGGAAATTCTGATGGGTCATGGTGAGGAGATTCTCCAGTGGGGAAACAGGCTATTTGATTACCACTGGAGCCTCTCATCAGTGCTGGACAGCGAGGCTCTGGGAAGTGTGAGGGAGACTCCGCTTCCTCTGGAGGAATAGTTTCAGGATCCTATGAGATCCTTTAATTTTGAATCAAGTTCCTCAATCTTCAACCTGATCTGGCTGCAGTCATCCCTCATCCTGAGGGTCACTGTTCCATCCTGAAGGGTTTCATGATCCACTGTAACAGCAAATGGAACCCCTATTTCATCTGAACGGGCATATCTTCGACCTATGGTGCCTGAGGAGTCAAATTCAGCTATGAAACCTGATTTTCTGAGCTTTCTTTTTATTTCAAGGGCAACCTCAACCATTTCTTTCTTGTTTACAAGGGGAAATACGCTGACCTCCACAGGTGCAACATGCGGCGGAAGGCGGAAGTAGGTCCTGTCATCCTCATCCACAAGGGAATGTAAGAGAAGGGTGTAGATTATTCTGTCAATACCAAATGATGGCTCTATGACATGTGGATAGACCTTTTCACCTGTCACAACCTTCTCAACGTCCTCAAAGCTGACATCATCTGGCAGTATTTCGAATTCACCTTCAAGGATGAATCTGCCATCATTCTTGAACGCTTTTTCCACTTCATCAGCTTCAATTTCACTGAGGGCCTGGGCTATCCTTTTGGCGTCCTTCCGGAACCTTGGACCAAGTCTACCCATGTCAGGTTTAACAGTGCGCCTTTTAATCTTCTTCGGCTTGTCGTACTCTATGAAAACCCTTAAGTCCTCGCCGCTGTACTGGCTGTGGGATCTGAGGTCATAGTCTGTCCTGTCAGCTATACCTATAATCTCTATCCAGCCATAGGAATCTGTGAACGCCTCAACGTCCCAGCAGTCAATTGCATAGTGGGCCATTTCAGATGGTAGGTGCTGCCTGAACCTCAGGGCATCCTCGGGTATGCCTATATCTGTGAGGAACCTCTTTGCAAGGCAGAGGTGGTATGTCAGTATTTCACTTGATACAACCCCCTTTTCAACTGCTTCAGCTGCAGTCATCTCAGAGGGCTCTGAACCATCAAGCTGGGCATCTGCAGAATATAATCTGAGTTTATCCCCTTTGACAGTATCAAACTCTGGGTGTGACTTGTCTTCAGGGTTGACGAATATCTCTGCCTCTGCCTGTGTGAACTCACGGAGCCTTATAACACCCTGTCTGGGTGATATCTCATTGCGGTATGATTTGCCCAGCTGAACAACACCGAATGGCAAGCGGTTTCTGAAGAACCTCAGAAGCCTCTTGAAGGGTATGAATATCCCCTGGGCAGTTTCAGGTCTGAGGTACCCTGTTTTTTTTCCTTTAGCCCCTATCAGGGTCTGGAACATGAGGTTGTAGCTCCATACATGGGTCAGGTGTCCACCACACCTAGGGCACCTTATAGCCTCATCTGATATGATCTCTGTAAGCTCCTGGTTTTCGAGGCCCTCAACATCCCTTCCCGTCGCCTCCTCTATGATGTGGTCGGCCCTGTAGACATCCATGCACTCCTTGCACTGGGTCATTGGGTCATTGAAGTGGTCAACGTGTCCTGATGCCTTGAGGGCCTCCTCTGGCATTATTGTGGGGGACTCTATTTCATAGAAGCCCTCCCTGACCACATAGAATTCACGCCACCTGTTCATTATCTTATTCTTGAGTGTTGCTCCAAGCGGTCCGTAATCCACAAAACCTGCCACACCTGAGTAGATCTCAAATGAAGACCACAGGAAACCTCTCTTCCTTGCAACAGTCATTGTCTTTTCATGATTCAATATGATCACTCCTTTTTCATCAGATCCTTGAGGTTCTTATTTCATAATCATCCTTTATCCTGCTTGTCTGGGGCCTTGTCTGGCCGATATATTTGCTTTCACGTGATGGGTGACCATATGGTTTTTCCGCAGGACTTGTCATTGTCTCAAAGACTATCTGGCAGACCCTCTGGCCAGGGTAGAGAGCCACTGGCATCTTACCTATGTTGGATATCTCAAGGGTTATCCTCCCATGGAAGCCGGGGTCCACGTATCCTGCAGTTACATGCATGGTTATGCCGAGCCTCCCGATGGATGAACGGCCCTCAACCCTTGCAACAAGGTTGTCTGGCAGCCCTATGTATTCATAGGTTGTTGCAAGGGCAAATTCACCTGGATGTATTATGAATGGACCCTCCTCGACATGAAAGGTCTCCATGTAGGACTCTATATCCGCGGGGTCCTTCGGGTCTATGCAGGGTTTTCTTATGACCCTGAATCCCCTGAATTCATCGCCTATTCTAAGGTCAACTGATGATGGCTGTATCTGCCTTTCAGGGTCGTCAAGGGGGTCTATGGTTATCAGTCCCTCCTCAAGGTACCTCTTTATGTCACGGTCGCTGAGTATTGCCATTAAAACATCTCCTCTCTATTCTCAGGATCATTCTTTTTCCTTCATTTTGCTCTTTCCAAGCATCTCTTCTTTAGGTTTCGCCATTTTCCTTAAACTTGATCTTCCCATAACATGTCCTCTTCATCCCGGGGTATCATCCTTTTCTTTCACCTTGATCTCCTTGGGGTTTTCAACGGCGTCAGGGATGCCGCTGCTGTTACCCACACCTATTATGAGGATTGAATCTGCATCTGATCTTGATATTATATCCTCTATCCTTGAGCGGGCGACGCTGCAGGCGTCAAGTATTTCCCTTGTCATCTGGGACATTGCCTCCTCAGGGGACATCTTTATTATGATGGCGTGGGTTCTGTGTTCAAGTATCATGTTCTCCATGAACCACTTTTCAACGCCGGGGCCACCTATGGCCACCCCGACACCCTCAGCCACGGCACCCGTTTTTTCACCCTCCAGTTTGGCGGCAGCATCCACCATTATCACCTCATGGAACTCATCCTCACTGAGGATCTCCTCAAGGGCCTTCACCACCATTCCAAGCCTTGAACCAGGACCATGCGGCTTCAGAATACCAATATCCTTATCCATGAATCTTTTCCTTACATAGACCATTTCATGGAGGTGTTTTTTACTGTCCTCTTCATCTATGAGCATCCCTGCTGTGAGGGGACCGGCACCGTCACCCAGGGGGAGGGATGATGAGATTGCCCTGCAGCCCTCCAGGTATGCCCTGGCGGTCCTCATGATCAGCTCAAGGTTCATCTGAAGGGCAACCAGAATCTGAAGGTTTCCTGTCTTCCTTGAGAGTTCAAGGTTATGCCTCAGAAATTTGAGGATACCTCTGATACCTGCGGTCACCTTTATGCACATTATTATGCTGGCCTTTTTTTCACTGTCCGCATCTGGGGAAATTTCTTCAACCATCTCCCTGATACGGAGGTCTCCCATCTCAAGGAGCCTCCTGAATTTATCTGCAAGTCCTGATGGATCAATATCTGAGGGGGGTACTATGAAGAACTCCAGGCAGTCATCCAGGAGACCCTCATCTGTGATTCCGCTGAGGTCCATTATGGTCTTCCTAGCTTTCTTCTCCATATCATCCAGTTCCCTTATGGCACCCTCAACCGCGGAGAACATCCTCATCCTGATTATAACAGGCAGAAAAATTATTAGTACAATGAAGATAATGAGACCCGCCATGTCCATTAAACCGAAAAACAGACCAAGACCTCCTGAACCTTATTCTTTCATCCTGTTTTTTATTCTCCGGAGGACACCCTTAAGTGTATGGGCCTCCCTTGCTGTTATGAAGGCCCTCCCGGTCACATTCCTGAACACCCTCGAGGCAACCCTCTCCTTGTGTGGAGGAATGTCAATCAATGAGAGTATTTCGTCCATCTCATCAACGAGAAGTTTTTTTTCAACTCCTGAGGCCTCCTCAAGTCCTTCACAGTCAAAATCTCTTTTTTTGAATATCTCATAAAATATTATTGCTGCGGCGTGGGTTATATTCATTATGGGGTATTCTCTATCTGTGGGTATACTCACCACCATGTCGCATAGGCCAAGTTCCCTGTTTGATAGCCCGTCACCCTCACGGCCGAAGAGGATGAAGGTCCTTGAGGAGGGGTTGATGGCTGAGGCGAGCTGGGATGGCCTCAGGGGTATCCTGTCAACGTTGTAGCTCCCTCCAGGTACACCTGTTGTTCCAACAAGAAAGTCAGGTTCAAGTTTTTCTATCATCTCATCAAGGGTCTGGTAGATGATCGCATCTTCAACAAGGTCCCTGGCATGCATCGCCTGGTAATAGGCTTCATCCTCAAGGATGCAGGGGTTTATGAGGATGAGATTTTGAAGGCCGAAGTTCTTCATGGCCCTCGCAAGGAAACCCACGTTTCCAGGGGTTTCAGGTTCCACAAACACGACGCCAATGTTTCTGGAGAGGAGCTCGTAAACTTCCATATACAGCCCCCTCAGTCGTCAGAATAGGCCATGTCAAGGAGTTCAAGGATGTTCATAACCTTCACGTCCCCAAGACCCTCCTTCTCAAGGGAATCCTTTATATGGAGCTGGCAGAAGGGGCATATTGTTATCACGGCGTCAACATTGAGTTTGCGTATCATCTCAGCCTTCTTCCTTCCCAGGCTTTCGGCTATCTCAGGTTTACCGGATTTCACACCCCCACCTGATCCACAGCACTGCCCCTGTTTTTCCATTTCAACAAATTCAAGGCCCGGAATGCTGTTAAGTATCTTCCTTGGTTCCAGTTTAACGCCCTGGCCCCTTAGAAGGTGGCAGGGGTCATGGTAGGTCACCCTCATGTTGACTGGCTTCATTTTAATGTCGTCGATCCGATCTGCCAGGAATTCGCTGATGTCAAAGACGTTCAGTTCAACGCCATAACGGGGATAGTCCTTCTTGAGGGTGGCTCCGCAGCCAGCACAGACTGTTATTATGGTGTCATACCCCTCGAGGGCCCTCCTGTTTTTCTCAACAAGATCCTCAACAATGTCGAGCTGGCCTGTCCTTATCATGGGTGATCCGCAGCACACCTGACCATCAGGCACATCAACCTCAAAGCCGTGTTCTCTGAGCACCCTTAGAAGTGCCATTCCAACCTCAGGCATCCTGTAGTCGACCAGGCATCCTGTGAAGAACCCTATCCTTGAATCTGGTTTCCTCGCCACTGATTCAATGAAACCATCCTTTATGCGGTCAACAGATCTACCTGTCTCTGAAATGAGTTTTTTGATCTTCCTGTGGGCATCGAGGGGCCCAGCACCCTCTCTGCATGCCATGGCCCTCAGTTTTTCAATTGCATCTCCGGGTACATTGAGTTCCTTGGGGCATACCTCGGCACATTTACCGCAGGTGGTACAGCAGTAAAGTCCCTCCTTGACAGCCCCGGCAGCTCTTTTGGCCTCATCACGGGGATCGAAGGCAAATTTTGATATGTACCTCATGAAGTAGGGCCCTGCATACTCTGTGCTCTCCTTTATAACGGGACATGAACTTATACAGGAGAAACACTCTATGCATCCCCTCAGTTTCTTGGTGTCCTGGTAGTCCTCTGGTTTGATCCGCTGGATGCCCCTGGTTTCTGACTGGAGGTAGAGGCCCATGGCCCTCACCTTATCCTCTATTTCGCTCCTGTCAACCATGAGGTCCTTTATAACCGGGAGGTCTACTGGCTCAATAACGGCCCCATCCTCCACTTCTGCCCTGCATGCCAGGACAACCTCTCCGTTCATCTTAACAGCACATGAACCACACTGCCCTGCCCTGCATGAGCTTCTGAAGGCAATATTGGCATTATACATCTTATTTATAAGTTGAAGGGCATCAAGAACCTTCATTTTTTCCTTTGATGGTATATCATAACTTTCAAGGTGTGGTTTTTCATCTACACCCGGTTCAAACCTTAAAACTTTAACAATCATTTTTATCTCCGCACCGAATCATGTGAAGAAATTATTTAGAATTAACTGAATCCTAATTGTTCATGGTCCATATTAAGGTTTGTGATTCTAATTGATAAATTTTTTATAAAATGTTAATAGATGTATTCTGAGTACGGTTGCTATGGTGATTGCCTTGCAGGCCATCCAGCGCAGATTAATTGGATATTTTGAACTTTGAGGTGATTTCATGAAACTGGATGATATCCTTGACGCCGAAAGGGGCGATAGGTTATTCTTACTTGGTAACGAGGCAGCGGTGAGGGCTGCAATAGAGTCGGGGGTTGGTGTAGCAAGCACCTACCCGGGAACACCATCATCAGAGATAGGAAACGTCCTATCAAAGATTGCACAGAGGGCAGGTATCTATTTTGAGTTTTCAATAAATGAGAAGGTGGCACTTGAAGTCGCCGCGGCAGCCGCTGCCTCAGGAGTCCGCTCATTCGCATTCATGAAGCATGTGGGACTGAATGTTGCATCAGACTCATTCATGAGTATAGCATACACCGGTGTGAGGGCTGGAATGGTTGTACTATCTGCCGATGACCCCTCCATGTTTTCATCACAGAATGAACAGGATAACAGGCACTACGCACGCCTCGCATGGGTTCCACTCCTAGAACCCTCAAATCCACAGGAAATCCTTGAATACATGAATCATGCCTTTGAACTCTCTGAGGAATACAGGATACCGGTACTTTTAAGGACCACAACCAGGGTCTCACACATGAGGGGAGTTGTGGAGGCTGGCGAGAGAAGGGCGGAACCGGTGAAGGGGTTTTTCAGGAAGAATCCAGAGCAGTTTGTACCTGTACCCGCCACTGCAAGGATGATGCGCAGAGAACTTGTTGAGAAGATGAAGAAACTTAAGAGGGTTGCAGACACCTCAGAACTGAACAGGATACTCAATGAGGACTCTGAATCGGATCTGGGAATAATTGCATCTGGGGGGGCTTTCAACTATGTATACGATGCACTCCAGACACTTGGACTTGATGTCCCGGTCCTGAAACTGGGATTCACCTACCCCTTCCCTGCAGGACTTGTAGCAGAGTTTCTCTCTGGACTTGAAGGGGTGCTTGTTGTTGAGGAGGTGGACCCTGTAATGGAGAAGGAGGTCCTTGCAGTCGTGGCATTGGAGGGCCTTGATGTGGGGGTCCATGGAAAACTGGACGGCACACTCCCTGAGATATATGAGTACAGTGAGGACATAGTGAGAAGGGCCATTTCAGGACTCACAGGAATCAAAATCCATGAAAAGAAAATAGAAGCACCTGATTTACCTGAAAGACCTCCTGCACTCTGCCCCGGATGTCCCCATAGGGCCATGTACTATTCTGTGAGGAGGGCCGCCTCTGAGCTTGGTATTGAGGGGAAGGATCTCATATTCCCCACAGATATCGGGTGCTACACCCTTGGGATAGAGCCCCCCTACTCTGCGGCAGATTACCTCCTCAGCATGGGGTCCAGCGTGGGTACCGCCTGCGGGTTTTCGGCTGCAACATCCCAGAGGATAGTTTCCTTCATAGGGGATTCCACCTTTTTCCATGCAGGTATACCGCCACTCATAAATGCTGTCCACAACAGGCAGAGGTTTGTTCTGGTTATACTGGATAACAGGACAACCGCAATGACAGGTGGACAGCCACATCCGGGGCTTCCGGTTGATGGGATGGGGGAGGAGGCCCCAGCCATATCCATAGAGGATATAGCCAGGGCATGCGGTGTTGAATTTGTGGAGACCGTTAACCCCATGAACATAAGGAGATCCTCTGAAACCATCAGGAGGGCCCTTCAGCACGAATCTGTGGCCGTTGTTATATCCAGATATCCATGCATGCTATCTGAGGGCGCTGTCCGCGGAAGGCCGGTGAGGGTTGATGAGGAGAAATGTGACCTCTGTCTTGAATGCCTCAGTGAACTTGCCTGTCCAGCGATGGTTGAGGAGGATGGAAGGGTCTTCATAGATCCTCTCTACTGCAGGGGCTGTACAGTATGCCTCCAGATATGTCCAGCAGGAGCCATAAAACCGGAGGGAAAAAGATGAGCTACAACATTTATGTGTGTGGTGTTGGCGGCCAGGGGATAATAAAGACATCCGTTATAATCGGTGAGGCCGCCATGAATGAGGGAATGAATGTTGTCATGAGTGAAATCCATGGGATGGCCCAGAGAGGTGGTGCTGTCTCAACAGAGATAAGGTTCGGTGATGTGAGGGGTTCCATCATACCTCAGGGGGAGGCTGACCTTGTAATAGCCTTCGAACCCCTTGAGGCCCTGAGGGCACTCCCCAAAATGTCCGAAGACGCCTGTGTAATTGTGAATACATCAAAGATACCACCATTCAACCTGATAAAAAGCCCACACCCCTATCCTCCACTGGGAGAGATAATTAAAACTCTTGAGGAGAATACAGGAAGGGTGAGGAGCTTCAATGGGGAGAAAATCGCTGTTAAGGCCGGTCACATATTATCACTCAACATGGTTATGCTGGGCGCCGCAGCAGCCACCACTGGGTTTCCACTGGGTAAAGAGACACTTATAGAGTCCATGAAGAATAACCTGCCCCCAAAGTTGATGGAAGTGAACCTGAGGGCATTCCATGAGGGGTTTGAAGTCGTTAATTGTGAGTGAGTTTAAGGATTTAGAGTGGGTGAATAACCTCGGATGTGAGGTCATTGATGGTGAGTCATGGTTAAGGGTTTAGAGGATGTAGATATCCTCAGATGAAAGTACTGGGATCCCTGCATCTTCAAGTGCCCTTATGCCCTCATCAACATCCTCTGTCCTTATAACTACAACTGCCTTTTCCCCCTTTTTCTCAACGAAGGCGTAGATGTATTCCACGTTTATATCCCTCTCTGTGAGCACACCCAGTATACCGTCAAGTCCTCCAGGTTCATCGGGCACCTCAACGGCTATAACATCGTTAACCCTTACGACGAAGTTTTTCTTCTCAAGGGCTTTCCTTGCAGCTTCAGGATCTGAAACTATCATTCTCAGTATCCCAAATTCGGATGTGTCCGCAATGGAAAGGGCCCTTATGTTTACACCCTCCTCTGAAAGGGCGTGAATGGCATTTTTCAGCCTGCCCTTCCTGTTTTCAAGAAAGACTGATATCTGCTTCAGTTTCATTTAAGGCACCTCCATTAGTCAAATTTCCTCTTATCTATGACCCTTATTGCTTTACCCTCACTTCTTGGAAGGCTTCCCGGTTCCACAAGTGTGACGTTAACACGCAGACCTATTTCACTGTGTATATGCTTCTCTATCATCCTTCTGGCCTCTTCCACATGTTTGACCTCATCTGAGAAGAGTTCAGGGGACGCTTCAACCTGGACCTCAAGCTCATCCAGGAACTCGGGCCTGGTGACGACTATCTGGTAGTGCGGTTCAAGACCCTTTATCTTGAGTAGGGCCCTTTCGATCTGTGATGGGAAGACAATGACACCCCTGATCTTGAGCATGTCGTCGCTTCTACCGGTTATCCTGTCCATCCTCACAAGGGTACGTCCGCAACCGCATTCACCGTTCCTGAGAGCTGTTATATCCTTTGTCCTGAACCTGAGGATTGGCATGCCCTCCCTTGTGAGTGTGGTGAGTACCAGCTCCCCCTTTCTGCCATAGGGGAGTTTTTCTTCTGTTTTCGGGTCTATTATCTCAGGGTAGAAGTGGTCCTCAAAGATGTGGAGGCCATTCTTCTCGGTACACTCCTGGGCGACGCCTGGGCCTATTATCTCTGTGAGGCCATAGATGTTGAGGGCGGTGAGGCCCAGCCTTTCCTCTATGGTATTTCTCATTTCTTCAGTCCACATCTCGGCACCGAATATGCCTGATTTGAGGTTCAGACTTTCAATGTCGACGCCCTCCTTTTCAAGGACCTCTGCAAGGTAGAGTGCATAGGATGGTGTGCATGTTATTATTGTGGTCCCGAAGTCCTGCATTATCTCGATCTGCCTCTTGGTGTTACCCGCTGAGATTGGGATGACGGTGGCCCCTATCTTCTGGGCACCGTAGTGGACACCAAGGCCCCCTGTGAAAAGGCCGTAGCCATAGCAGTTCTGTATACGGTCCTTCTTTGTTGCCATCCCCATGGTCAGGGATCTTGCCATTACTTCCGACCATATTTCAAGGTCCCTTCTGGTGTAACCGGAAACCACTGGCTTACCGGTGGTCCCTGATGATGTGTGGACCTCCACTATATCCTCATCTGGCACTGCAAACATCCCGAAGGGGTATGCTTCCCTGAGGTCATTCTTTGTGGTGAAGGGCAGCTTCTCTATATCATCCAGTGTTTCTATGTCCTCTGGGAACACCTCTAAATCGTTTAAACGTTTGTTGTAGTATGGCACGTTTTCATAGGACCTTTTAACTGTCTCTTGCAGTCTCCTGAGCTGTAATTCCTGTTTTTCTTCCTGACTCATGCATTCTGCTTCAGGGTTCCATATCATTTTGATCTCCTTTGAATGTGATTCTCTCAGTTTTCTTTCTGTAAAGACTTATATGTTAATTATCATTATCGTTAATTATAAATTGTAACTGATAAACGTAAGGAGGATGTTGAATGGATTTTCTGGTACTGGGTATGGTTGTTCTCGTCTACTTCCTTCTTGTGGGCTATGTTGGTTATGTGGCCTGGAGGAGGACGGAGACCTCAGAGGACTATATGGTGGCCGGTAGGAAGACCCATCCTTACATCATGGCCATGAGTTATGGTGCCACGTTTATAAGTACGGCGGCGATTGTGGGTTTTGGTGGTATGGCCGGTGTGTTTGGGATGGGTATACTCTGGCTGGTGTTTCTCAACATACTTGTGGGTATTTTCATTGCCTTTGTGTTCTTTGGTAAGCGTACAAGGAAGATGGGTCATAACATGTCTGCCCTAACTTTCCCGGAGTTTCTGGGGAGGAGGTTCAATAGCAAGTTCCTCCAGTCCTTTGGTGGGGCCATAATATTCCTGGGAATGCCACTCTACGCATCAGTGGTCCTTATAGGGGCCGCAAGGTTTATTGAAACCACCCTTGGTCTTAACTTCAACATAGCCCTCATCCTGATGGCTTTTATTGTTGCTGTTTATGTCGTCCTGGGTGGTATACGTGGTGTGATGTATACTGATGCCCTTCAGGGGACCATAATGTTTCTGGGTATGATTTTCCTTGTTGTGTCAACCTATTATATCCTTGGTGGTGTGGTGGACGCTCATCAGGCCCTCACCAGCATGTCTTCTCTGGTGCCTGCTAAGGCTAGGGCTCTGGGTGCAACTGGCTGGACCAGCATGCCTGTTTATGGCAGCCCCTACTGGTGGACCCTCCTCTCAACCATAATACTCGGTGTGGGTGTGGGTGTCCTTGCCCAGCCACAGCTTGTGGTGAGGTTCATGACGGTGAGGTCCAACAGGGAGCTCAACAGGGGTGTTCTAATAGGTGCTCTCTTTATATTTGTGATGACATGGAGCGCCTATGTGGTCGGGGCCCTTTCAAACGTTTACTTCTTCAAAAAGGCCGGTGTGATTTCACTTAAGGCTGCTGGTGGAAATGCAGATAAGATAATACCTGTTTTCATTAACTCTGCCATGCCTGAGTGGTTCTCCTATCTCTTCATGCTGACCCTGCTCTCTGCTGCAATGTCCACACTCAGCGCACAGTTCCATGTGCAGGGTACAGCCATAGGAAGGGATGTTTATGAGACAATAAGAAACAGGAAGGGTGAAAGGTCAGTCCTCATAGCGAGGGGTGGTATCATAATCGCGGTTCTGATCGCGGTTGTTCTGGGTTACCTGTTGCCTGGAAGTATAATTGCGCAGGGGACGGCTCTCTTCTTTGGTATTTGTGCTGCTTCCTTCCTTTCGGTTTATGTTGCGGCGATTTTCTGGAGGAGGGCCACCCGTGAGGGTGCGATTGCGGGTATGGTTTCAGGTGCAATTGTGAGCCTCTTATGGCTTCTTTTCGAGTATAAGAAGACTGCAGAGGCTCTTGGGATTGCCAAGGCCATCTTTGGAGGCCCTGTTATTTCTTCGATGCCCTGGCCTGTTGTTGACCCGATACTGATTGGGGTTCCTGTTTCGGCGATCTTCATGGTTGCTGTGAGTCTTCTTACGGAGCCACCATCCCGTGAGCATGTTGAGAGATGTTTTGAGGGAGTCTGATGTGGATGTTGTTTGATGGTTTATGCGAGGAAGCTTCTGTGGAGTCTGATGTGGAGGTTCTGTGATGGTGCTTGGTATACCTGATCCCTGGGTCTGGAGTGCTTACCTCCTCTGCATCCTTGTGACGGTTTTCTGTGTCCTTTATGGTATTGTGAACTGGAACCGTGGCGGTGAGGATGAGGAGGAGCAGATAATGGAGGAGCTCCAGTGGGAAGAGGAAGAAAGGAAGATGGAAGAGGATGAACTGGGCCTCTAGCCCCCATATTTTATTTATTCGGCGATTAATTTTTTGAAATCATTGTCATGGTTTGCGCATTATCCCTTAAAGACAGCTTTTTCTGTTAAAAATTCTGAAATCCTGGGATATGTTCAGTAAATTCTCTTAAAAACTCTTTTTAATTCTTTTAAGAATTTCGAAATCATTTACAGAATATGAACTATAAATTTCTTAGAACAACTTTAATTCTGATAATCAGTGATCAGGCCTATATGGCAAAATAAAAATAAAAAAGTTTAATTAGAAAAGACCGCTTTCTTCAAGTTTGTTCTCCATCCAGTGGGCCCTCTTATCCATTTTCTCCTTTACAAGTACTGTGATAAGGAAGGTCACCACAGGGAAGAGAGCAAGAAGTGCCATGTTCTTCCAGTAGATACTCCAGATAACACCACCGACCACCTCCCTCAGAGCACCTACAGCGTAGGTGAGCGGGAGGTACGGGTGGATTGCCTGGAAAAATGGTGGCAGGAGTTCAACAGGGAATATGCCCCCTGTACCTGTGATCTGAAGCACAAGGATTATTATTGAAAGGGCCTTTCCTGCGTTCCCCAGGGCAGATGTGAGGGAATAGATTATGAGCATGGAACAGATGCTCACATAGATGGCTGTCAGCAGAAACAGCAATGTCCCTGTTATCTGCACCTGGAGGAGCAGGGCGCCGGCTGCAACAACAAGGGCCTGATATATGGCTATTATGAGGAAGAGCCCCATCCTTCCAAAGTACACCTGTATGCTGCTGTATTCACCGTACTTCACCCTCATGCTTATCATTGCAACTGCGATAATACCTCCTATCCAGAGGGATATGGGTATGTAGAATGGTGCAAGCGCTGATCCGTAATTCTTAACAGGGTAGATGTGCTCCTTCTCCATCTTCACCGGGCTTTTGAAGTATTCCCTAACAGCGGAGGGATCGATGTCAGCCAGCCTCACAAGGCTGTCGAGGTCATCTTCACTGATCATGCCAAGCTTCCTGTGGGCGTCCTGAATCGCTGACCGCATAACTGGCCACTTTGAGTTTGCGATGCCCAGTTTTGATGACGCATCCCTCATGGCAGCATCTATCTGTGACCTGTTATCCATGAGCCTGTTCAGTGCACTGTCCATTTTGTTCAGGGATTCTCTGAGCTTCACAAGGCGTTCTGTGGTCCCCTTTGTTTTGAGATCTCTTTCTATACCCTCAAGTATGCCCAGAACTGAGTTGGCCTTCTGGATATTGGCGTCTATCTGGTCCATCGCTGTTTTTAACTTAGGATCCCCGGTGGCGGAATATAAACTGGCAAGAACAGCCTTCAGGTATTTCATTGAGGTAATGGCCTCTGAAAGATGGGACTCCATGGACTGGACTGTTGATAGGGCCTTAGCAGGGTCTTTTCCAATGTAACTCTCCAGTAAACTGTATTTCTCCTTCACAAAGTTTGCATTTTCCTGAATTTCTGGCAAATCACTCTTCAGCCCTGACCAGAGGTTCTGCCCCTTTTTGAGATCTGAATTTGCTGTTCTGAGGGTTTCATCGATTTTACCAAGGTTTGCATTTAGTTCGCTGATGAATTTCTTTGTCCTGAGGATATCATCCCTGTTTGCCCTTGCGAGTTCACCGGCACTGCTTATCTTACCGAATATTATTCCATCAATGGTCTTAACGACTTCACTGTTTATTTTCGCCTGAAGTGCATCTGCCCCTGCGTTTGTTATTCGTGGAGCCACAGGGTTCAGCTTGTCATTCACTATGTACTCGATGCTGGCCTGCCTGGGGGTGCCGTTCTTGATGGAAAGGAGGTCTGAGCTGAAGTTTCCGGGTATGATGAGTACGGCGTAGTAGTCCCCCTCCCTGAGTCCACTCATGGCCTCTGACCGATCAACGAACTGCCAGTCGAAGTTCCTGTTATTTCTGAGTTCATCCACGAATTCAGCACCCACATTGAGCTTTTTACCCTCAAAATTCACTCCCCTGTCCTCATTGACCACCGCAACCTTGATGTTGGATGTCTTTGAGTAAGGGTCAAGGGTTGCCTGTATGTTAAAAACTGCGTACAGTGCTGGGATACAGATAATCACTGCAATGACGAATAGCACCACGGGACTGTTTTTAACGGTCTTGATGTCATTCAGGAATATTTCCAGGGCTTTTTTCATTGGTTTTATGCCTCCAGAGAATAAAGTATATTCATGTAAGAAAAAGAAGATAATGAATTTCATTATATAAAAAGGTTTTGGTTCAGCGCATTTAAAATTTTAAATACCCATGAGAACAATAATAATACAGTGACTGAATGGTGGTACCATGAGGATAGTTGAAGAAATAATCGGTAAAGAGGTTCTTGACAGTTCCGCGACGGTGATAGGTAAGGTAAAGGACGTTGAGGTTGACATAGAATCCCAGACAATAGAGGCACTTGTTCTTGGAAAGGGTGGAATATCAGAGGGTCTTGGGCTATCAAAGGGTGAGACAATAGTTCCCTATGAGATGGTTAAAAGGATAGGTGACAAGATACTCCTAAGGGGCGGCGAGGAATAACAGGGTGAAGGTCCTTGCAGCTTAAGGGGATCTGCAGCCTCTGTGGCAGGGCAGACTTTCTCCATACCTGCAGGCTATGCGGATCAATGGTATGTTCAGATTGCTACAGCGCCGAACTGGGGGTCTGTAAATTATGCAGGTCAAAGATCAGGAGAAACTCAGAGAGACACTCATAAAACTTCTTTCAGAGAGAAATGTCATTCAGAGGGGTAAGTTTATTCTCTCGTCAGGAAGGGAAAGTGATTATTACGTTGATATCAAGCGAGCCATAACCGACCCTGAGGTCCTTGATGTGATAGCAAGGCTCATAAAGGGGGAGGTGGAGGGCACAGACAGGATTGCGGGCCCTGCCCTGGGCGCGGTCCCCATTGCAACCGCAGTGTCCCTTTACTCCAGAAAGCCTCTCCTCATGATAAGAAAGGAAAAGAAGGGCTATGGAACCTCCAGACTAATTGAAGGTGAACTGAACACCGGTGAAAGGGTCGCTGTTGTGGAGGACGTCACAACAACTGGAGGATCACTTCTCAGGGCCGTGAGGGCGATTCAGGAAAATGGAGGGGTGGTTGAGAGGACATTTGTTGTGGTTGACCGTGAGGAGGGGGCGGTCGATGAATTCAAAAAAAGGGGTATTGAACTCATACCGCTGATATCCGTTTCTGATTTTAAGGATGATAATCAGTGATTATTAACTTATTAGCTCATTTCAGAAGATCATATCCTATTTGAGAAAATCTGCTTTCACAGTTAATTCTACAATGATTGTCTCATGATAGCACTCAAATGATTCAGAATCCTGGAAGAATCTTTAAGAACATATTTATTCCCTGAGGTGCTTAACAAGGTGGCCGAGTTCAGGGACAGCAATTTGGATTCCAAGTTCCACCGCGTTCGGTGACCCTGGAAGCGCAAATATCAGTGTTTTTCTGTATACACCCGCCGTTGCCCTGCTGAGCATAGCCCCTGCTCCCAGCTTTTTAAATGAGAGGTGCCTGAATATCTCACCGAAACCATCCAGTTCCTTTTCAAAGATACCCCGGAGGGTCTCCACTGTTATGTCTCTACTTCCGATTCCCGTGCCACCGGTGGTAAATATAACTTCAGCACCCCTGTCTATCATCTCATCAACTGTAGCTAGAAGTTCATGTCTGTCATCGGGTATTATCCTGTATTCCTTAACAGAATAACTTTCAGAAAGTGCCTCCATGAGTTTCCTGCCTGATAGGTCACCTTCAGGTATTTCACCAGTTTTTCTGAATTCCTCATATTTTGAATCACTGAGGGTGATGACACCACAGATTATGTCCTCTGGAGCCAATCTCCTGTGCTCCTCCATAGTGGAACTTTTCATATCAATCAACCGGTATCTTAATAATAAAGTGTGGATGTAACATGTTATTTCTTCTGGGCGTAATTTATAAGTTTTTTGGTTTTTCTGTAAGCGAAAGTGAGTATATTCATGTTTCTGACAAGGAGAGAAAAGTAATAAAAATTTATGGCGGTTTGGTCTGGGTAGGGTTTGATATTGGATTGGAGGCGGTTTCAATTCCAATTTAAAAGACCAGAATAAGTTTAAACGTCCTGGACCCTACCCGTTTATTATATATTGTCGCCACTATTTATAAAGTTTTCGTTAGATTGCTTCATCCGTTCTCAAGGACTTTTAAGCGCATTTAAGGGTTTTTAAACCATCTAAACATGAAAATAGCTGTTTTAATGGACTTTACAGAAATTCATGGTAATACTTTTTTACACCTGCCCGATTATTCACTGGGCAGCTGATGGGGTGTGTCTGAGGTTCCTCCACAGGAAAAGCCCCACCTACTATTCCCCCTGCGAGGGTAAATTTATTACCATGGTTCACCAAACCTGAAAAATGGAAACTTATTATATTATAATCCCTGATTAATACGTGGTCTTCATGAAAATTATTCTCGACGCATCTGCATTCATAAATGGATACATACCTGAGGGCACTGAAAACTACACCGTGAAGTCCGTGACAGATGAAATAAGGGACTTCAAATCGGTTATGGTCCTCGAGAGGGCACTCAGTGATGGCAGACTCAGAATAATGGAACCTGACCCGGAGAGCATGAGGAAAGTGGATGAGGTCACCACCAGCTCAGGGGATGCCATGAGGCTCTCCAGTACAGACAGGGAGGTTATAGGACTTGCCGTTTCACTCAAAAAGAGGGGTAGGGTAACTGTAATCACCGATGACTATACAATACAGAACACCCTCAGAATTCTTGGAATAGAGTTCCGCAGCGTCCTCACATCAGGTATAAAGGAGACCTATCAGTGGAGAAAGATATGCACCGGATGCAGGAGGGTGTACCCTCAGGACTACCAGTTTGGGGAATGTGAGATATGTGGCTCAGAGATAAAGAAGAAGAGATACAGATCCCGCCGTTAGAGGGGATCTTGCAGGAGGCGCAGGTGATCTTATGAGGATAGGCGTGGTTGTCCATGGACCACAGATAGTTGACTCAGGATACGCAGCAAAACTCATAGATTTTCTAAAAAAATATGGAGAGGTCAGGGCAAGACTTGGGGGCACCATGGGGCGGACCGCTGTCTATGACGCCCACCTTGAGGATGTTATAGACATATCAGAGAAAAGGCTTCCAAGTGAATCGGTTGACCTATTTGCAGATGAGGGCGCCGACATTGTTGTCCTCATGAATTACGGTAAGTCCCGTATCACAGGGCACGGATTTGGATACAAGGTTTTCCAGAGATCAGAAAAAAAACCGCCAGTTGTTCAGATAGAAAGACCAGGTGAACCTGATGGAAGTGTTGTAGCATGGAAGAGGGAAGCCGAGCCATTCGCAGAAAAACTGGCATCTGAACTTGAACTTGAAATGGTGGATCCAGAGGAGGTATGCAGGGAGATCTTCCATGGGGAACCATGTGGTGAACAGAAACCTGATAGAGGGGAGTACCGGAGACTCGTGGGTGTCTCAGAGAATGAGAACATATTCGTAAATGGTATAGTTGTTGGGGTCTCAACGTCAGACGACGTAACCCTCGTCGCAGAGGATGGTGTGATCACTGAGATAATAGGGGGGAAGATAAAGAAACACGGTGTTGAAAAACTTGGAAGGGTTAACCTGAAGGATGCGGTTGTAAAGACGGGACTTCTCCGCCGCTCCGAGGTAAAACCCAGGAAAGTGAAGGTAAGGGAAAACAATAAAAAGAAGTACAGGATTTCCTTCTTAAACCATGCAGCAGAGGATATATACACTCTCCATGACTCTGACCTTGTTGTCACGGTTGGAGATGACACAACGCTAGTGGCTGCAGATATCCTCTACAGATTCGATGTTCCCATAATAGGGATAACAGACGGGGATATAGATAGGGTGGTTAAGAAGGGCTTCAAATGCGCAGATTCGATCATAATAGAGTTTGAGGAGGGATGGGACGATATAGTTGGTGAAAGAATCCACAGGGAGCTCTTCCGCGGTAAAAACACAATTGAAACCCATGATTTGGAAACTTTTAAAAGGAATTTACTACAGATTATAGATAATATAGGTGCAAGCTACACCGTGAGATACACCTAAACCGATAAAAAGAGGTGTGGAATTGGATTTAGATGATATCATCCATTCCCTTAAAAATTTTGAGGGTATAACAAGAAAAAGGCCGATAGGAAAGATAGTTTCCATTCTTAATGATGCATACAGTGTCTCAGGAAAAACACATCTCGGTTACGGTGATGACGCCTCGGCCATCAGGATCGGAAACGGAAAACTTCTTTTACTGGCAGCGGATGGAATATGGGGGCGTCTGATGGAGGCTGACCCCCACTGGGCCGGTTACTGTTCTGTGCTTGTTAATGTTAATGATATTGCAGCCATGGGCGGCAAACCCGTGGGCATGGTTAACGTTCTCTCAATTAACTCAAGGGAGACCTGTTACAGTGTAATGGAGGGTATAAGGGAAGGGGCAGAGAAGTTCGGGGTCCCGATGGTGGGGGGCCACGTGCACCCTGACACACCCTACGATGCACTTGATGTTTCAATTGCAGGTATAGCATCGGAGGATGCAATCATAACAAGCTGCGACGCAGAACCCGGCGACAGGGTTATAGTGGGCATAGACCTCGATGGAAAACCACACCCCTCATTCTTCCTGAACTGGGACACAACCACCCATAAAACACCTGAGGAGGTGCAGTTCCAGATTGAGGTGATGTCCATCATCGCAGAAAGAAAGCTGGTAACTGCAGGTAAGGATATAAGCAACCCTGGGACCCTTGGAACACTGGGGATGCTACTTGAGGCATCGGATGTGGGTGCACGGGTGGAACTGGAATCAATACCACGTAACAGATCAGTTAAGTGGGAGGACTGGCTTCGAATGTACCCTGGCTCAGGTTTTGTGCTGACAGCAAGGCCTGAAAATGCTGCTGAATGTATTGAATTACTTGAGTCTGCCGGAATAACCGCATCAGACGCCGGGGAGATAGTATCCGAAAGAAAACTCCGCTTAATCCATGATAATGAGGAAAGGATCCTCTTTGACTTTGAAAGGGACATCATAACAGGTGTGATAGAAGAAAAAATATGAGGGAGATCTGATGTTTGTTAAGGTTAATGGAGTGGAGGTTGAACTCCCGGAGGGGGCCACAGTGAGGGATGCAATCGATGCTACAGGAGCCCCCTACGTGGAAGGCGCCCTTGTGGGCCTCATAAGTGGCACAAGGGAACTTGAAAGAACAATAGACACATACCGGATCAAAACAACAGCAGGAAGCATCCTGATTGAACTGCTCCCTGAGGAAGCACCTGAAATTGTTGAAACATGGCGGAAGGTATACAGTAACCTTGAAAATCTCCGTGTAAGGTGGACAACTCCATCCGAGATTTCAATGGGACCCCTGAAAACGGAACTGGAGCCGTCAAGGAAGGAATTCTTCTACAACGAGAAAGAGGTTATAATGAGCCTTTCAGGGTTCAGCCCGGATTCAACCCACATAATAATCTCCAGGGACCCCCATTCAGCAGTATACGGCGCCCCAGCTGAGAACAGGGGCGTTTTTGCAAGGGTAACCGGTGGAGGAAGAACCATTGAAAGACTGACAGACCGCGACGTGATAAGGTCAGTTGAACCAGTTGTTGAGAGAAAAAGCATAGTTGAGAGCGCCGCAGTGACAGACCTTGAAACACCACTCGAGGACGGAAACCAGATATTCACCTACGTTAAGGTAAAACCATCCCACGAGTCCCCCCAGTCTGTTGAACACTTCTTCACAATGGTGGAGGAGGGGAAACTGAGGGTCGACTATGAGGCCAACTCATTCATAGGTTTCTACTCCCTCCAGGGAATAAAAAAGGATCCCGAAAAAATAGCAAAAAGAAACAGGGGCACAGTGACCCTTCGGAACACAGGAAGGGGCGCTGGAAGGGTTTACATATACAGGGAGGACAGGGTTTCAACACCATCCCACAACCTCATAGGACAAGTTACAGATGGAATGGAACTGGTTGATATAGCAGGGGAAGGGGACCAGATCACAGTGGAGTGCGAACCCGGCAGGATAATGACAGTCTCCATGACCCAGAAGGAAGCAGAGGAATACCTTAAACGGTACGGTGTGGAGCAGATACGGGACGGCATAATGGTTGACGATGCAATCGTTGTGACCCAGGACCCACCCTACACCATGGACATTCTTAAGGAGGGAAGGGTCAGAACAGTGGGCATAGAGGCCGATAAAATCCTGGAGGTTGAACTGGACCCTGATGCACCCAGATCCTCATGGTACTTCCGCAGACTCACGGGCCTCATCGACACACCCATCGGATCCCTTAAGGTACACTTCGCCTTCCCAGGCATGAAGGTGGTGATGTTTGAGGGTGACAGATCCCTGGCAAAGGGACTTGTACCGGAGAAAACACCTGAAAACTGCGTTAAAAAGGGCAGCATTGGCATAACAAACATGTCAAGGAGACACATAGGCATGGTTGGTGTTAGACTAGAGGACAACGATGAATACGGCCCAACAGGGGAACCATTCAACGGCACCAACATAATTGGTAGAATCACAGAGGGCCTTGAAAATGTTGAAAAATTCAAAGAGGGGGACACCGTCTATGTCCGGGAAAGAAAAAAAACATGAAGAATCAACAAGGATGATAATACTTGGGCCGTCATCAAGGCTGAGCTCATCGGAACTTGTCCAGAGGCTCCACCTCCTTGGACTGCCACTCACCATAAAATCAACATGCTATGGTGCGCTGGTGCATGGTGACAAAGACACTGTGATGGAGGCTGTCAGGAAAATACGCAGCCTCGACCCGGCTAACATATTCACAAAGGAGAGGGGATTCCCACCAGGGGACCCCAGGCGATGCAGAGGACACAGAGGGGCAGCAAGGGAGGGTTACCATCAGCTTGAAAAGGAATTCAAACTACTCGGATACGTGGGCGAGGCCCTTGAAAGGCCCCAGAAGGCCGAACCCGAAAAAAAGGAGAAGGTTTCTGTTGATGAATTCCGCAATGTAGTTGAGAGGAGTCTGAAATCTAGACAGAAAACATAGGGCTGATTGAAATGAAAATAACTTCATCATCCACTGGAGAGGAACTCAAGGAACTTGGAATGTGTATACATGAACTTGTAAGTCGTCTTCCCCTCACAATAAGGAGCCGGGAAGCAAAGGGTCTTCGAATAGAGGACGGCAAGGTGATCGATGACAGCTACACTGGGCCTGTACTTGAAAAGGTCCTTGAATCAGGAGAGATAGCAAGGGAAACACCCGAGAGGGGACCCTACAAGGGGATACCTGTGGTCGTGGTACCCCTGAAGGAGAAGGGTGAGGTTCTCTGTGCAGTGGGAATCGTTGACGCCACAAAGGGCCTCTTCACAGACATGGTTGAAATAGCCAGAAGACCCCAGGAGGAAGACAGGGGGGAATTCTATTGAAGATAGCGATATTTCCACCAAATTCACTTATACTCGCAGATCTTGTTGAAAGAAGGGGACATGAGCCCCTTGTAATCCAGAAAGAAATCAGAAAGAAGGTCACAGACCCTGAAATTGATTCACCACCCTTCAATATAACCGAGGAGGACCCGATAAAAGGCCTGAAGTACGCGGCAATTGAGGTTCCCTCAGGTGTGAGGGGGAGAATGGCAATCCTTGGACCCCTCATAGAGGAGGCGGATGCCGCCATAATAATGGAGGATGCTCCATTTGGCTTTGGATGCATAGGATGCGCAAGGACAAATGAACTCTGCGTATTCCAGCTCAGAAAGAAGGGCATACCCACACTTGAACTGAAATACCCTAAAACAAGGGAAGAGACAATAGATGTGGTTAACAGGATAAACAAATTCCTGGACGAACTGGAGGCTCAAAATGGTTAAAATAGCCCAGATTTCATGCGGAACAGAATACAGCGGTGTTCAGAAGGAAATTGAAAAGGCGGCGAGGACTTTCGGGGCCGAAATAGTAATCCCCGAGGCTGACCTTGACTACATAGAAGAGGCCTATGAAAAATTTGGGTTCAACTGTGCCAGTTCAAGCCTGAAACTCATGATTGCAAGGGCAATGTCAATCGTTGAGGGCAAAACAGATGCCGACGCGGTTTTCATAGCAACCTGCTTCAGATGCGCAGAGGGTGCCCTTGTAAGGAATGAGATAAGGAGGTTCATACAGCAGAACACAAGGCTTCCAGTTGTAACCTACTCATTCACAGAGAGAACAAAGGCTGATGAGCTCTTCATACGCATGGAGGCGCTCTCCACAATAGTGGCAAGGAAGAGCATACTTGCAAGGGAGAAACAGGAGGGCCTCACACTTGGAATCGATTCGGGTTCAACAACCACCAAGGTAGTTCTGATGGAGGATAACGAGGTCATAGGGACAGGATGGCTTCCCACAACAGATGTCCTTGGCTCGGCAGAGAAGGGCATAGAGGAGGCCCTCGCAGGTACAGGTTACACGCTGAAGGACCTTGATGGGATAGGAGTTACAGGTTACGGCAGGTTAACCATAGGAAAACATTACGGGGCCGACCTCGTACAGGAGGAACTCAGCGTAAACTCCAAGGGTGCAGTGTTCCTTGCAGACCACCAGAAGGGGGAGGCAACGGTCCTTGATATAGGTGGTATGGACAACAAGGTCATAACAGTCAACGATGGAATACCCGACAACTTCACCATGGGGGGTATCTGCGCCGGTGCATCAGGACGTTTCCTGGAGATAACAGCCAGAAGGCTTGGAGTGGAGATAGATGAACTTGGAAGCCTGGCACTGAAGGGGGACTACCGGAAGGCGATGCTCAACAGTTACTGCATAGTCTTTGGTATACAGGACCTTGTAACCGCACTTGCAGCGGGAGTTTCAAGGGAGGACGCAGCAGCCGCGGCATGCCATTCGGTGGCCGAACAGGTATATGAGCAGCAGCTCCAGGAAATAGATGTGAGGGAACCCCTCATACAGGTGGGTGGAACATCCCTTATAGAGGGCCTTGTTAAGGCGGTAAGTGATATCCTGGGCGGTATCGATGTTATCGTACCCCCATATTCACAGCACATAGGCGCAGTTGGAGCGGCCCTCCTTGTTTCTGGAATGAAAGACGTCAGTGAGGGTTAAAATGGGGATAAATGTTGAGTGCTATGACCCCAGGGGTGCAGAGGTCTATGAGATAATAGCCCGCCAGGTTCTCCAGGATCTCCAGCTTGCAAGGGCAGTTGATGACCTGAGAATATGGGTTGATCCCAGAGAGCCGGTCTTCATCATAGCGGTTAAGACACAGAAGACCTCTGAGCCGATTTACCTTGAGGACATGGCTGAGATGGAGGTTGATAAGGTCACAGGAGCAGTCCACCTGAGGATAAGGGACGAGACGTACCTTCCACAGCTACTTGAAAGGCTCTGGGAGACACAGGGACGTGGCAGGGTACGGCAGCCATCCCGCTTTGAGGTGGTGATTGAGGACCCCATCTCGGATATCAGTGGAATGACGGTCCACGACCCCTCAATGAACCTGAAGAAGAGGGTCTACGATGCAATATTCCGTATAATACCAGAGGGATTCCGGGTTATAAGGGACCTTTCAGAGGATAACATAATAGCCCTTGTATGTACCGATGAGGTGCTAAGGGATGAATGGATTTTAAAGGCCAGGGAAATAATAGAGGATATGAGGTGAAAAAACATGCCTGAACAGAGACAGACACGCTTCGCCCACATAACAAAGGCCCACCCCTGCTTCAATGAGAAACTGCACGACAGGGTTGGAAGGATACACCTGCCCATCGCACCCCGCTGCAATATCCACTGCAAGTTCTGCACAAGGGATATAAGTGAATGCGAAAACCGGCCAGGGGTCACTGCAAGGATAATGACCGCTGATGATGCAGTAAAACACGTTGAGAGGGTTAAGAACGAGATGCCCATAAGTGTAATTGGGGTTGCAGGGCCCGGCGATGCCCTTGCAAATGAGGAGACCTTTGAGTTCTTCAAAAAGGCCAGCAAGAAGTTTCCGGAGCTCCTAAAATGCCTCAGCACCAATGGTCTGCTTCTTCCAGATAAGGCTGATGAACTTGCAGAAATTGGTGTTAACACAGTCACAGTAACCGTGAACGCCATTGACCCTGACATAGGTGAGAAGATATACTCCTTTGTTATCTACAAGGATAAGGTCTACCATGGAAGGGAGGCCTTCGAGGTTCTCTCAAAGAATCAGCTTGAGGGTATAGAGAAACTTGCAGAGAAGGGGATCATTGTTAAGGTCAACAGTGTACTCATACCTGGCCTCAATGATGAACACATAGTTGACATTGCAAGGGAGGTTAAAAAGAGGGGAGCCTCCCTCATGAACGTCATACCACTCATACCGATGGGCGAGATGAAGGACTACCCACGGCCAACCTGTGAGGAGATCGAGAGGGTAAGGAACGAGGTTGAAAAGATAATACCCGTATTCAGGGCATGCACACAGTGCAGGGCAGACGCCTACGGTATTCCAGGTAAAAAGGGCGCTGACAGGCACCTTGACATGACACCAGCAAGCCACTACTGAAAATCCCGTGATAACCATGAAGACACTGGAATGGAAGGACAACCGACTCATCCTTATAGATCAGAGAAAACTTCCCGATTCACTGGAGTACTTTGAGTGTGAAAACTACCGGGACGTCATATACGCAATAAAAAACATGGTTGTAAGGGGCGCACCGGCCATTGGGGTGACAGCAGCATTTGGAGTTGCCCTGGCAGACCTTGCAGGAGAGGACACTGAAAGGGCTGCAGAGGAGATAAGGTCATCAAGGCCAACCGCAGTGAACCTTTTCTGGGCAGTGGACCGTGTAATGAAATCCGGGTCCCCACTTGACGAGGCCCTGAAGATCTACAGGGAGGATATGGAGACCAACAGGGCCATAGGGGCTCACGGGGCCAGCATAATCCAGGATGGCGATACAATCTTAACCCACTGCAATGCAGGCGCCCTTGCCTGTGTTGACTACGGCACGGCCCTGGGTGTTGTGAGGGCAGCCAGGGATCAGGGAAAGAATATAACCGTTATATGTGATGAGACAAGGCCCGTGGGACAGGGTGCCCGTTTGAGTGTCTGGGAGATGCAGCAGGAGGGCATACCCGTTAAACTGATAGCGGACGTTGCAGCGGGATACCTAATGCAGAGGGGAATGATAGATAAGGTTATAATAGGTGCTGACCGTGTGGCAGAGGGTGGCGTGGCAAACAAGATAGGGTCACTCATGGTTGCACTCTCAGCAAAACGGTTCAATGTACCCTTTTACGTTGCAGCACCCCTCAGCACCTTTGACAGGGAAAATTCAATTTATGATGTCGAGATAGAGGAAAGGAGTCCCGAAGAGGTCCTCTATTATGGGGGCTGCAGGATAGCCCCGGAAAATACCGAGGCCATCAACCCGGCATTTGACATAGTACCCTCTGATCTTATAGACGGCATCATAACAGAGAATGGTATAATGGATCCCCTCTGATTTCAGCTATTGTTTTATGATTAATGGGGTATGCTGAATCGTTCTGATCTCACAACTTTTTTATTCTTGCATCGATACCAATATGCCACACACCTGGACTCCTTGACTTCACCCTTCTCCTATCCAGGATCTCCACTTTGAAGGGTGCCGCGGCGTCCCTCAGGCGTTTTACAGGGGTTTCGAAGTCCCTTGAAAATTCATAGTAGTGTATGATGCCCCCATCCCTGACAGCCCGAATGGCGTCATCAAGAAATTCGCAGGCAGTTGCTGGGAGATTCATGATCACATGGTCTGCAAAGCACTCCTTATCCTTCAGGAACTCCCTCACATCACCCTCAACAGGGACTATGATATCCTCTGCCCGGTTCAGACGGGCATTTTCCCTGATGTAACCGACAGCAGCGGGGTTTATATCAACCGCGTATACCCTGGATGCCTTCCCATGCCTTGCAACTGCAACTGCAAAGGGCCCGGCACCTGCGAACATGTCAAGGACAACCTCCCCCTCCTTCACCTGTCTGGCAACGATTTCCCTCTCATTTGCAAGCCGGGGGCTGAAGTACACACTCCTTATATCAACCTTTATACGGCTTCCGTACTCCCTATGGACGGTTTCAGATACCGGAGAACCTGCAATGAGCTCAAGTTTCCTGGTCCTTGTAACACCCTTCACCCCACTCCTCTTCATGTACACGGCACTCCGTCCTGTGAATTTAAGGGCGGCCTCACCTATCGCATGCCTGTAGTCATGGAGCTCCTCGGGTATTTCAAGGATAACGGTATCACCTATTATATCAAAGGACCGCCTGATGGATGCAAGCACGTCCTCAGGGATCCTGGATTTCAGCATATCAGTAAGACTTCTCGGGGAGCGTTTACTTCTCTCAAAAACATCATCTATGACCTCAACATCATCAAATTCCCCTGCAACCCCGGCGTCGATCACCGGTATGTAAACATGGCTTTCATCCCTTTTTATCCTGTAATCCCTGTTCAGGAGAGACCTCTCACTTAAAATTCTGATTACGTCATTGGCCTTTTTCTTCGGAACCTTTAAACCCTTCATGGTGAACTTCCTGTTACAGTTTAAGCCACTTATATACTGGTTTTTTCTGAAACATTATTATAACGTTATGATATTATGAGAGGGTGAGAGATGCTTTACATAATTGGACTTGGACTTTACGATGAAAACGATATATCAGTTAAGGGTCTGAAGGCCTTAAAGGCCTGCAGCAGGGTTTACGCCGAATTCTACACCGCAATCCTTCAGGGGGCCAGTTTATCTGCAATTGAGGAATTAACCGGTAAGGATATAGATATACTGCGCAGGGAGGAAATTGAGGAGGAAAGGATACCACTTGTTGAGGCAGAAAAATCCGATGTTGCACTCCTCGTCCCGGGGGACCCCCTCGTTGCAACCACCCACACAGAACTGATCCTTGATGCAAGGAGGAGGGGCATAGAGACAAGGGTCATTCATGCATCATCAATAATATCCGCTGCACCCGGCCTTGCAGGGCTGCAGGCCTACAAGTTCGGGAGGATAATCACGGTACCATTCACATCGGAAAATTACTTCCCAACATCCCCCTACATTAATATAAAGGATAACCTTGAGAGGGATTCCCATTCACTGGTGCTCCTTGATATAGAGGCCCATAAAAGGAGGTATATGACTGCAAATGAGGGCCTTGAATACCTGCTGAGGGCATCAGAGAAACTTGGTGATGAGACAATCAATGAAAAAACCCTGGCAGTTGTAATTGCAAGGGCCGGCTCTGAAAGGCCCTTAGTGAGGGCCGATGCAATATCCTCACTTCTTAATGAGGACTTTGGGGATCCACTTCACTGCCTTATTGTTCCCGCTGGACTCCACTTCATAGAGGCTGAGTACCTTGTTGAGGTTGCAGGCGCGCCCCGCCGCATTGTGGAGGGAATGATAATCTGATTACCTTAGGAGGTATTCGCACTTTTCAACATTCTGCAGGGGTATTATTATCTCCTTTTTACCGAACTCCCTCTCAGAGAAGCTCACCAGTATAAAGCACTTCTCCTTATCAACCTTTATATTTTCCACCCCAAACTCCCCCCTCTTGAAGTGGTGCACCGTGCCATTTGTCATGGTAAGCTCCATCTTTTCTATCATATTAATACACCATTTAATAATTCTCTCCGGGCGTTTATTTATAGGTGCCCTTGGATCTGAACATCACAAAGCACTGTATGATTTTCATTGGCGATCCGTTTTGATCATGTTTGGTTAAGGCACTTGATGATGCACAATCAAGGTTAATGAGATTCGCAGGGAGATCGTGAAAATTTTATCATATAAAAAAAGAGATAAGTATGGTGTTAACATGCCCCGTAAGATCCATGTGGGTGGCGGTAAATCGACAAGGGACCTCATAGATGCTAAAAAGCTCATTGAGATGCTTCCATTGAAGGCCGGGGACACATTTCTTGATGCTGGCTGTGGTGATGGATTTATTTCACTTGAAGCAGCATCCGCTGTTGGTGATGAGGGAAGGGTCATCGCGGTTGATGTATACCCAGAATCAGTTGAGAAACTGAGGTCCAAAATGGGCAGAGGGAGTAACATACTACCTCTTGTTGCCGATATAACCCATAGACTGCCGGTTCCTGATAGAACAGTTGACGTTTACTTCATGGCCAACGTTTTCCATGGGATAGTGGTCAACGGCGAGGTTGAACCACTGATGGCCGAGGTCAAAAGACTCCTCAGTGGGACTGGAAGGCTGGTTGTGGTTGATTTTAAAAAGGTAGCGGGAACACCGGGACCGCACATCGATCTAAGGCTATCTGAGGATGAGGTCATAGAGATTCTTGAAGGCCATGGTTTCACTGTGGAGTCCGTGGGAGGTGCTGGACCCTACCATTATATTATAATAGCGGTGCCGGGGCACTGGAAACCCCATCAGTAGAGGGGGGTGTACTTCTGGAGGAATTCCTGCATTTCATGGTCCAGTGTTCTGAGTGCAGACATGTTCTGGGGTGAGGAGGCGGCACGCTCCTCGACGAGGTTTCTCAGTGTACCATTCTTTATGTGTTCACGGACCTCCCTTAGCACCAGATCCAGTGTCAGCCTGTTCCTTTCAATCAGTTCATCTTTACTGTAACTACCGAGCCGGTAGGTGTCCAGGGGATAGGTATGGGTTTCGGTGAACAGAACATTGATCATACCATAGAACTCTGCAGCGGCATCTGAGAACACATCCACACCCATATACGCGAGGAGGGGGATGAAGGCTGGAGGGGAGAATGTTGAACATAGCATGGTTTCGGGTTTTATGGCCTCACGTATTCCAGTCAGAATCCGAACCATCTCCATGGGTCTCCGGAGCAGTTCATCCATATTTGCCACTATGAGTTTCCTGAAACCGATCTCCTCAAGTTCAAGGGCGCACCTTACTCTGAGGTCAGTGTAGCGGGATCCATGTATGAATGCGTATTCTGAATCAGATTCAGAGGCCATCTCCAGGGTTTCAGTGACCCCCCACTCTGCGATTTCCCGGGGTACATTGTGTGGGATGGTTTCGTATGGGGCGATTTCCATCTTTTCATACTTTACAAGTAGGGGAGTTTCAGAATCTCCGAGAAGACCCAGCCTTGCGGGTCCGTCATGTAATTTTATCTGGTATCCAGTCTTGCTCATTGCTTACACCGTCTGTTACTTACTTGGAGTCAGGGATTACTTAACCATTACAGTCTTGCTCGTTGCTTGCACCGTCTGTCACTTACCGGTATCTTAGGATACAATCCTCAGGTGTCACCTTAAAGGTTACACATCGGCAAATTTTAGGAATCTTTATATACCCATAAAAATCACAGTCTAATAAGAAAATTCTGAGGTTTGCTAACCAGGGATCTTTCAGGGTGTGAAAAACAATGTCAGTTCTAAAACGCCTAAAAGAAATGTTGATGGGTGAGAAGAAGGAAGAGGACAGTAAAGCAGGGGAGCCAGAGAAAACGGAGACATCAACAGAGTCCACCAAACAGGAAGAAAAACCTCAACCTCAAGAAAAACCTTCAGATGAACCCTCTGTATCTGCAGAAACAGAAAAATCAGAGGAACCTCAAAAGCTTGAAGAACCTTTGGGGGCCTCTGAGGAAGCATCAGCTGAAGAACCTGAAACTGCAGATGTTGAGGAGGGTGAATCTGAAGAACCTGCTGAAACCTCCCGGGAGGACGGGGAGGTAGTTGAGGATGAAGACTCTTCGGAGGATTCTGATTCTGAAGAAGAATCAGAGGAGGAAGAGGAGAAAAGCGAAAGGAGTGATATAATGACTCTACTGCAGAGAGAAGAAAACATAATCAGAAAGGGTAATATTGACAAGGAATTCTCCGAGAAAATAAAGGCTGCCGGCGGTGAGAGCCTGGAATACTGTTTCCAGTGTGGTACATGCACAGGATCATGCCCATCTGGAAGAAGAACCCCTTACAGGGTAAGACAGATAATAAGGAAGGCTAATGTTGGATTAAAGGATGAAATAATCTCAGACCCAACCCTCTGGATGTGCACAACATGCTATGCATGCCAGGAAAGGTGCCCACGTAAGGTCAGAATCGTGGATGTCGTGAAACTTGCAAGGAACGAAGCAGCCAAAGCAGGCTTCATGGCACCAGCACACAGGGCAGTTGGATCATTCGTTATAAAAACAGGCCATGGAGTACCAATCAACGACGCAACAATGGAGCTTCGAAAGGCTGTCGGTCTTGGAGAACTACCACCAACAACACACCAGTTCCCTGAAGCACTTGAAGAGGTTCAGAAAATCATCAAGGCAACAGGCTTTGACCAGTTAATAGGCTACAACTGGGAAACAGGTGAACTTGAATAAGGAGGAATGCAAATGGAAATCGCATACTTTTTAGGATGTATCATGAACAACAGGTACCCTGGAATTGAAAAGGCAACAAGGGTTCTATTCGATAAACTCGGTATTGAACTGAAGGACATGGAAGGAGCATCCTGCTGTCCAGCACCAGGGGTATTCGGTTCATTTGATAAAACAACATGGGCCGCAATAGCAGCAAGGAACATAACAATTGCTGAGGACATGGGCGCGGACATCATGACCGAATGTAACGGATGCTTCGGTTCACTCTTCGAGACAAACCACCTCCTCAAGGAAGACGAGGAGATGAAGGCAAAAATCAATGAAATCCTCAAGGAGACTGGAAGGGAATACAAGGGAGAAATCAACGTCAGGCACTTTGCTGAAATACTGTACAACGATGTTGGACTTGACAAACTCTCAGAACTCGTCGAAAAGCCCCTCAACCTCAACGTTGCAGTGCACTACGGATGCCACTTCCTCAAACCAAGTGATGAGATAAACATAGACAACCCTGAAAGGCCAACGATACTGGATGAAATTGTTGAGGTAACTGGCGCCAAATCAGTTGAATACAAGGACAAGATGATGTGCTGCGGTGCCGGTGGTGGAGTGAGATCAAGGGACCTGGACGTTGCACTTGACTTCACAAGGGAAAAACTCACAAACATGAAGGAAGCAGGTGTTGACGCAATAGTAAACGTCTGCCCATTCTGCCACCTCCAGTTTGACGTTGGTCAGATGGAGATAAAGGAAAAATTCGGCGAAGAATTTGACATTCCGGTACTTCACCTCGCACAGCTGCTTGGACTTGCGATGGGTCTTCCAAAAGAGGACCTTGTGGTTGACGCCCACCAGGTATGCGTGGACGAGTGCCTTGAAAAGCTCGAGGAACTCGACCGCCTTGCACCTGGAAGCGGTTAAGACCCAATTATTAATTTTTTTCGGGGATTTAGAGTCCCATAAAGTGAGGTGTTTTTTTGTTTATAGCTACTTTAAAGGGAATATTCACTTTGAAGGATCTTCCAGAAGAATTCAGACCCTTTGTGGAGTACAAGGCGGGCCTTGAAAAGAAGGAATTATCTGATGATGACGAGGTGGCCATACTATCCATCCGGGGCACACAGAGCAATCATGTGCTTATCCTCAGCTCCTACAGTAGTGTTGAGGAGATCCGAAAGGAACTTGAAGAAGCGGGTGCAAAGATAAACCATACAACCCTAAAAATTCTGGAAGGACATCTATGACATTACCTGTTGAACAGACATGGTTCGTGCTTGTTGAACTCCTGACAGACCTTCGAAAGAGGGATGTTGATGTTCCAGTGGAAATTACAGAGGACATAAGGCTTGTTAGGACGTCAATAAATTTCTATAAATCAGATACAGAGAACCCTGAGATGATCAGGGAGCTTAAGAGAATAAATGATATGCTCAACTCAATCCAGGAGAAACTCCTTGAACTTGCAGAGTCAGTGGCCCCTGATTACCCTGAGAAATGGATTGAAAAATTAAAGAGGGCCTCAAGGGGTGAGGAGATTCACAAACCCCCTGAAACAAAGTCAAGGTTCATTGTTGGCGCCCCACCGGGATTTGCAGCTGCAAGAGTGCACCTCAAGGAACCAATAGCCGAGGATAGGGTTCAGGATATTGCCGAAACCCACAGCCTTATAATTGAATTTGAAGAAGACGATCTTATAGCCGTTTATGGCGATTCAGAGGATGTAAAAAAGGGTTTAAAGGAAATAGGCTCCTTTTTCAGGGATTAATGGAGCGTGGTTTTTTATGAAAATTCTCGCTGTAAGTGATCTTCATGGTTCAAACATACCTGAACTTCACAAATTTATAGAAGATAACAGGGTTGACCTAATTGTTGTTGCGGGTGACATAACACACTTCGGGCCTGTGGAACTCGTTGAGGAGCTCCTTAATGACCTGGCATCCCATAACATCCCTGTTATTGCTGTACCCGGTAACTGCGATCCCCATGGGGCTGTAGCTAAAATAGAAAACTCAAAGGCTGTGAATATTCATGGAAGATCCATTAACATTAAGAATATATCGATATGTGGCCTTGGGGGTTCAAACCCGACACCGTTTAACACACCCCTTGAACTGGAAGAGGATGAAATAAAAGCAGAACTGAATGATCTCATGAAAAATCCTGGTGAAGGGGATCTCCTCATTCTTGTAACCCATGCACCACCACATGGAACATCACTTGATAGGATTCCCTCTGGGGATAATGTTGGAAGCAGGGGAGTGAGAGATGCTATAGAAAGACACCGGCCCTCCCTGCACATCTGTGGCCACATCCATGAGTCCCCTGGAGTGGACTATATAGGTGAGACCATCGTTGTCAATCCGGGACAGCTTTCAGATGGCAGAGCAGCCCTCATTGAAATTGAAGAGGATGGATCTATAAATGCTGAAATTTTAAATCTGAGATCCAGTTAAATATATAAAAACTGGATTTCAGATTATGGCAAGTTCTTTTTGAGGTGAGACCATGATCATGGTTCAGGGAGAAGTAAGCGGAAAAAAATACACGGAGCCCTTCTCCAAGGGCGTTCTGGCACGTTCACTTACCAGGGCAGAGATGGACCCCAACAAGGCATATACATTTGCTTCTAGAATTGAGGCTCACCTTAAAAAGAATAATGTAGATGTCATAACAATAGAGGAACTCGTTGATGTGGTCTCAGAGCACCTGAAAAGGGAGGATCCTGAGGTAGCAGAGAAGTACATGCTCTGGAGACGAATAAGGCAGTGCAAGGAGCCCCTGATAATACTCATAGGGGGGGCCTCCGGGGTTGGAACATCATCAATTGCATTTGAGGTTGCAAACCGCCTTGGCATAAGGAACATGATAAGCACCGACATGATAAGGGAGGTAATGCGTAAAATAGTCTCGAGGGAACTTCTCCCGTCCATTTATGAATCAAGCTACACAGCTTACCAGTCCCTCAGAATACCCCCACCACCGGAACTTGACGAGGTCCTAATTGGATTCAGGGATCACGTGGACACTGTGAGCATCGGTGTGGAGGCTGTAATTGAGAGGGCCCTCACAGAGGGTATAAGCATAGTGATTGAGGGTGTGCATATAGTCCCTGGGTTTATAAGGGATGACCTCATAAACAAGGAAAATGTTGCAATGTTTGTACTCACGGTTTCAGATGAGAACGTCCATAAGGGAAGGTTTTATTCACGTTGCAGACAGATGTGGGCCAGGAGGCCACTTAAAAGGTATATAAGTTACTTCTGGGCAATAAGAAGAATTCACAGATACATTGAAAGCCAGGCAAAAAAACACAACGTGCCTGTTATTGAGAATATAGATGTTGTAACCACGATAGATTCAATTATAAAATCACTGACAAAAACCAGTGTTAAGGGAGGAGAGAAAGGTGCTGAAAAAACTTAATGAAGTTAAGGTTAAGGAAGTAATGACGACGGATGTTATAACAGTTGAACCATCTGAAGACGTGGTTTTTGCATTTGAAAAACTGATGAAGCACAGGATAAGCGCTCTCCCCGTCATTGAGGAGGGAAAACTTGTTGGAATTGTAACCGCCTCAGACCTCGGCCACAACCTGATACTTGACAACTATGAGCTCGGCACAAGAGTGGGAGAGGTCATGGTGAGGGATGTTGCCACTGTGGCCCCGGATGAGACACTTGGTGATGCCATTGAGAAGATGAATGACTACTCATCGGATGAGGGAATAATAAATCAGCTTGTTGTCGTGTTTGATGGTGAAATGGTGGGGATAATTGCGGATGGGGATATTATAAGGGCCCTCAAAAGCCTTTAATGTTCATATAAAGGCTGTGATAGTATAAATTGCAGCTGATAGGATGACGCATGTGGGTATCGTAACTATCCAAGTGTATGCTATGTGCCTTATTACGTCATATTCGACCGTTGATGTCCCATGTGCAACCCCAACGCCTATCACCGACCCCACAAGGGTCTGTGTTGGCGATACGGGCATACCATAACCCAGAAAGAGATAAACGATAAATGATGCTGATAGCTGGGCTGCAAAGCCTCTACTTGGTGTGAGATCTGTTATTCTTCTCCCAATTGTTTCTGTCACCCTGTTACCAGCCAGCAGAATTCCTGAAGCAAGCCCAAGAGCCCCCAGTATTCTGATCCAGTATCCACCAGCATAACCAGTCGCAAATATAACACCTGTTGCGACTGCTATATCCACGGCCCCAAGGTTAAGGGCTGAAAACGAGGAACTCAGTATCTGAAGATATGAAAATACCTTTTCGAGCCGGTCTCGCATACCCATACCCTGAAGTGGTTTTATTAAAACCCTTCTGATGGATTTGTAGATTACGAATCCTGTGAAAAAACCTGCAATCGGTGACATAATCCAGCTCAGCACTATGAAGCCAATAACATCTGTTCTCATGTTCTGAATGCCGATACTTGCTATTCCAGCACCAATAACTGAACTTACAATGGCATCAGAACCTGAAATGGGTATTTTTTTTATGATGGTGAATGTTATCCAGATTGATGATGTTAATGTTATAACAAGGACTGTTCTGGGATTAAGGAGTCCCTGGGGGATTATCCCTTCACTTATTGTTTTTATGACGCCCCCACCAAGGAAAAGCGCCCCAACTGATACAAAAAATCCCCCCAGCAGGAGGGCATTTTTCATCCTGAGAGAACCACTACCGACAGCGGTACCCACAGAGTTACCTATATCGTTTGCGGCAATATTGAAGGCCATGTATAGGCTCAGAATGAGACTAATTGCTATGAGCGTGTCCATGGAATTAATATGAAATGTTAGTTTAATTAATTTACCACTTATTTATACCACTGCACTGTGCATTATGGTTAAGGATACATTCCATGAGATGCAGGGGATTGATATGTCCATAGAAACATTAAAATACTACTTAGTATAATGGATACAATGGGCTAGACCGGAGGGTTAGGGGTCCTCTGTAAGCGCAAATCCCCTATACGGCGCGGTCGAAGTTCAGGGGGCGGCTGATCGACTGTTTATCGGCCCTGCTGATTGGTGTCGAAGCCTCGTCCCGCAGGATCAGTGGTGATGGGGCCCTGACTGGAGGGTCAGGGTAAACCATCTTAGTCATGGGAACGGGTCAGGCCTGGAAAGGAGCAGCCCTACCATGGACAGCTGATGCTTGCGGATTAACGGGGTGGAGCCAGTCAGCGGGATCACCGGTAGATGGAAGGTCTGTCAACCCCTGAACGTGCCCACCCATGTAACGAAAAACTTATAATGCTGAACACAGATAGGTTTAAGTAGGCCGGGGTGGCCCAGTCTGGTACGGCGTTGGCCTGCTAAGCCAATGATCCTTTGGATCGCGCGGGTTCAAATCCCGTCCCCGGCGTCTTTAATGATTGATTTCAGTCTGCTTTTTTTCTTTTTTGAGATTTATATTCAATCATGGTTGTCGAACTTCTCAATTATCTCCTACCACCACTTTGCAATTTTTTCGATTTTGTTTGTGTTTGGTGGGGGGCTGTGTACTGGGTGTGCCATGGTTTGTCCAGTGGCGCGGGTTCATGAGTTAACCATGAAGGCTTGCTGTGATTGACCCGGTTCATAACCATGGTAAACATATCACGATCATGATAGCCGCAATTAACAATTGCGGTTTGATGCAGGGATAGGAAAATGAATGTGGCAGGAGCTAGTGGTGAATTCCCACCCAGCCAGATCCTCCCCCATGTTCAACTCCTTTAAGTCCGTTTGATCCTGGCGGAGGCTACTGCTATTGGGGTTCGATTAAGCCATGCAAGTCGAACGAACCTTGTGTTCGTGGCGAACGGCTCAGTAACACGTGGATAACCTGCCCTTGGGACCGGGATAACCCCGGGAAACTGGGGATAAACCCGGATAGGTGATGCGGCCTGGAATGGTGCTTCACCGAAACACCCTTCGGGGTGCCCAAGGATGGGTCTGCGGCCGATTAGGTAGTTGGTAGGGTAACGGCCTACCAAGCCCATCATCGGTA
>NZ_JASFYG010000007.1 GCF_030055435.1 Methanothermobacter sp.
CCACTCTGGTTAACGTTGCGGATGTGGTGGCGGATACCTACAACCCGAACCCTGATAAGAGCGCCAATGCCACTGTAACAGTTAACCCAAGGGCAGAGCTCATCATTAACAAGACAGTGGATAGAAGGGCTGTGCGTGTGGGTCAGAACGTAAGGTTCACTATAACAGTAACCAACAATGGACCCGACACAGCACTCAACACAATGGTTACCGACAGGCTGCCAGATGCCATGAGGTACATATCCTCCAATGCCACCAGGGGTTCATATAACCCTGCAACTGGTGTCTGGATGGTAGGCGACCTCCCAGCAGGCTCAAGCGCGGTCCTTGACATGGTGGTCCAGCTCATAAGGCGCGGCACATTCGTGAACGTTGCAACCGTGAGTTCAGGTTCAAGTGGGGGTAACAACACGACTGATGTGGAGATTGATGTTGAACCATCACCAGGTCCAGGTCCATCTCCGGGACCATCACCTAGACCTCAACCAGGACCGGGAACCGTACCAATGAAGCCAACAGGAGCACCTCTAACTGCATTTATTGCAGGAATGCTTCTTGTGGCAGCAGGTTCAGCGATATCAAGGAGAAAATAAACCCTTTCCTTTTATTTTTTTATTCAACCTGTGATTGCTATTCTTAAGGCAGCATAGATTATGTATATAATGAGAAGCACGACTCCTTCAACTCTTCTAAGCTCCATATCCGTCCACATGAAGTACATTACAATAACTGTCACAACTATCAAAATGGGGGCATCAAGCACAACTGAGAGGGGCTCAACAGGGATTTTCACGAATAATGATGGAACCCCTATGCCTATGAGGATATTGAATATGTTACTCCCAAGTACCGTGCCCAGTGAGAGGCTGCACATATGCTTCCTTGCAGAGTTAACAGCGACAACAAGTTCAGCAAGGCTTGTCCCGATGGCAAGGGCAAAAAGGCCGACTATCATCTCAGGAATATGGAGAACCGCGGCAATTCCAACTGCGCTGTAAACCAGTACCCTGCAGAACACCACAAGCCCGAAGAAACTTAAAACTGCAGTTACAATGGTCTTCCAGCCAGCATCACCACCCTCTATGAGGTGGCTCGCGTAATATTTCCTCTGCTTCTTTATAAGAATTAAAAGGTAAACACCATAGATGCTGAGGAGAACGGCACCTGTAAGAGGGCCAATGGGCCCCATGAGCATGAAAGATGAAAGTATCAGGATGCTGAGAAGCCCGAATAATCCATCCCTCCGGATCTCATCCCTGTTTGTTGTAACAGCACAGGAGAGAATGGCAGATATCCCTATGATACCCGCGATGTTCCATATGTTCGAACCTATCACCACACCCACACCGAGTTCAGGGCTACCTGTAAGGACAGAGATCATGGCGGACCCGAACTCAGGAAGAGATGTCCCTGCAGCTGCAACCGTAACTCCAAGTATTATCTGTGATATTCCAAGCGCCCTCCCGATATCAACGATCCTGTCCACAAAGATGTCCGCTGATCTTATAACACCGAGCAGTGAGGCGCAGAAGATTAGTATTAGGATGATGGGTGTCATGGTTGATAATCCCCCTGCTTAATAAATCCACTGCCAGTTATATATATGGATCATGATAAATAGACCTTAACTGTAATTTGGTGGTAGCCTATGAAGAATCTTTCAAGGGAACTGGTTTCAAGGATACATGAAATATCACGCCCTGTTAAGATAATGCACGTCTGCGGTTCACATGAACACACTATAATGCAGCATGGAGTAAGATCACTCCTCCCCGACGAGGTTGAGGTGGTGGCCGGGCCGGGGTGCCCTGTCTGCTGCGTCCCCGCAAGAGAAATAGACGAGTGCATAGAACTTGCAAGGCAGGGCGTTACAATCACAACATTCGGTGACATGCTCCGTGTTCCTGGTTCGAAGGGGTCACTTGCAGATGCTAGGGCCGAGGGCGCCGATGTCAGGATAGTCTACGGTGTGGGAAATGCGGTGGATATAGCGAGAAAACTTGACAGGGAGGTCGTCTTTATGGCGGCAGGCTTTGAGACCACCGCACCAACAACAGCATCGGAGATACTATCAGGCCCACCAGAGAACTTTTCAGTCCTATCCTGCCACAGGCTGATACCCCCAGCACTCAAATTCCTCATAGAATCAGGGGAGGTTAACCTCAACGCCCTCATAGAGCCGGGCCATGTATCAACCATAATCGGCATGAAACCCTATGAGCCCTTCTCACGGGACTACGGAATACCTCAGGTCATAGCAGGATTCAACCCCCTTGACATACTCATGGCAGTGTACATGATACTCAGGCAGATCGAAAGGGGCGAGGCAAAGGTTGAGAATGAATATAAGAGGGCGGTGAAACCTGAGGGTAACATAAAGGCCCAGCAGGCGATGGATGAGGTTTTCCGCATAACCGAGAGGGAGTGGAGGGGATTCCCGGTCATACCTGAATCTGTATATGAGATCAGGGATGAATTTTCAGAGTTCAATGCAAGGGAAAAATTCGATATTGACGTCGCTGATGCCGTTGAGGTGCCCACTGGCTGCATATGCGGCGCAATACTGAGGGGTGTTGCAAGGCCAGAGGAATGCTCACTCTTTAAGACCCAGTGCACGCCCACAAACCCTGTTGGGGCCTGTATGGTTTCAAGGGAGGGGACCTGCAACATAGCCTACCGCTACAGTTCATTCAGGGTGCAGTGATGAGGGCCATTGCGGTTGACATAGATGGTACAATAACCGACAGCACCAGAAAACTGTGCATCAGCGCTCTCAGGGCCCTCAGGGGTGCTGAAAGAAAAGGAATCCCTGTCATAATCGTGACAGGGAATGTCCTGTGCTTTGCAATGGCGACATCTGTCCTTATAGGGACAAGTGGTGGTATTGTGGCTGAAAATGGCGGCGTGATATACTCTAATGGGGATATAAGGGTTCTGGGTGATATCGAAAAGGCAGAAACCGCCTACAATCACCTTAGAAAAATTTACCCTGCCACGAAGGTCCAGTTCTCTGATCTCAGGTTATCTGAGGTGGCAATCACCAGGGAAATGCCTGTTCAGGTCATCAGGGAGGCCCTTAAGGGATTTGATGTTGAGGTCTATGACACGGGCTTTGCAATACACCTTACAGACCCCCGGGTAGATAAGGGCTCTTCCCTGAAGCTTGTGGCAGAGAAAATGGGGATTAAAATGTCTGATGTCATGGCAATAGGGGACAGTGAGAACGATATTGAATTCCTTGAAAAGGCGGGCCTCAGCGTGGCCGTTGCCAATGCAGCCCCCGAGCTCAGGGAAATGGCAGATTATGTCACCGCAGGAAAATATGGTGATGGAGTTAGGGAGGCCATCGATAAATTTGTCGGGGTGGATACCGATGTTTGATTTCGCTGAAAAGGCCATCAAGTTGGCCTTAAGGAACTCTGAGATGGCTGAAGTCTACATTGAAAGGGAACATACAGTTGAGGTGCAGGTTCAGAGGGACCTCATAGACTTTGGTAAGATAGAATCCATGACAGGTATCGGTATAAGGGTACTTAAGGGAGGTAGGATGGGCTTTGCATACACCTCAGATCCATCGAATCTCCATAGAGCCGTTAAAATAGCCACAGAGAATCTCAAGCTTGCCGATCCAGATGAAAATTTTGGATTCTCAGAGCCGGCCACCTACCCCACAGTGAAGGGGATCTTTGACACATCATTCCTGGAACTGGAAGTTGGGGAATCTGCCAGCATCGCAGAGGTCATGGTTGATAAAACACTTGATGAGGGTTGCAGACCAACAAGTGGCGGGTTTTCAGCATCCATGGTTGAAACATTCATCCTGAACTCGGAGGGTGTTGAGGCTTCATCAAGGTCAACGGGATTCTCAGCATACATATCGGTGAATGCAGAGAAAAATGGGTCCAGGACAACGGCATATGAGTCTGATTCATCATGTATCATGGACATAGACCCTGAATGGATAGCTGGAAGGGCATGCCGGATAGCGAGGGATTCCCTTGGCGGTGAAAATGTTGAGAGCGGAAGGATGTCAGCTGTACTGGATTACCATGCAGCCGCAGGGTTGCTTGGCACATTTGCCGCGGCATTCAGTGCAGATAACGTTCAGAGGGGGAGATCCGTCCTGGCTGATAGGATCGGCACTGAAATAACATCCCCTGACCTCAGCATATACGATGATGGTACACTGAGGGGAGGCCTTGGCTCATCACCCTTTGATGGGGAGGGCACACCATCCCAGAGAACACTCCTTGTTGCTGATGGAGTCCTTGAGGGCTACATACACAGCATCTACACTGCATCCAAGGGTTCATGTGAGAGCACAGGTAACGGGCTGCGAGGCTACTCTGACATACCCATGGTTTCAACCACAAACTTCATCCTTGAATTTGGGGATGAGGTTTCACTTGATGATTTTAGCGGGATATATGTGACTGATGTGCTGGGTGCCCACACAGCAAACCCCATCTCAGGTGACTTCTCGGTTGAGGCCAACAACGCCTTCCTAGTGGAGGGTGGCGAATTCACGCCTGTGAAGAAGGCGATGCTCTCTGGTAACATATTTGAGCTCATGAATAACGTCTCATCCACAGACCTTGAGAGAAGGCAGATTGGAGACTTTGTAACGGCACCCCTCATTGTTGAGGGAATCCATGTAACAGGTTAAAATGTCACTGAAAGATGCTCTTGGCCACTACCTTGATGTGAGGGATGGAAGGAAGGATGCAAGATTTCTTGAGGCAAAGGTCATTCCAGCATCCTTCAGCAGGGAGTCAGATACCAGTGAACTCTGGCGGGAACATGAAAGAATAGAGCAGGGCTTTGAGTGTTCAGGGGAGTGCAGAGGATCATTCCTTGATCTGAAAATTGAAATTGCAGAGAGGATTTTCAGGAAATGTTCACTGTGCCACTGGAGATGCTGTGTTGATCGTAAATTGAACCCTGGAAGATGCGGTGTTACATCACCCCGGGTTGCATCGGAGTTCCTGCACTACGGCGAAGAGGCACCGCTGGTGCCCAGTCACACCATCTTCTTCTCGGGTTGCACAATGAACTGTGTCTTCTGCCAGAACTGGGACATATCACAGAACCCGTCTGTGGGTGTCAGCATCCCTGAGGATAGACTTGCGGCCCTCATAGAGGAGCGGAGGCGGATGGGCTCAGCCAACGTCAACTTCGTCGGGGGAGACCCGACCCCCGCACTACCCTACATTCTACGTGTCCTCCGGCGGATATCCATCAGTGTACCTGTGGTATGGAACAGCAACATGTACCTCTCACAGGAATCCATGAGGCTACTGAAAGGTATCGTGGACCTCTACCTCACCGACTTCAAATTTGGCAACAGTGACTGCGCATTGAAACTTGCCGGCGTAAGGAACTACTTTGAGGTTGTATCAGAGAACCACCTCAGAATAAGGGGTGAAGATATGATAATAAGGCACCTGTTGATTCCAGGGCACCTTGAGTGCTGCACAAAACCCATCATATCATGGGTCGCAGATAACCTTGGAAAGGACACCGTAATGAACATCATGGGCCAGTACAGACCCCTCTACAGGGCATCACGGTACCCTGAACTGAACCGTTACCCATCCAGGTATGAACTTGAAGAGGCGAGGCGATGGGCTCTGAGGGAGGGTGTTGAAAATCTTATCTGAGGACAAGTTGAGGTGAGCCATGTGAAAATTTTAATAACAGGAAGACCTGGAAGTGGGAAAAGCACCCTTATTGAGAGAATAAAGGACCACCTGAAACTTAAAGGTCTTTCTACGGGGGGTATATTCACCCCGGAGGTGAGGGAGGGCTCATCAAGGGTTGGCTTTGAGGTTGTTGATATAAAATCAGGTAGGAGGGGTCTTCTTGCCTCAGTGAATAGCAGGGGGCCGCGGGTTGGAAGGTACGGTGTGAATGTTGATGTTATTGATGAAATCGCTGTTCCAGCGATAATGAGTGCTCTGGAAGAGGATGACTGTGTCCTGATAGATGAGATAGCGCCAATGGAACTTAAGAGTGAGAGGTTCAGGAGGGCTGTGGAGGAAGCGCTGGATTCAGAAGTTCCTGTGGTTGCAGCGGTCCACAGAAAACTTGTTCAAAGTATAAGAAAGAGGGGTGACATAAGAGTATTTGTTGTGGATCCTGAAAGTCGTGATCATGTTTATCGGAGGATCATTGATTTACTGGGTGATTGATTATGGAATGCGCTGATTATGGTATTACAAGGTCACTTGAGAGGGACAATCTCAACCTTAACCCCCTCCAGAGGGGTGGTGTTTTACCTGCAGCCGCCAGGAGGGCCCTCTATGAATTTGGGGATGGCTACAGTGTCTGTGATTACTGCGATGGAAGACTGGACCAGGTTACAAGGCCGGCTGTGAACAGCTTCCTGGATGACCTCGCAGATTTCATAGACGCAGATGCTGTCAGGACGGTTCATGGGGCAAGGGAGGGTAAATTTACAGTTATGCATGCCCTCTGCGAGGCTGGTGACACCATCGTTGCGGATGGAAACGCACACTACACCACCCACCTCGCTGCAGAGAGAAACAACCTTGAGATTGTTGAGGTCCCATCAACGGGATACCCTGACTATGAGATAAAACCTGAGGCCTACAGGGAGGTCCTTGAGGAGGTCGCTGACAGGGTTGATGTTAAACTTGCAGTTCTAACACATGTGGATGGTAATTACGGTAACCTCACCGAAGCAGAGGAGGTAGCCAAGATATGCAGAAATATGGGTGTCCCCCTCCTCCTGAACTGCGCCTATTCCATGGGTCGTCTCCCTGTTAAACTCGGAGAAATCGGAGCGGACTTTGTCGTTGGAAGCGGGCACAAGAGCATGGCGGCCTCTGGACCGATAGGTGTTCTTGGGATGAGGTCTGAATGGGAGGACATCATCCTCAGAAGGTCAGTGAGGCATGAGAAGAAGGAGATTGAGATGCTGGGCTGCACATCACGTGGAGCACCACTTGCCACCCTCATGGCTTCCCTTCCACACGTTGTGGAGAGGGTTTCCCGGTGGGATGATGAGATTAAAAAAACCCGGAGATTTGTCTCTGAACTTGAGGAGATGGGAGGTATAAGGCAGATTGGTAAGAGACCCAAGGAACACGACCTTGTGAGGTTTGAAACCCCTGTATTCCATGATATTGCGTCTTCACATCCCAGGAAGGGTTTCTTCCTCTACGAGGAACTTAAGAAGAGGAGGATTGTTGGTATAAGAAGGGGTCAGACCAAGTGGTTCAAGTGCAGTGTTTATGGGATGACCGACGGACAGGTTCAGTATGTCATTGACTCCTTCAGGGAGATCATCGAGAAAAACAGGAATTGAATTTTTGTCATGGAAATGCAATTAAATCATGAACCACATTTTACTTAAGAAAAACAGAAATTAAATCAAACAGGAATTCTTTCATAGTATAACAGGGAACTGTATTTCCCTTACCTTTTTATGGCATATCTCCCGCGGAGCCCCTATTATGTCAATTCCGTTTTCCTCTGTGTAAGCTATGAGCTCCTCATAGGCTTCATTTCTATTTTCAGAATATTCTTTAAATATTACGGTGTGTTCGGGGATCGTAACAATTTTGATATCACCGGAGCCCTCTGATTCGCCCTTTACAGGTATTCCCACATCATATCGGCCATCATCCTTAAGGGGGCTTGTGTAGAATATCACCAGGGGGTCACCTGCTATTTCAAGGTTCTCTGATGAGATGAATTCCCTTACCTCTTCAATGAGTTCACCTGTTTTGCTTAAGGATCCGCTGAAGGTTATAAGCGCCAGTTTCTCGTCACTTAATGTCTTTTTTCCTATCATTAAATCACCTTCACGTATTCAGCCAACGACCAGTATTGGAGTTTCTGCAGATTTCAGAATCTTTCGTGTTATGCTTCCGGATATTATACGGTCGAGGCCGTGTTTACCTGAGCTGCCCATAACGACTAGGTCAACATCCTCATCCTCCATTGTTTCAAGGATAACTTCTGCAGGGTTGCCCTCAAGTATCCGGGTATCGAGTTTGCACTCCTTCATTCTACCATTTTCCTGCATTGATGAAAATTCGTCCTTGAGGATGGATATTGCCTTTTCTGACTGTTTTCTGAGTATCCTTTCAATGCGCCTGCTGATATCCTCATGCCAGACCTTCCTGTAGGATGTGTCAACTACACTTATCCCGAGGATATCTGCACTGCTCATCTCTGCAATTCTGAATGCGTGTTCTGTTGCCTTCCTGGCGTCATCTGAGCCATCTGTGGGTATCAGTATTCTGCGGTACACCATCAGACACCTTCACTTATTAGTTTTATGGAGTTATCTGCCGAGTTCTGGAGTGCTATGCTGAACCCTGGCTCTGCACCTATAACAAGGGTTTCCTTTCCCTTCTCCTTTGCTATGTTTATTAGCGGGAGGAAATCTGCATTTCTTGTCATCAGTGCAACCACATCAATGTGGGGGTTGTGTATGAGTTCAAAGGCCTCCACTGCAAGCTGGACATCCACGTCCCCTGCGACTATCGTGGGTGAGAATCCCTGGTTTACAACTGCCTCGATGAGTTTATCTGAGGCGTACTGGTTGAGGAGGACCTTACCTACCCTGAGGTTTCCCCTGTCAAGCAGGAGGCTCTTAACAAAGTCAAGGTCTGAGCAGAATTCCTTTCTGAGCATGTTTGGGCCATCCACGAGGAGCCCAAGATTCTTTTTATCTTTCTGGCTGTTATCTATTATCACGAAGTTAACATCATCCATATTCATTCTTTTCCTCACATCGTTACTTTAACTACAGATTGTATCTAAAACCTTATATAGTTATTTATGGTGCGGCTGCTATTCATGGCTCTCTGCTTTCCGGCTTCTGATTTTTCAGGGCTGATTCAAGGAATATCTCAAGGTCCCTCCAGAATCTGTCTCTCCCGATTTCTCTGGCCTCAAGAACCATCCTTGATGTGAGGTCGAGGTTGAGGGAATTTATGGCCAGTGTATGTATGTATATGGATAGCTCAACCGGGTCGAGGTCACTGCGAATGCTACCGTCTTTCATACCCTCTATGATCGCCTCGACCATGAGCCTCCACATCCCTGTGCGGAGGTCAACTATTTCCCTTCCATCCTCACTCTCGCTCATCTCAAATCTTTCTGTGCCACTGTAGCAGTATATCCTGAAGTAGTCAGGGTGTTCCTTTGAGAATCTGTAGAGGGCGTCCAACATGGCCTTCACCTTGCCGTAACCGTCTGTTTCAAGCTCCGAACATTCTGAGTACATCTTGTGGAGTATTCTTACGCCGTAGAGGTTAACGGCGAAGAAAAGGGCCTCCTTATTTTTGAAGTAGTAGTAGAGGAGTGCCTTGTTGACCTCTGCCCTTTCTGCTATTTCATCCATGGTCACATTGTCGTAGCCCCTCTCGAAGAATGCCTTCTCAGCAGCCCTTATTATCTGCATCTGTCTTTTCTGCCTTTCACGTTCTCTCCTGGAAGTCGGGGCCATTTGGTTCACCTTTTCTGTATCTGTAGGATATCTGTTCTGTGGCTTTAAAAGGATTTTACCGGAAGATTTATATATTTTTAACTACAAGTTAAACTTTAACCAGAAGTTAAAAATTAACTGATGGTTAAAGAGGTGTTTGTAATGGTTGACAAGAAACCGGTACCCGAGGACTGGCCACACATAGTTGGGGACTATGTGGTTGGTGATGCCGAAAGTCCGGTTGCGGTTGTCACCCTCGGGTCCCACATGGAAGATGAGCCTGTAAGGGCGGGTGCAGCAATTTCAGGTCCACTGCACACAGAGAACCTTGGAATAGAGAAGGTCGTTGGTAATGTAATTGCAAACCCCAACCTCAGATTCCTCCTTGTATGCGGTGCAGAGGTCATGGGTCACATCACGGGTCAGACCATTAAGGCCCTCCATACCAACGGGGTTGATGGAGAAACCGGGAGAATAATCGGGGCCACCGGCGCCATCCCCTACATAGAAAACATGCCTGATGAGGCCATAGAGAGGTTCAGAAGGCAGGTGGAACTTGTTGATATGGTAGATGTTGAGGATCCCAATGCAATAAGAGAAAGAATAGGGGAGTGTGTGGTGCATGATTCAGGGGCAATTGATGAGGAGCCCCTCATTTTAAGACCTTCTGAGGATCTGAATAAAAAGAAACCCGATGAAAACACCTGATTAATTTTTTTAAGGGTCCAGACCGCCACCCTCAAGGCGGTCTCTTCCTCCTATATTTTAAATCTTTATTCTACGCCGGGACTGGGATTTGAACCCAGGCGGAGCAGAGCTCCACAAGATTTCCAGTCTTGCGCCTTACCTGGCTAGGCTATCCCGGCAGAATAAGTTATTAGTTTTAGAAAAGATTTTTAAGCGCCGGGACTGGGATTTGAACCCAGGCGGAGAGAATCTCCACGGGATCTCAAGTCCCGCGCCTTACCTGGCTAGGCTATCCCGGCAGCATTAGATAAAAGAGATTGATAAACTCTTATTTATATAGTTTTTGGTCCCTGAATTTGGTTATAGGGGTTTGCACCCCAGTTAACTCTTGAGTTCTATTTCTATGCTGACGTTGTCAGGTACATTGACCTTCATTACCTGACGCATTGCCCTTTCATCGGCCTCTATACCCACAAGTCTCTTGTGGATCCTCATCTCCCATTTCTCCCAGGTTGCGGTTCCCTCACCATCAGGGGATTTCCTTGTTGGGACCACAAGCCTCTTGGTTGGGAGGGGTATTGGGCCTGACATGTCCACGCCTGTCCTCTCAGCGATCTTCTTCAGCTGGTCACAGACGTATGCCAGTTTTTCAGGGTCTGTCCCTGTGAGTTTAATCCTTGCTTTGTGCATCTGAATCCTCCTTTAAAAAGGGAAGGGATGGGGTTTATTTTGCTGGCACGAGGTCTATACACATTCCAGCAGCCACTGTCTGTCCCATGTCCCTTATGGCGAACCTTCCCATGTGTGGGATGTCCTTTATCTTTTCAATGACCAGTGGCTTGGTTGGTTTGACCTTCACGACAGCAGCGTTACCTGTTTTGAGGAAGTCTGGGTTTTCCTCTTCAACCTGACCTGTTGCAGGGTTCATTTTCTGCACAAGTTCAAGGAATGTGCAGGCAACCTGTGCTGTGTGGCAGTGGAATACAGGTGTGTAACCGACTGTTATGACACCTGGATGCTGGAGAACAACGATCTGTGCTGTGAACTCCTTGGCAACCTTTGGCGGATTGTCCAGGTGTCCTGCAACGTCTCCCCTTCTGATGTCGTTTTTACCGACACCCCTCACGTTGAAACCTATGTTATCACCGGGTTCTGCCTGTTCTATCATTTCGTGGTGCATTTCGATGGATTTAACTTCTCCACTGACACCTGCTGGTTCAAATATGACGTTTTCACCCTTCTTGAGGACCCCTGTCTCTACACGTCCAACTGGGACTGTACCCACACCTGTGATGGAGTACACGTCCTGTATGGGTATCCTCAGTGGAAGGTCCACAGGTTTTTCAGGTGCTTCAAGTTCATCTAGTGCTTCAACGAGTGTTTTACCCTTGTACCATGCTGTCTTGTCGCTCTTGGCGGTTATGTTGTCACCCTCGAAGGCTGAGAGGGGTATGAATTCAACGTCGCTTGGCTTGTAACCAACTGTTTTGATGAGGGCTGCAACCTCATCCTTGAGGGCGTTGAATTTTTCTTCGTCGTAGTTGACAAGGTCCATCTTGTTGATGGCGACTATTAGCTGGTTTATACCCAGTGTCCTTGCTAGGAAGACGTGCTCCTTTGTCTGGGGCATTATACCATCGTCGACTGCCACCACTAGGACTGCAGCGTCTGCCTGGGATGCACCTGTGATCATGTTCTTAACGAAGTCACGGTGTCCAGGGCAGTCCACGATGGTGAATTCGTACTTGTCTGTTTCGAATTTTGCGTGTGCAAGGTCAATTGTAACTCCCCTTTCCCTTTCTTCAGCGAGTCTGTCCATAACGAACCTGAACTTGTCCTCACCCTCAGCCAGCTGCTGCTCGGCGATTGCCCCTGCCTGAAGAAGCAGGTGTCCCACTAGTGTGGATTTTCCATGGTCTACGTGTCCAATAAACGCCAGGTTCATGTGTTCTTTTTCTTTAGCCATATTATACCTCCATATGTGATGATTTAGCCTGATCTAGATTCAACACCTACACGTGTTTTTTGTCTAAGGTAATTTCCTATATTCCTTTTAATTATATAAGTTTAATGGGGTTAACCCAGGTAGTGGTCTGCGCTGTAAGGTTCAGGGCTTAGACCCTTCCTGGTCCTTACCTCCCTTATTATTGTGTGCTGCAGTTCATTTGGCAGTTTCTCGAATCCAGCGTTCTCTGTTGACCAGAGACATCTTCCCTCAGTGGCTGACCTGATATCACCTGCGAATCCGAACATCTCTGCCACAGGTACCACGGATTCAACGGTTACCATGTCACCCTCCTGGGTCATGTTAATGATCTGTCCACGCCTGTTCTGTATCTCACGGGTTGCGCTTCCCATGTAGTCCTGGGGCACGTTGATGAACACCTTCTGAATGGGTTCAAGCATCGTCGGCTCGGCAGACATCATGGCACCGAATATACCCTTCCTTATGGCGGGTAAAACCTGGGCCGGACCCCTGTGGACTGCATCCTCGTGGATCTTGGCGTCCATGAGCTTTATCTTAACACCCATAACCTTTTCCTTGGCTATGGGACCATTGTCCATTGCGCTTTCGAAACCATCAAGGAGTAGCTCCTTTATCTCGTCAAGGTACTGGATACCACGGGTCATGTTGATGAAGAGGTTCTTCTCATAGACGTCCCACACCCTTCTAGCCTCTTCCTTGTCCATACCTGCCTCTATGAAGTCTTTCGCGGCTTCCTTACCCTTAATACGGCCTTCTTTTATCTTACCTTCCTGTATTGCCTGCATCACTGATTCTTCAAGGGGTTCAATTTCTATGTAGAATCTGTTGTGCTTGTTGGGTGATTTACCCTCAACTGGGCCTGCGGTTCCTGAAACCGTTTCCCTGTACACCACTATGGGCTCTGAGGTCTCTATCTCAACACCCTTTTCGTTTATCCTGTAGGCTATGATCTCAAGGTGAAGTTCACCCATACCTGAGATGAGGTGCTCACCGGTCTCCTCGTTGATCTCAACCCTTACTGTTGGGTCCTCCTTACCAACTTGTCTGAGGACCTCTATGAGTTTTGGAAGGTCCTTGGTATTCTTGGCCTCAACTGCAACTGTAACCACGGGTTCTGATATGTGTTCGAGACCCTCGAATGCCTTTATCTTTCTTCCTGTGTCACAGATTGTTTCACCTGCAACAGCGTTCTTTGCACCGGTTATTGCGACTATGTTACCTGCAGGAACCTTGTCGGTGTTGACCCTTTCGGGTCCCATGTAGACACCGACCTGCTGGACACGTGCCTTGCTGTGTGAACCAACAAGGAAGACCTCGCTTCCCTTCTCTATTGTACCGCCGTAGACACGTCCAGTTGCAACTTCCCCTGCATGTTTGTCTATACTCACATCTGTAACCATAACTGCAAGGGGGCCGTTGGGGTCTGTTTTGAGCATTGCCTGTCCTTCCTCGCTTTCAAGGTCCCCTGACCATATGATGGGCACCCTGTATGCCTGGGACTTGGCGGGGCTTGGGAGGTGCTCAACCACCATTCCGAGGAGCACCTGGTGGAGGGGTACCTTCTGGGCGAGTTCCTTCTGGTTGTCCTCCTTACAGTACTTGTAAATGTCATTGAAGTTTATACCTGTCTCCTGCATTATCGGGACGTTTATGGCCCAGTTGTGGTATGCTGAACCGAAGGCAACGCTTCCATCCTCCACACGGACCTGCCACTTGTCCCTGAATTCTTCAGGGGCCATGTTCTTGATGAGTTTGTTTGCATTGGCAATGATTTTTATGAATCTCTCCTGGAGCTCACTGGCGTCAAGTTTGAGTTCATTTATGAGCCTGTCAACCTTGTTGATAAAGAGGACGGGCCTGACATTTTCCTTGAGGGCCTGTCTCAGCACGGTTTCTGTCTGGGGCATTATACCCTCAACTGCGCATACGACAACAACAGCACCGTCCACAGCCCTCATGGCCCTTGTAACGTCACCCCCAAAGTCCACGTGACCGGGGGTGTCTATGAGGTTGATGAGGTATTCTTTTCCATTATAGGAGTGGACCATTGAAACGTTTGCTGCGTCAATGGTGATACCCCTTGCCTGTTCCTGTTCGTCGAAGTCAAGGAAACGCTGATCCCCGGCCAGTTCAGCGGAGATCATGCCTGCACCAGCCAGGAGGTTATCTGAGAGGGTTGTTTTACCATGGTCGATGTGTGCCACTATACCGATGTTACGGATGTATTCCGGCTGGTACATGAGCTCCTTAATCTTGCTAATCATTTTTGCACGTCTGCTCACTAAAACCACCTGTAAGTTTAATGTGCGGATCTGGCTATCCTTTCTTTCTCTTCCTTCTTCTGGATTGCAAAGCTTCTTGTGTCATACTCTGCAGCCAGCATTATCTCGTTTGCAAGGCATTCCTCTATGGATTTCTTGTTCTTGAATGCTGCCTGCATTGCACCCTTGGTTATGAATCCGAGGGAAAGGTCCACCCTCCTCTGTGGGGATATGTCAACCGCAACCTGGTAACCTATACCACCGTACTTGATCCTTGTGGTCTCCTCCCTTGGGGAGGTGTTTTCGACGGCCTTAACAAGGACCTGGACTGGGTTCTCCTTGGTCCTCCGGTTTATGATTTCAAAGGCCTCCTTCACTATCTTGTAGGCCTTGTTCTTTTTACCTGAGTTCCTCTCGGTCCTCATAACCTTGTTTATCAGTCTCTCAACTATTGAAACCTTTGACTTTGCAAACTGCCTCTTAACGTGTCTTCCCATTGTGTGGGGAACCAGGATACTGTCAAGGCATATGTACTTTGCAAGGCCCATATCCTCAACCTTGACTTCCTCCAGTTCCCATTTATCAAAAACTAGACTCATAAGGATTACCTCACAGGTTTTTCTATTTTCCCCTTAACCATTTCCTGCAGGGAAACATTGTTGACCTTTGTAACCTTCCACCTCACACCAGGAATATCACCCATGGATCTTCCTGATGGTCCACCAATACCCTCAACAACGACTTCATCGTGCTCATCGATAAAACCAATAGCGCCGTCTCCAGGTGCGAAGGCTGTGATCTGTTTACCGTTTTTGATTAACTGGACCCTCACACATTTCCTTATTGCTGAGTTTGGCTGTTTTGCCTCTATACCCACCTTTTCAATCACTATGCCCCTTGCCTGGGGTGCGCCTTCAAGGGGGTCGGCCTTAACATCAAGGCGAAGTGATCTCCTCTTGTAGTGGGTGTCCTTCCATCTGAATTTCTGCCTCTTGCTTTTGAGTTTTTTTGCTGCGAATAATCCTGGCAAGTAAGATTCCTCCTCGAGATTTATTTTATTATAATATTGCTTATGTTGTGCTGTCTTCTGGCCAGTAACCTGGCCCTTTCAATGTTCTGTCCGCCGCGTCCAATGGCGATTCTCTTATTCTTTGGATCGGTTTCCACTGTTGCTATTTTTTCACCGTTTTCCTTCTGCAGTATCCTGATACTCCTTATCTTGGCGGGTGCCATGAGGTTCTTTATGAACTCCACGGGGTCGTTGGAGTGTTCGATTACCTCAACACCCTTGTCGAGTGCCTTCTGGACCTTGGCTACTGTACTTCCCTTTTTACCAATGGCAAGGCCCATGTCACCCTTTTTCACAAGGAATGTTACCTTGCCATTTTCGTCATCCACAATGCAGTCCTTCACCATTGCACCGGTCATGCTTTCAAAGAGTGCAATGTATCTTATCTCGTTTGTGGTAAATTTGATGGTCACAGCAACCTACCCCACCATTTCCAGTATTGTTGAATCACCTGGATCCTGAATTAAGAGCGCCCCTACTATGAATGGTTTACCGCAGAGGGATCCCAGTTCAACGCTGGTGCCCTCATGGGTGTAAACCGGAATATCTGAGAGCTCTGCATAGTATTCTATGTCCTCTCTGAGATCCTCTGGAATGTTACTGGCGATTACCACCAGCTTACCCTTACCCAGTTTGAGGCTCTGAATTGTCCTCTTTGATCCAAGGATAACATTACCAGTATCTACAGCGACTCGTATTCCTCTATCTATGTCCATCTACTGCCTCCTATTTTCTTTCTTTCATCACAACACTAACGGAACCTGTACCCAGAGGTATAGGCTGTCCTATAATAATGTTCTCTATGATACCAGTGAGGTGGTCCACCTCTCCCCTGATACTTGCTCTAAGAAGGTGCTTGCCTGTTTCCTCAAAAGAAGCTCTTGCAAGAACGCTTGATTTTTCACCGCTTATACCATGTCTTCCAATGGATTTAACGGAACCATCAGCAGTCATCATATCTGCAACAAGCATTATGTGACGTATGTCCACTGTGAGACCCTGTTCCTCCATGGTTCTTTTTGCTTCATGTATTATTGCATTTCTCGCTGCTTCTATGCCCAGAACGGTTTCTATTTCGTGTATGTCGTTTGTCGTTGTTCGGACCTTATCCACACCCTCTTCTTTAAGAACAGCTCCAAGGTTTGAACCCTCTGTATGTATTACCCATTCATCATCCTCTTTACGGATAACCACCTTTCCTATATTTTTAACACCACTTATCTGGAGTTTCCTTACCTTATCAGCCAGTAGTCTGAGCTCCCTGATTGTGGGTTTCTGGGGTTCAAATCTTAGTATGCTGTTATCTATTTCTACTTTCTTAAAAGTTTTTTCCACCTTTGCTATTATATCCTCATATTCAAGGTGTTTTTCAATGATCTTCTCCTCGTCCAGTTCTGCAACCACTGCCATATCTGCGTACTGGATGCTGAAGTTTTTGAGGACATCGTTGAGGGTGCTTTTACCTATCTTATTGGCCTTTTTACGCACAAACTCCTCATCATACTTGAGGTCACCCTCAAAGTAGATGCTCATGGTTGGTGTGGATATCTTTTTCCGGGCATCCACGATTTCGATTAGTCTTGGGAGACCCAGGGTAACGTTGAGCTCCGCCACCCCTGCATAGTGGAATGTACGCATTGTCATCTGGGTACCTGGTTCACCAACAGACTGTGCTGCAACTGTCCCAACCGCCTCACCAGCCTCAACCTTTGCCCTCTCATAGGCCCTTCTGACTCTTCTTACAAGTTCATCCAGTTCCTCGTCGCTGAGGCCATGTTTCTTAATTGCCACGGCTATTTCTTCGATGAGGCCAGGCGGAAACTTCGCCCTCTTCCTTTTAACAAGTTCCTGGACCTTAAGGATGCGCTGGTATTCGTCCTCAACTGCGTCGAGGAGTTCGTCCCCTTCAAGACCCCTGTTTCTCTCTGAGATCCTGCTGAAGAGCCTCACCATTTCATGAAGTTTCGCTTCCTTCAGTTTTTCCTCCTCCGCGATCCTGGCAACATATTCCACCACAGGATCTGGAAGCAGGATCCCGTTCTTTGAGGAGTAATCCTCTATTTTAGATATAATTTCCTGCACAGAATCACCTTACCCCTTTGATTTGAGCCTTATTTCCTCTACGAGTTTGTCGAGGTCCACAATCTTTCCATAGTCGCTCTTGGCAGGGTCTACACCATCTTCACCGAATTTAGTCTGTATTATAACTCCCCTGTTGTCAACGACCTTTCCATCCTCTTTAACGGTGAGGTCCTGGAGGGCATTGACAAGACGTCTCTGCATGTAACCACTCTGGGCTGTACGGATGGCTGTATCCACAAGCCCCTCTCTTCCCCCCATGGCATGGAAGAAGAATTCTATTGGGTCTAGACCTTCCTTGTAACTTGAGTGTACGAATCCACGGGACTTGGCACCCAGTTCTCCCTTCTTGAAGTGTGGAAGTGTCCTGTTATCGTATCCTCTGCTTATTCGTCCACCCCTTACTGACTGCTGTCCCACACAGGCTGTTATTTGTGTGAGGTTGAGCATTGACCCCCTTGCACCTGTAAGTGCCATTATGACAGCATGGTTTTCATCCATGTCAAAGTAGCTCTCTGCTATCTCCCCGGACTTGTCCCTGGCCTCGCCTAGAACCTGCATTATCTTCATCTCCAGGGTCTCCTCAAGGCTTCTACCGGGGAGAGGTTCGAGTTCTCCGTTCTCGTAGGCCTCAATAAGCTGGTCAACCCTGGCCTCAGCATTCCTCAGGTGGGCCTCTATCCTTTCACGGGCCTCCTCCGGGATTTCCTCATCGTTGGTACTTGTGGTGAATCCAGCATGCATTATACCTGCAATTGCAAGCTTTGTTGCTGAGTCAAGGAATTCTCTGGCGGCATCTGTACCATATTCCTTGACTATGTGGTCAAGTATCTTACCTGAGAATGCACCATAGGCTTTCTCATCAATAACACCTGATATGAGCTCACCATTCTCTATGACCACGTATGCATCATTTTCACAGTCCATCTCCACGCATTCCTCACATTTCCTGCATATCTCGGCCCGGTAGACCATGTTGAGGTCATCAGGGAGGACCATGCTGAATATCTCCTTACCTGTCCAGTCACGACCCCTCCTGTCAGGTAGGGGCAGCCCTGCCTTCTTGAGGATCTGGAAAACCTTATCCTCACTGAAAACAGTCCTCTTCCTTGTAAGGAGATAGGCGCCTGATATGTGGTCGTGTATCCCTCCGATGATGGGACCACCGAACCTGGGGGAGAGTATGTGTTCCTGCACCCGCATGAGTGTCTTGGCCTCTGCCCTTGACTCCTCGGTCTGGAATACGTGCATGTTCATCTCGTCCCCGTCGAAGTCCGCGTTGTATGGGGGGCAGACGCAGAGGTTCAGGCGGAAGGTCTTGTAGGGGAGGACGCGGACCTCATGGGCCATCATTGACATCCTGTGGAGTGATGGCTGACGGTTGAACAGGACTATGTCACCATCCTTGAGGTGCCTTTCAACGATGTACCCTGGTTTGAGGTTCTCAAGGACAACATCCTTGGTCTCGTTGTAGATCCTTATCTTTCGGCCGTCTGGCCTTATAACGTAGTTGGCTCCGGGGTGTACATCAGGTCCGTTCTCTATGTACTCCTTCATCTTGTCTATGTTCCATTCTGTAACATAGACCGGTACTGTGACCTCCATGGCTATGATCTCAGGGACTCCCACTTCGTTTATGCTTATGTTGGGGTCTGGTGAGATGACTGTACGGGCAGAAAAGTTAACCCTCTTACCTGAGAGGTTGCTCCTGAACCGTCCCTCCTTACCCTTGAGCCTCTGGGCGAGGGTCTTGAGGGGTCTGCCAGAGCGGTGCCTTGCTGGGGGGACACCGGAGGCCTCGTTGTCGAAGTAGGTTGTCACGTGGTACTGTAGAAGTTCCCAGAGGTCCTCTACGATTAGCTGAGGGGCTCCTGCTTCCATGTTCTCCTTGAGGCGCTGGTTTATCCTGAGGATGTCCACGAGTTTGTGTGTAAGGTCGTCCTCTGATCTCTCACCGGTTTCAAGGGTTATTGATGGTCTCACAGTTACTGGGGGAACAGGGAGGACTGTGAGGACCATCCATTCAGGTCTTGCAACCTCTGGGTTGACCCCTAGGATTAGTGCGTCGTCGTCGGTTATCTTCTCAAGCCTCTCCCTCACTTCGCTGGGTGTTAGCTTATAGTCACCCTCAACTATGGAGACGGGTTTATCCAGTTTTATTTCCTTCTGTTCCTCCTCACAGTGGGGGCACTTCTCGCGTCTGGCCTCGGTGTATATCTCCTTTATTATGGGTGTGAGGCTCTCTTCCTTCTCCATTGCCTCAAGTATCCGCTTTCTGTACTCTTCAATCTCGACCTCTGTGAGCAGGACCCTGCTGCATTTCCTGCAGATTGACCTGAGGATCTTGTGTATCGTGTCCGCGAACCCCACGTGTATAACGGGTCTTGCAAGGTTTATGCTTCCAAAGTGTCCGGGGCACTCACCACCCTTGGCCCCGCATGTCCTGCACCTGAGGCTCGGGTCTATGACACCAAGCCTTGGATCCATGAGCCCGTTCTCGATGGGGTACCCGTCCTCGTCATAGGTGTCCGGTGTTACAATCTGGGTAACGGACATCTTTCTTATATCCTCAGGGGACATGAGGCCAAAATTTATCTGGGAAATTTTCTTTAAAATTCCGCTCAAGGTATTCTCTCCTTTGATTTATTCCCTCAAATCCGTAATCATGCCTTATCTTCCAGTATGAGTTTCGGGAAGATGCATAGACTCTTAAGCTCATCAAGGAGTAATTTGAAGGCGTATGATATCTCCACAGGGAATGACTCTGAGTCCTCACATATTGGACAGTACTTCTTATCCCTTATCTTGTCGTAGATTGCTATCATACCGCACTCGGCACATACCAGTGCCTCGTATTTATCCGATTCATCAAGAAGTCTTTCCTTCAGGGCGAGCGCTGCTCCATGGGCAATCAGACAGTCTCTTTCCATTTCACCGAATCTGAGACCTCCTTCCCTGGCTCTTCCCTCGGTTGGCTGTCTTGTGAGGACCTGCACAGGACCCCTTGATCTTGCATATACCTTGTCTGTTGTCATATGGTGGAGTTTCTGGTAGTAGGCCACGCCTATGAATATCTCAGCCTCTATCCTTTCACCGGTTATTCCGTTGTAGAGTGATTCCACACCTGCACTTTCAAATCCATTGGCTTTGAGGGCCTTCTTTATGTCCTTCTCTTCCTCTCCGGTGAATGGTGTTCCGTCCACCCTGCGGCCCTCCATGCATGCAGCCTTACCTGCAAGCATCTCAAGGACCTGCCCAACTGACATCCTTGATGGTATAGCGTGGGGGTTTATTATGAGGTCTGGCACAACACCGTCCTCGGTGAAGGGCATGTCCTCCTGGGATACTATGAGGCCCACAACACCCTTCTGACCGTGCCTTGATGCGAATTTGTCACCGAGTTCGGGCTGTCTCTGTTCCCGCACCCTTATCTTGGCGAGCCTGCTCCCCTCAACGGTTTCTGTTAGGAGGACAGCGTCAACTATTCCCTTTTCACCGTGTCGAACGGTTACTGAGGTTTCTCTTCTACGCTCCGCCACTGTTCCGAACTCATCGATTTCTTCCAGGAACCTTGGCGGTGATGTTTTACCTATGAGGACGTCACCTGAGGATACCACCGTCTCGGGGTTTATTATGCCGTCCTCGTCAAGGTGCCTGTAGTCGCTCTCTGACCTGTAGCCCCTTACCCCCTTTTCAGGTATCTCGAAGCGGTCCTCCTGACCACCGGGGTATCTTCGCTCTGCGGCCTCGTAGGATCTGAAGAATGATGACCTTGCAAGTCCCCTCTCAAGGGATGCTTTGTTGAGTATCAGTGCGTCCTCCATGTTGTAGCCCTCATAGGACATTACGGCTACAACGAAGTTCTGGCCTGATGGCCTCTCATCGTAGCCGGTCACGTCTATTATCCTTGTCTTGACTAGGGGGACCTGGGGGTGGTGGAGGAGGTGTGCACGTGTATCTGTCCTGAGGTCATAGTTGGATGCATATAGACCAAGGGCCTGCTTGGTCATCCCTGCCTCCATGGTGTTCCTTGGTGACGAGTTGTGGTTTGCGAATGGAATGATACCTGCACATATCCCCAGCATGGTGGATGGGTCTATCTCAAGGTGGGTGTGTTCGTCTGTGATGTCCTCCGGACTCATTGCTATGTAGGCGTTTTCCTCTTCCTCGGCATCCAGATACTCTATTATGCCTTCATTTATGAGGTCATCCCATTCCATTTCCCCTGATTCAAGTTTTTCAAGGTGTTCCTCCTTTAAGAGAGGTTCGCCGTCCTTTACAATGATCAGGGGTCTTCTGGCCCTTCCAGGGTCTGTGAATATGTATATTTCATGGTTTTCAGGGTAATGGGTTATGTTCATCTCAGGGGAGACCTCTCCGGATCTCCTCTTCTCCCTCATCTCCTGTACGAATTCTTCAGGGTTTTCACAGGTCCCTATAAGTTTCCCGTTAATGTAAATCTTGGTTTTACTCACTTGACAGCCTCCCGGTGGAAAAATTAGTTCAGAACCCCCATTTTTTTGATTACCTCCTCGACCTCCCTGGCATCTGAACCCTCGGATATCTTTGCAAGGAGGGCGAGGTTCTTAACAAGACCACAGTTTGGGCCCTCGGGGGTCTCGTTGGGGCAGATCTTACCGAACTGTGTGGGGTGAAGGTCCCTTGCCTCGAAGTGTGGCTGGCTCCTGCTGAGGGGGGAGACAACCCTTCTCATGTGGGATAGTGTACCCATGTAACTTGTTCTGTCCAGGAGCTGGCTTACACCTGCCCTTCCACCAACCCAGTTACCTGTTGCGATGGCGTGTTTGAGGTTCTCTGTGAGGACGTCTGACCTCACAGCCTGCTTTACTGAGGGCTCCTTACCCCTTGCAAGGCTCCTCTCCAGCTGGTAGCTCATGTCTCTGCTGAGACTTGTGAAGGCCACCCTCAGGAGGTCCTCCATGAGGTCACCTGAAACCCTGAGCCTCTTGTTGGTGTAGTGGTCCTTATCGTGGGGCTTTCGCTCACCGGATATAACCTGGAGGAGCATCTCGGTCATTTCAGCCAGGTATATCGCCTTCTCTAGTCTCTTATCTGGTTCTGTTCCTATGTGGGGGAGGAGGTAGCGGTCGATGACATCCTCGGCCCTTTTTATCCGGTAGTCCTCGGTCATGCCCTTGGCGACCCGGTTACCGATGTATCTTATGGCACTCCTTACAAGGTACTCCCTTCTCTCCTCCTCGTCCAGTTTCTCCATTTCATCCTTTTTGAGGTTCAGCTTGTCCAGCGAGACCTGTATGTCGTCGGCTGCGATCATCTGGTAGTTGAAGTCATCTGATATGCTTGTTATGATGTCCTGGTCAGTTGCAAGTCCAAGGGCCCTTAGCAGTATCACAAGCGGGAGTTCTCCCGGCACGTAGGGGAATGATATCCTGAGAAACACTCCGCTCTTCCTTGGCTTCCTGTATTCAAGGGATATCCTGGCCCTGAAACCACTTCTTATAGAGGTGACTATTGCCCTGGCCCTGTTTTCATCCTCTTCCCCTATCCTCTCAAGTATTATCTTGTTTGGGGCTATTTCCTCCATGGTGACGATTGATCTCTCTGAACCGTTGACGATGAAGTATCCGCCGGGGTCCGCGGGGTCCTCACCCTTTTCAATGAGTTCATTCTTGCTGAGGCCATGGAGGTGGCATATCTCTGATTTAAGCATAACCGGTAGTTCACCGATGTAGACCTTTTCGAATTCTGTTTCAGGACCCCCCTCCTTTATGAGTCTCATTTCCAGACTCATGTGGGCTGAGTAGGTTAAATTCCTGAGCCGTGCCTCTGTTGGGTATATCTTGCTTTTTGATCCGTCCGCCTCCTTAATGAAGGGTTTTTCTATGCTTACCTTTCCGGTCTCTACGCGATACTTTCCCTGTTCCAGCTCTATGGGTTCGCTTGTGTCGATTATCTCCTGTATACGGTTACTCACGAAGTCATTGTAGGAATGTATGTGGTGGTCCACAAGGTCGTATTTGTCAAAAAACGCGTCTACCAATCCCCATGCACTTTTTTTCATGGACTTCCTCCAAAACAAATTAAATGATTGATTATGAGCCTACGGTTTTAACCAAAAAATTAGTCCTGTACGAGTCTATAAGTAATAAATTCTTCGGCAGTTGGACTCTTGCGGATTATTTTCACAATATCCCCCCTTTTAGCACCTATGGCCTTCACCACAGGGTCTGTTGTTTTAATTTTCGGAAGCTGTTCTGGATGCGCATCCAGTTCTTTCAGCACCCTTTTTGCTTCAGAATCATTTAAAACCACGTGTTCCGGAACCAGATGATGTTTCAAGATTTCCGTCTTCACAATTTAGTCCTCCAGATAAAAAGTCACCGTAAAATTAGATAGCGGGCCCGACGGGAATTGAACCCGCGACCACTTGGTTAAAAGCCAAGCGCTCTGCCAGACTGAGCTACGGGCCCTGAAGGAACGCCCTGGCCGGGAATTGAACCCGAGTCGCGGGCTCGACAGGCCCGCATGATAGCCCCTACACCACCAGGGCAGGTCTCCAGAATGAGAGCATTACTGTGTTCTCTCGTTACCTGCTTATATACTTTACCATTGCTGTATGACATACATATTATGAATTCCATTTTCTTAGTATTTAAAGGTTTCACACCATTGGAGTTGGTGAAGTCCCGCCTGCCGGACTTGAACCAGCAACCCTCGGATCTACAGTCCGATGCTCTGCCAATTGAGCTAAGGCGGGTTGATATACATCATTGGGGGTGATGTATATTTAAGCCTTTTGGATGGGACCACCCGGATTTGAACCGGGGTCTCAGGCTCCCAAAGCCCAAAGGATCGACCAAGCTACCCTATGGTCCCCTTAGGAAGCCCCGGACGGGAATTGAACCCGCGACCACGAGATTACAAGTCTCGCGCTCCACCAGACTGAGCTACCGAGGCATTTCCAATGTTAGTAACTACTCATTTATATAGTTTGTGGTTGATTTCTGCGGGCACCATGGAGGGGAGGTTCAGCACCTCCCATTATGGGGTTAGTGGGGCGCGGACTCCTCAAGTACCCTCACAGCAGGCAGCTCCTCACCTGCAAGGAGACTTATGCTGGCACCGCCCCCACTGCTTATGTGCCCTATCTTATCCTCAAAGCCCATTTTGGCAGCTGCGGCGGCAAGATGACCCCCACCTATTATTGAGAAAGCCTGCGATGATGAGATGGCATTGAGTATATCCTCAGTGCCTATGCTGAAGTCAGGGTTTTCAAATACACCTGCAGGTCCATTTGCGAAAAGGGTTCTGGCCTCACGTATCTTCTCAGCATAAAGTTTTATTGTCTCCATACCTATATCCTGTATTGGATGGTTCGGTATCTTTTTGACGGATACATCTACCCTCTTACCATTCCTGCTGATCGCAACATCAATGGGAACCAGTATTTTCTCAGGGAACCTCTTTTTTAGCTTCTTTGCCACCTTTATGAAGTCACAGTAACCCCTCTCCTTTATGAACTCCATGTTCACTTTTCCTATTTTGACACCACAGCCTGCCAGGAATATATTGGCGACAAGGCCCGTTGTGAGTACAAGGTCTGCGCTGCCATTTTCGAGGACGTTCTTCATGACCATGATGGAGTCATCGACCTTCACCCCTCCCAACACATATACACATGGTCTTTCAACATTTTCAAGGGCACTTCTGAGTGTTCTGAGCTCACGCTCCATGACCCTGCCTGCAGCTGAAGGTAACCTCAAGGCAAAACCTACAAGTGATGGCTGGGATCTGTGGGCAGCTGCAAAGGCGTCGTTTATGAAGTAATCAATGAGGGGTGTGAGTTTCCTCACAAGGTGTGTCTCTGCCTGTTCCTCAGGCTCCCTTTTAAGAACCTCCTCTGAGTAAAACCTTACATTCTCGAGGAGGAGTATTTCGCCATTCTTAAGTTCTTTGATGCTCTCCCTTGCTGCGGATCCGAATATGTCTTCCACGTACCTGACAGGCCTTCCCAGTATCTCTGAGAGTTTATAGGAATGCTGTTCAAGGGTTGTGAAGTCTTTCTTTCCTGGTCTGCTCTGGTGGGCCATTATAACTGTCCGGGCCCCCCTATCTGAGAGTTCTCTTATTGTCTCTGCATGGAGCCTCATCCTTGTGTCATCGAGTATTACGCCACTCTGGGGATCCACTGGCGAGTTTATATCAACACGTACAAGCACGGTCTTTCCCTCAACCTCAAGGTCATCCATGGTTCTGAATTTGAAGGACACGGGATCACCGTCACACTTTGCTTACAAGGTCCAGAAGTGCGTCCCTTGAGCTTTCTGCCAGTATGATGCCCGAGGCAAGAAGAACACCCTCGGCCCCAAGGTCGAGGGCGGCCCTCATGTCCTCACCGGTGGATATTCCTGCCCCGCAGAGGACGCTGACATCAGGGTTTATATCCTGCACTGCACTGACGCTTCCTCTTATAACCTCTGGTTCTGCCTTTGAAACAGGTATGCCTGACCCTATGAGTTCAGGGGGTTCAACGGCCACGAAATCTGGTTTGAGGGCTGCTGCGGCCGCTGTTGTGCTCACATTGTTGGTGCATACGACTGAGGTCATTTTAAGTTTCCTTGTTCTTGATATGACACCTTCAATGTCTGCAAGTTTCATTCTTTTCTCTGAGTGGTTTATGAGGGTGCCAGCTGCCCCCGCCTCAAGGGCACATTCTGCAAGTATGCCTCCTGTGTGTCCCCCAGCCTCAATGGGGTCGAGGTGCTGGGCCAGTACTGGTATATCAACGGCCTCAGCCACCTGCTGGAGGTCCATGTGCTGGGGTGCAACTGCGATGTTAACGCCTGTTTCATCTGCAACCTCCTGGCAGGCACATGCAAGTTCAAGGGCTCTTTTACCTGTTGACTCAATGTAGGTCTTAAAATTCAGTATGACGATAGGTGTCTCCATCAACTCCAAATCCTCCGGCATGATTCTGATGTTCATAGGTATGGTTGATGTGTTATAAAAATATGTCATCTGGATTTGCCGGACTTTTATTTTGGAAATAAAAAAGCAGATCTATATAACGAATTTTTTGAATTATCATAGAAGCGCAGGGTGAGAATAAAAAATAGGTAAACATTATACTACATGTTGTAGGTCCGCACAACACATGTTGCGCGCCCACAGGTTGCAGTATAATGTTTACTTCCATAACGTTTGGTTACCAGTGACGGTTCAAAGCTTGTCCATCTTCCCTCAGAGTATACGTGTAGCCATCTGTGTCTTGATGACGCAGATGTGGCTCCCTGGACGACCTTCACCTTGTAGCCATTTGCAGCAAGTTTCTTTGCTGCCCAATCAGAGAGTCCCCAGCAGTCTCCGTACCCTGTCCTTTCAACACCTTCAGCGGTGTGAGGACCTCCTGCCCGGTGATTGAAGTGTCTGTTGATGTACGATGCAAGTTTTTCAAGGCCCTCGTCGCCCTGTAGATCATTAAGATCGTCAGAACTCGCAGACAGGGTATATGCTCTTCTGGAAGTTGTTGTGTAGGTTGCCTTTGTATGGTACCTCTTGTGACTTGTAGTTTTATAGGTCGCCTTTGTCCGGTATCTCTTCTTTGTTGTGGTCGTGTAGGTTGCCTTTGTTGTGTACTTGTTCTTTATTCTTTTATTTGATTTGGCATAGACCTTACTGTATTTACTGTACTTTGAGGCTGCATCAACTCTGGGTGTGGATTCTGATTTAACCTTTATCTTTTCGCCACTGGCTTCTGAAGATCCCATCTGCCCGAATGTTATGGTACTCACTGCTACCGCAAGTGCGAGTAGAGCGAGGTAACGCGAGTGTCTCTTAATTTTACCGCCTCCGATAATGGCAGGCCATACCTGCCGGAACTTACTATGGACCTTAATCACATCAAGCTTATATATAAACTTTTGTTTCCCGAATAAGACAAAAAGGCTTATATACGCCTTCTTTCTGGATTTGGGAGCATCTGGTAAAGAATTGATTGTAGGTCCCAAATTCTTTTTTGAATGTTTTATTTCACCCAGAAGGAAATTATGATGGTTTAAAAAATGTTTGAATTGCTTTTAAATCCTTTCAACAATTTTAGATAAAATATGCTTATTTTAGACACTTTAAAACTCTTAAAACCGCTTAAGAATACGTATATATTTTATCAGTGTTTTAAAACTCCGTTAAATGTTATAACTATTTAATAATTTGGGGAAGATATATATTAACATTTCAGATGGCAAATCACCCACTTCAGCATCACTCCAACATGTATTTTATATTATAGAAAGATAACGAAAATTAACATTGCATCATCATGGACAGTTTGAGATGGGTTGGCAATGTATTTGGAAGAATCTCTTATAGAAAGATAACGAAAATTAACATTGCATCATCATGGACAGTTTGAGATGGGTTGGCAATGTATTCGGAAGAACCTCAGAGAAAAATGGAAAAAATGGGATACCGTTTTGTAGGCGATAACAGGCATTCAGCAGTTAAAACTTGCCTCTGGACGAAGAAAAGCATGATCAATGAGGGCGTCTGTTACAAGGAGAAGTTTTATGGTATCAGAAGTCATAGATGCCTTCAGATGTCTCCTAGTGTACATTTCTGCCAGCAAAAATGCCTTTTCTGCTGGAGGGACCTCTCTTCAACAGAAACAGCTTGGAATGGTCCCTATGATGAGCCGGCGGATATAATTGATGGGGCGATCGAGGCACAGAGGAAACTTCTCTGCGGCTACTTTGGCAATGAAAGGGCAGATAAAATAAAAGTTATGGAGGCGCAGGATCCCACAAATGCTGCAATATCCCTTGCAGGTGAACCCCTCCTCTACCCTGACATGGACGGGCTCCTTGCCGAGTTCCATAAGAGAAACTTCACAACTTTCCTTGTAACAAACGGCCTTGCATCCAGCAATCTTGAGGCACTCTCTGTTGAGCCAACACAGCTTTACATATCCCTTGACGCCCCTGACAGGGAAACCTACGAGAAACTCTGCAGACCCCAAATCCCTGACGCATGGGATCTTCTCAAAGGGTCCCTTGAGATCATGCCATCCTTTAACTGCAGAAGGGTTCTCCGCATAACAGCCGTCAGGGACATCAACATGAAGAAACCCGAAATGTTCGCGAGGATGATAGAAAGGGCCCAACCAGATTTTGTTGAGGTCAAGGCCTACATGTACATAGGTTACTCAAGAAAGAGGCTTGAAATTGATAACATGCCCCTCTTCTATGAGGTCCATGAATTTGCAGATAGCATTGCAGAGAGCTGTGGAATGGAGATCGTTGACGAGTCAAGGGAAAGCAGGGTTGTTCTCCTGTCATAAGTTTTATTTTTTTCTATGGCTTTTTTGCTTAATCATGTAACAGGAACTTTATTTTCGGTTTTTTGTGGCGCGTGTCAGAATAGGGGCTTTTGTTGCCGTGGTCACATTAATACATATAAATAGCTCTTCATGTATTAATTAATAACTGGAGGTATTGTTATGAGACGACTTATCATTGCGCTTTTGGTTGCATTCATGGTGACAGCCCCGGTATTTGCAGTTTCCGGGTTCTCTGTGACTCTTGGGGAGGCAACAGACAGCAACCCATCATACAGGAACGCGGTGATGGACTACTTCAAGTCAAAGACAGATAAGGATATCAATAGCGCAAATATAAAGATTGTAACAGCATCTGAGGTAAATGAGGTCTCCAGGGGAGTTACAGGTCGTGTATACTCGCCATCACAGATACTCTCCTGTGCCATGGTTGACCTTTCATACTCAGATGGAATCAAGGTCTCTGTGGATACCGGTAAGATAAGGGTCGTGACCCCTGAGATGTATGCCAGTGCCCTACGGTCATCTGGTATTGACCGCGGCTACGTGGTTGTAACATCTCCGGTACCTGCCTCAGGGGAGGCAGCCCTTGCGGGTGTCCTGAAGTCGTATGAGGTGGCTGTGGGTGAGGAGATACCTGAGGAGGCCAAGAAGGCATCTGTTGAGGAGATCTACCTCCAGAGCAGGCTTGTGAATGAAACCAATGCAACCGGTGATGAGGTGGCACAGCTATTTGATGAGGTCAAGAACAGGACATGGGACCAGAACATTCATAGCCCTGATGAAATAAAAAACATTGTCGTTGATGTTTCACAGCAGATGAATATCAACCTAACAGAAGATCAGGTTCAGCAGGTTGCAGATTCGATTTCAGCATCCCAGAGGGTCCAGGGAAACCTCACGGAATTTAAACAGAGGCTTGAAAGTGTGAGTCAGCAGTTTGGGGGATCAGTTATCCTTGATCAGATCTATGCATTTCTACAGAGCATCTATGACTACATTGTGGGGATGACGTCCCCATAAACTCTTTTTTTGTTCATGCTCACTGATCAATGGGATGGCATCCTTTCACTTACTTTATCTGTCAGGGCTATCAGTCAATTCAGATAGCCGCTCGGAGAATGATATATATTAATAGGTTAATACAATATCCCTATCATGTTTATAGCTCAGAATAACCTTCAGTTCATACTTGAAGTTGCAGTGATAATTCACGTTGGCATAATACTCCTCTTCAATGTGGTTGCAGTACCTCTGAGTCTTGTGATGTTCCTTGGAACGGTGATCACGGTTATACTGGCTCTGATATTCTCATTTGATGCCGCCTTTCTCCTCCTGCCATTCCTCTCACACCATGAGTTCACACACCCCTTTGGTCCATTCGCGGTTCTATTCTGGGTTACAATGGTGGCGTCATCAAATCTCCTCACAGAGGCAGGTATAAGGTCTACATCGGTTAAGAAACTCTCACTGCTTCTCTTCTTCATAATTGCAATTGCAGGGGGACTCATGCATCGATCATTCCTGGTTCTATGGCTCCTTGGGTGGGTGTTCGGGTACTTGCTCATGTCAAAGAGTTTCAGGAGGAGCACAAGGATAACCAGAAAATCGATTCTATCATTCGTCCTTGCAGGTGCAGGAGCATTTGCACTGATGGAGTTCCTATCAAAGGTTCTCCATAAAAGTGTTCTAAGTCCCATGCTCAGGATCACAAGGCTCGAGGAGAACACCGTCCCAAGCCTTTCGCTGGTACTTAAGAATACCACATTCTGGGGCCATGTTCAGGGGTCCTGTTACTGGAAATCAGCCTGCCTAGGTGGCGCTGATGGGTACATAACTCTTCCAGTTACCATGATACAGAACCTGGGGCTCCCCTACCACATATTCTATGGGGTTCTGGTTGTAAAGAAGGACTACATAGACTACATGCTGCCAGGTATATTTGCGGTAGCCTTTGATGCAGGGTTTTTTGGTCTGTTCTTCCTCCTGGGATGGGTCATGATAGTCACATTCTCTGGCCTCACCGTCCTTAAAAAATATCAGGAGCAGAGGCTCAATGGGAGCAGAATGTACCTGGGTAGGGAGGCCCTGCTCATAGGTTCACTGGCGGCTTTCCTCTCACAGAGCCTTGTGGGCCTTTTCATATTCAACAGGTCCTTTAACTCATCGGCCCTGCTCACCTATATAATAATATCAGCCCTTGTAATGGCACATACTGTCACTGTGAAGAGGACCATTCAGTGAGTTTTGCGATGACATGGTTTTCCTGATCATTAAAGTCCGATGGGGCTGTGAAGAGGACCATTCAGTGGTGTTTACTGATTTCCACTCTGAGAAGACTGCTGGGGCATGCCTCAATACATGCCGGAATCAGAACTTCAGCATCAAGGCACAGGGCGCACTTGTCTGCCACCAGATCTTCAAATATTATGCATCCTTCAGGACAGGCCTCAAGGCAGAGTCTGCAGCCGACACACATTTCAGGGTCAATGACAGGAATATTATTTATTATCTTAACTGCACCAACCCTGCAGGCACTTAGACAGGGGGCGTTGCTACACTGTCTGCAGAATACAGGTTTTTCTGCGTATTTCATTTTTTTCTTACCATGAACCTGCTGGCAAGCCCTGACACAGAGGCCACAGCCTGAGCACATCAGCTCATTTTTAATTACTATTCCGCCCATGGGATCACCTGATGATTGTGGGCTCCTTTACTGGCTCACGTGGTTTCCAGTTCTTTTCCCTCAGTATCTCCAGTATATCATCTTTATGCTTGTAGGGGATCTCCCTCTCATTCCTTACGAAGAGATCAATATCCGCAGGTAGATCGCCGTAATATTTCAGGTGGAGGTCAATGTAGTTTTCAGGTGGAGGTCAACGTAGTTGCTGAGCTTCACCATTCGCCCTCGGGGTGTGTCGTTGGGTCTTATGCACATCTTTGAAGCCATAACCAGGCATTCGTTGATACTCTCCGCCGCGTAGGTCAGGTGGGGTGGGGCCGGTTCAGAGGTGACCATGCTGTCATCAGCCCTATCCCTTATTACCCTTGGGCGGGATTCACCCAGGTAAAGCCTGCGGTACTTTGATGCATGGGGGCCAAGAACTGCAGGTATGCCCCACCTGTTTGCACCTGTGACTATTGCAAATGCCTTCTGTGACATGGCACCCCATCCTATCACACAGACACCTATCCTGTTGAGTATGTAATCTGCTATTTCAGCGGTGTTTCCTTTCATGGATACCTTTGCAAATATGCTGGCTATCTTTATGGCGCTTCCAATGGCATGGGAGTTCCCGACACATGGGCCGAGGTTGAGAAGTCCTCCCCTATCGAAGTCTCCAGGGTATTTCTCATAGAGTGTTCTGCCCTCGTCATCAGGTGTGAGGGTATATCCATGGCCGCACATCCTGCTGCAAGTACTAGATAGCCCCTTTTGAGGAACTCCTCTGCGATTATCTGCGCATCCCTTTCACCTGAGGGGTAGTTGGAGCATCCTGCCAGTGATATGACACCGGGTATATCACCAAACACTATCGGGGCACCCATCCTCCTTATCTCTATATCCTGTATCGGCCCCCTGCCTGCCCTTATGAAGAATCTTTCAGGGGTTTCTCCGCGTGATTCTCCTATGATATCTAGGATGGGCACTCCCATAGGGCACACCTCCATGCACCGACCGCAGCCACTGCAGCTTTCATAGAGGGTCCTCATGGCGCGTAAGTCACCCTTCTTTGCCTCATCTATTGCCTCCATGATGGGCAGCATTGCCGGGCAGACACGGTTGCATTCCCCACATAGTTCACAGTATCCCAGTACTGAATTTAGGTCAAGATCTTCCTGTCTTCCTGGTTTCCTGGCTGGCGTGCAGTTTGAATCACAGGGTGAGCACCTCACACAGTTCACCCTGAAACGGTCTGATGTTTTGGGGTCCCTGCCACGGGTAAGCTGAAGTGCAAGGTTCACAGCAACATGGCAACCTTTTTTTCATCCTTTATAAGAACTCCCGGTATTTTCTCCTGCATTATCCTGTTTATTATCCTGTAGGGGTTCTCTCCAGTCATGTCCTCAAGGCCCATACTGCACTTGTCACTTGTTGCAACCACAACCATCCCCATCTCACTGCACACATCATATACATCTGAGCGTATACACTGTTCATCCAGTACAACCACATCTGGAATTCCTGATCTGAGGAAGGTGAGCTGCCTTGATATGGGCCCAACTATCTTCGATGATTTTGAGTACCTGCCCATCTCCATGGCTGTGCAGCAGAGGCCACAGATCTCGATTTCCTCCTCAACACCGATATTCTCTGCGTAGTCTATTATCTCAGCTGAGGGCGCTATGTTGTGCCCTATGCAAAGTATTACCGGTTTTTCACTGTCTATAACGTCCATTCCAATTTCCAGCATGTGCGTATCTGCTTTGCCTGTGGGGAGGCCATAATGGTTTATCTGTGCTATCTCGGCCACTTCAAGGGCCATGATATCCAACATGCCGGCATGGAGGGCCTTTGACTCGAAATCGGTTACATCAGCCTCCTGACCGGTATGAACTGAGGCCATGAGATTTGTGAGCTCCCTTTCTATGTATGTCATTATCCTGTCGAGGTCCTCTGGTGTTTCAGGATCTATACCGGTTACTGTGGTGGATATTGGTGTCTTTATGTCTATTGAACTATCATAATGGAGTTCTGATGTGGGGTTTTTCTCGATAAGGGTTTCCACGAGGTCCCTTGCGTGGGCTGCATGTGCTGATGCACCTATAACTGCAGTTGATAGGGTCTCCCTTGCCTGCTGTTTCTCGAGGTTTATACCGCAGGCTCCCCTCTTACCCAGAAGGTCACATTTGCCGTAGCTGCACATGCAGCATAGGTCACAGAGGGGTGCATAGAATGGCTTGAAATGGGATAGGAGATTGAGGTCCCATTTTCTAAGCTCATTGTAATCCATAGACGCCCTCTTGCTCTCGCATGATTTTCTTTTGAGGTATTCGTCAATTTCACCGAATTCAAGGTGAAGTCCCTTAACATTTATTGTATCCTTTGATGCTCTTGGCATGCTGTCACCATATGCCATCAACTATAAATATCATTATTAATCATTATAATTGTAAAGGCAGTATTTAAATGTTGTGAAAGCATGACCGCATGGAACCCAGCTTTAACATCAATAAGGAATGCAACCGTCATGCCACCAGAAATGGTTGCATTGACAATAAAAAAATCTGAAAGACCACTCATGGTGGTGGGGTCACTGGTAAATGACCTTCCCCATGATATACTGGACAGGATAGTTAAAATAATAAAAAAAGGGAAAATGGAGGTTGCTCTAACAGGAGGGTCCAGTCTCAGGATAAATGAACTGAGAAGGAAAAACATAATAGGGGTAATCGAACTTGTAAACAACCTCAAAAATCCTGACTGGGAGGGCTTCGATGGAAATGGCAATTATGACCTTGTATGCTTCATAGGTGTTCCCTATTACATAGGTTCACAGGGTCTCTCAACCCTCAAGGCCTTTGCACCCCACCTTAAAACAGTGACCCTCTGCAGGTACATGCATCCAAATGCAGACATCTCATACCCCAGCATGAAATACACAGAATGGCTCAGATGGCTCGATAAACTCATAGTTGCCCTAGAGCAGTAGGTCATGAAAAATTAGATGGCAGGGTCTGATATTGCAGCCGGGTCATGAAAAATTAAATATTCTTTCAGAGGGCCTTTGATATTTCAACAGCCTTCTCAGCGGCCCTCTCAAGGGAGGTCTCAAAGGGAATCCCTGCATCCTTGAGTATCCTCTGACCCTCCTCCTCATTGGTTCCTGTGAGCCTTATTACAAGGGGCACATCCCTCTCGGCATCCTTCAGGGCATTCACAACACCCCTTGCAACATCATCTGCCCTTGTTATACCGCCAAGCACATTCAGGAACACCACCTTCACATCATGGTGGGATATTACAAGGTTTATGGCCCTTCTTATGATGTCCTCTGAGGCACCACCACCTATATCAAGGAAGGTGGCGGGTTCACCCCCCTTCAGTTTTATGAGGTCCATGGCTGTGAGTGTCAGACCTGCACCGTTCCCTATCACTGCAATGTCCCCCTCAAGTTTAACAAAGGCGAACTCCTCTGGTTCATACTCATCCAGTTCCATGAATTCACGGTGACGGTAGATGGAGTCATCATCCACCTCAAGCTTTGCATCTGCTGCAATAACATCATCACCTGAAAGTACAAGGGGGTTTATCTCAGCAAGCCTCGCATCGTACTTCTTGAAGAGATGGTAGAGCTTCCATATCACAGCCCCCACCTTCGGTATGAGTTCACTTTCAAGGCCCATCTTCCTTGCTATCTCCCTTGCCTCATAGGGGAGAAACTCATCAAGAGGGTTTACATGGTAACGCACTATCTTCTCAGGGGATTCTGCTGCAAGTTCCTCAATATCAACTCCCCCCTCACTGCTTGCCATTATAAGGGGCATCCTGGCTGCCCTATCAATAACTACACTCACATAGAATTCCCTGTCGATGGGGATCTTCCTTTCAACCAGGACAGATTTAACCTCCTCTCCCTTAACCCGGGATGCAAGTAGATCAGCAGCAACATCAGCTGCAGCTTCTGGTGTTGCAAATCTTATACCCCCCGCCTTTCCCCGGCCACCTGTGAGGACCTGTGCCTTGATGGCAACCTCCGAGCCCATGCTCTCAGCGACCTCAGATGCCTCCTGGGGGGTCCTGGCGACGGATCCCTCAGGGACGGGTATGCCCTCATTTCTGAATATTTCCTTGGCGCTGTACTCATAAAACTTCATTTCTGTCCCTCCATGATAAGTTCACGACCTGCCTGGAATGCCATGATGTTCTTTTCCTCAGTACCCGGAGGCACACTGCTCTTTATGGCCTCCTCAGCGGCCCTGACACTTACAACTCCAGTGGCCTCTGTGAGGGCCCCTATCATCACCATATTGGCCACGATGGTTATACCGACCTTCTCCTCGGCTGTCCTGGTGGCAGGCGCACGGAAGTAATTGATGTTTCTCTTCTCCACAAAGTCCCGGATTTCATCCTCAATTACCATGTCCGGGTCGACAATGAGGGTTCCACCGGATTTGAGATCGTCCATGTAGGTCAGAAGTGCCTGGTGTGACATTGCAACGAGTATATCAGGGCTCTGGACCTTGGGGTAGTCTATCTCCTCGTCACTTATAACAACCTCTGCCCTTGAGGCACCACCCCTTGCCTCTGGTCCATAGGACTGGGTCTGTACAGCGTAAAGGCCATCATATAAACTTGCAGCTTTACCCAGAACGATTCCGGCAAGTATAACACCCTGACCACCGAATCCAGCAATTCTGATTTCCTTCCTCACTTCAATCATCTCTGTAGGCTGATTTGATTATATCAATTTTTCCGGATTTCTCTTTAATCATCTCATAGATCCTGTCACATAGTTCAGGGCGCGGTGCATCAGCAAATTCACCGATGATGAGTTTTCCCTCGACCTCTTCGGGATCCATTTTGAGGGCCTTCCGCCGGTTGATACTGTTCTCCTTCATGAATTTCATCATCTCAACCGGGGACCGCATCCGGTTCTTTCTCCCGAAGTAGGTTGGACACTGTGAAACGGCCTCTATGAACGAGAAACCCCTGTTCTTGAGTCCCTTCTTTATGGAGTTTGCAAGCTGCAGGGGGTGGGCGGCTGTCCATCTTGCAACGTAACTTGCACCGGCGGCCTTGACGAGTTCAGAAAGATCAAATGGTTCCTCAAGTGCACCGTATGGTGCCGTGGTACCGAAACTCCCCTCAGGGGATGTGGGGCTTATCTGCCCCCCGGTCATCCCGTATATGCTGTTGTTTATGCAGATAACTGTTAGGTCAATATTCTTTCTTGCCCCATGTATGAGATGGTTTCCACCGATGGCTGCGGCGTCACCATCCCCGGTGAACACCACAACATTCAGGGAGGGGTTGGCAAGTTTGAGCCCGCTTGCGAAAGCTATGGGCCGCCCATGGGTTGTGTGGAGCGAATCGCATTTAACATAACCAGGGATCCTTGATGAGCAGCCTATACCTGAAACCATTGCAATGCTGTCAAAGTCAACTCCGGCCATCTCCATGCCCTTAAAGAAGGTGTTGAGCACTATACCGTTACCGCAGCCTGCACAGAATATGTGGGGGAGTCTATCCCTCCTAAGGTACTTGAGGTATGGGTTTTCCTTTACATTCATCTGGACACTCCTTCATTTCATCTTATATGGTGTGTGTTTCTTACAGTCAACGGGGCACCCCCTCATTTCATCCCCAGAATCTTGTTTAGGATCTCATCGGGGTGGTGGATCTCACCACCAATCTTTGGAAGCAGTTCCACCTCGGCCATGCCTGAGGCAACTCTCTGAACCTCATAGAACATCTGCCCCAGGTTCATTTCGACAACCAGAAGCTTCCTTGATGACTCAGCTGCTTTCCGGATTTCAGTCTCAGGGAACGGCCATGGTGTGTTTATCTTGATGTAACCCGCCTTCACACCCTCGGACCTGGCCATCTTAACTGCGGTTGCAACTGAACGTGAGGGTGCGCCGTATGAGATGACCGTTATGTCTGCATCATCGGTGTACTCACCCTTAACATCTACTATCTTATCTCTGTGGTTCAGTATCTTGTCACAGAGTCTCTTCACGAGTTTCTCGTGGCCCTCAGGGTTTGAAGCATCAGGGTATCCCCTCTCATCATGGGTGAGTCCTGTCACAGGTATCCTGTACCCATCCCCAAAGGCTGGCATCTCAGGGATGAAGTCTCCCTGTGGTTTGAATGGGATGAACTCACCGGGGGGACTTTTGGGTGACTTTCTCTTTCTGATCTCCACTCTCTCGGGTATGGTTATCTTCTCCCTCATATGACCAACTATTTCGTCGCTGAGGACCACCACAGGCACCCGGTATTCCTCTGCAAGGTTGAATGCCCTCACAGTGAAATCGAAGCACTCCTGCACAGAGGATGGTGAGAGGGCTATTATTTCATAGTCCCCATGTGAACCCCATCGTGCCTGCATCATATCACTCTGTGATGCCATTGTTGGCTGTCCGGTTGAAGGTGAACCCCTCTGGACATCCACAATCACGAGTGGGGTTTCTGTCATGGCAGCGTAGCCGATATGCTCCTGCATGAGGGAAAAACCAGGCCCTGAAGTGGCGGTCATTCCCTTAACACCACCCCACACAGCACCTATAACTGCCCCGAGGGCACTGATCTCATCTTCCATCTGAACAAAGACTCCGCCTTCCCTTGGAAGAAGAACTGCAATCTCCTCAGCTATCTCTGTGGATGGTGTAATGGGGTAACCTGCAAAGAACCTGCAGCCGGCACTTATGGCACCACGGGCGCAGGCATCATTTCCCTGAATAAAGTACTCCTCAGTCATCGTCATACACCACTATCGCCTGATCAGGACAGATGAGCATGCATAGCTTGCATCCCGTACATTTATCCAGATTTTTAGGGATGGGTTCATGCACGCCCTTTCTGTTGAGTTTCTCCGACCTGACATAAACCCCTTCAGGGCAGAACTCCCTGCATATGTCACATCCCTTACAGAGATCTGAATTTATCTTTATCATGGTAATCTTCCATCAAGGTTCTTATCATAGCTTTAATTTAGGAATTTAAATAATTAATCAAGACAGATTTTTGGGTAGTCACCGTGGATATGATGTCTCCTTCACATACATGAGGGTAACCTCCGCAGTTGGGTTCAGATTCCCAGACTTTACAATCAATCCTTCACATACATGAGGGGATATCTCAGTTCATCAAGGTACTCGAGGCAGACAGTAATCCTTGATGAACCATATTCCACCGTTAACCTCACCCTTAGCATTTCCCCTGTGAGAGAGGCATAACCGAATTCTCCAGCAGCCTCCCTTACCATATCCCTGTCTATATGGACCTCCGCATCCTTGATTGCTGGCTGAAGCTTTATGGATTCTGCAATTGCACCCTCAAGGCCGTCAACGGTTTCAAGGTTAACAGGGGTTCCGACGAACTGGTGGAAAAGGGCACCCATACTTATGCCACCCTCAAATATGGCTCTTTCCCGGTCTGATAGATTTGAAAAGTACTCTTCTCCCGGTTCTATCATTTTAAACACCTGATTCACTACAGTCCAAATATTGAGTTAAATTCAATGAGCTTCTCTGATATGAATTCTGGCGGAATAGGGAATATGTAAGCCAGCAACAGAAAGAGTGTGAGGCTTATTACCGCTGCAAGGAGAAGCCTCCTATCTTCATAAACAGGATAGAGTCTGGTGATCAAAAGACCTCCCCCAAGGAATCCAAGTATTATGAAGAGCGAATAGTACCTCTTGGGGTTCTCCACCTTGAGATTTCTCTGGTAGGGCTCCATATCCTCAAGCTGACACTCCACTATCAGCCTCTCCCTTGTTGATCCAAGGGGGTGGCATGTGATGAGAAATAGCCTCGCCCCCTGATTCACTGGGATCTGGTAGGATGCTGGTACGATGAATGATCGATTAACCCTGTAACTCGCAAGGCCAACACCTGGCCAGTTAAGACGAACCTCATCCCCTGGCTTCAACTTATCAAGCTTCAGGAAGGGTGAACCGTAGAGTGTCCTGTGCCCGAAGAGTATGACGGTTCTGTTACCAGGGGGATAGGACATGGGTTCATGGTAGACTCCATAGAAAACGGATCGGTTGTTGATGGTCTCCTGGAGGTTAATGGATGGTATCTCAATTACCGGCGCCCTGATGTCAGGGTTCTGAACAATTACCTGTGAGGAGTAGAAACTCACCTCAAGAAGGGCGTAGAGTGACACTATGAACATGCCTGCAATTATAAGAAAAGTTGCCAGCCTCATGAATGTCCCCATAAAAAATTAAGGTGGATGATTAACGTATGATCCTTGTGTAGGCAACTGCGGCTGTAGTCACAAGCACACCTATCACCAGTGGACCGTAGGGGGCACCCGTTTTAGCACCTGGAACAGATGATGAACCGGTTGTCCCCTGAAGAGTGCCTGGCGGGTAATACCCCCCACCACTGGTTGAACCGTTACCCCCGCTTACCTTAGCAGGCCATTCATAGGTGTATACAAACCTCTGTGAGGTCTCGGGGTCCATTGTGACATCCCATGCAGCAACCTGTGTGCTCACAAAGAGATCATCATCCACAAAGGCTTTTGGTGAACTGTAAACGAGCTTTGAGTTTGTAGGAGCAATGGGGGCCCTCACAATACCTGAAACCTTTTCATTATCGATGTTGATCAGAGTGAAACCAAAGGTTCCCTTCCAGTATTTGAGGTCCAGTGATGGGTTTAGGACCTCTATTTCATTGGGCATGAACCATGAGGACATGAGGCCTGGTTCATTTATAAGTGACCAGTAGTTGCTGTCATCTGACTCAACGTTAACGATGTAAGTGGGTATCTCACCCATCTCACCTGTGGCCCTCAGGCCAAAGGAAACGGTTTTTGTCTCCCCAGGCTTCACCTTCCAGCCATAGTCACCTCCGAGTTCAGGCGTCCTTGACTTGACCATTTTAACTGCCGCTGGATCCGTCCACTGGATGAGCCACTTAATCGTGTTGTTCTCTGAAAGACTTCCCTGGTATACTTGTCCTATCTTGAAGTATTGGACATTGTTGTCATTGTTCTTTATCTTCACAGTTATAACAGCGGTCAGGTCCTTCAACCTGAAGCTGGTTGCAGATGGTTTTTCAGAAACCCAGGTCTCCTTGGCGGCTGACCCTGTATCAGGAACTCCCACAATGGAAAGCATGAACACAGCAGCTATAGCAATGTACACCCATTTTTTCATAAACATCCCCACCTAAATATTAAATAAAATTTAATAAATCTTTTGACTTAATCAGCCGTATATTCTCTGCAGCTCCCGGATCATCCATTCAGGGGCGTTCTGTGTTGGCACGGTCAGAACGATGCTGTTCATGTTCTGTATCAGGAAGAGGACATCCTCTCTGGGGACTTCAAGTATTATGAGGTAGTTGGCATCCAGTTCTCCCAGATTTGATGACCTCTCATAATCAGAAAGCCTTATACCGTAGTTCTGGAGTATAGCGTTGATTTCGGCTTCATTCAGGCCACCGGAGGCAGCTGCCCTCAGGAGCTGCTCCACATCTGTCGATGATGTCCTCTCATTTTCACTCTGTGAGGTGATGGTGTTCAGTGTTAATCGTTGGCTGTTGAGTATCCGCGCATCCACTGTACCGCTATCCTTGGATCTGAGAATCGCAAGCACAGTCGCCCCACTTATCCTTGGTGTTGACGTTGCAGTTGATGTATTGTTTCCGGTGGCGTTCTGGTTGAGGTAGACGTCGACCATGTTACCGACACTTATAAGGCCACCTGCAGCCTGCAGCCTTGTGATCATTATTGGGACGGCAACGGTATCAGGGGTCTGGATCTGTGTATTTGAAAGTACGGTTGCATCGGCTTGGCTAACAAATTTCTTTGCATCAGCCACCTTCATTATCACACGCTTTTCCTGGCCGTTATCTGTGTAATTAACCATAACCCTACCGACACGGTCCTTCTTGATATTTATCTGCTGGTTTTGATAGGTACGCCACGACTGTGTTGCGGGACCCACAACGTCAACTGCTAGGGCCTCTTCTGGTGTAACAGCGGCATCTATCTGCGCAAGGATGGCTTGTTTCTGGGGATCAGTTGCAAGGGGACCTTTGAAGAGTGCGTTCACCTCAGCGATTTTAGTGGCCTTGGCGTTCTGCAGCACCTCCTGGTATGGTTGATAGACCAGGAAGTAGTAGCCTGCACCAGCGAGAACCATGAGAATAACACCAAATACAAGGGCACCAACGAGGGTTTTCTGATCTTCTTCCGGAATTTTTCGACCTATACCCCCAGATGGACCTCCAGGTCGTGTAGGTGGGGGTGTAAGTCTGGGCTTGGGCTTTTCATCACCCTTGAGAGGTTTTTCAGGGGGTTTTCTGACCTTTGACTCCTCACGGGATTTCAGCCGTGGCCTTGGCTTTGGCATTGGTCTGGGTTTTTTCTTATCCGAGTCCCCACCACCACCAAATTTACCCACAAGCCCTTTGAGTCTGTCCCCAATTTTTGAGTCATCTTTTCCTCTGTTTTTCCGGAGATCAGGAGGGTTATTCTTCTTATCCTTGTCATTACCTTTAATCTTATCGAGCATTCAGATCACGTCTCATTGGTGTTATAGGCACTGCAATATATGCCACAGTGACCATAAAAAGCATGATAGCTGTGGGACCAGTGCCCATTCCAATTAAACCCGTTACAATTGCTGCCAGTATGAGTATTAAAGCAGCAGGGGCTATTTTATACCCCACACGAGGATATTCTATGCTGCTGACCATTAGGATACTGACAGCGAGCATCAGGGGCCCCACAACCTTATCACTGTAGAATCCTGTGAGATAAAATGATGATATAACAACCGCCGCCACGGGTATGGGGAGTCCCGTAAAGTTTTTCCCACCCCCTGTGAGAACATTGAACCTTGAGAGTCTCAGTATGCCACATATTACTATTAAGAGACCTACTAATATATTAACATATCGAAAATCAGCACTTGTTAGATAAATAAGGATAGCTGGAGCGACACCAAATGAGATTACATCTGAAAGGGAGTCCATGTTTTTGCCAAATCCCTGAGTATCCACTCTACCAGTTCGGCGTGCAACCCAACCATCAAGTGAATCAAAAAGGACAGCCAAAAGCATCAGAATAGATGCAATATCAAAAAACCCATTAATGGACATTAAAATGGAAAAGTAACCTGAAGATGCATTTAAAATTGATAAAAGATCAGGTAATGATATGAAGGATGTTATTTTCTTGTCATTCATCAGCGACACCTGTCCGTATAAAATAATGTGTCTGAAGTAGTGTCTGACTATATGTTTGTGGTCTCATTCAGCCTTATGAACCTTGCGACTACGGTCTCCCCTGCAACAGCCCTTGAACCTGTCTTCACAAGTACCTCACAATTTTGTGGCAGTATAAGATCTACCCTGGAGCCAAACCTTATCATACCTATACGGCTTCCCATTTCAACATGGTCCCCCTCATTTACGTACTGCACGATCCTCCTTGCAATGAACCCTGCTATCTGCACTACACCGACATTACCATGCTCTGTTTCTATTACAATAAGGTTTCTTTCATTTTCTGTCAGTATACGTGAACGTGCAATCCTGAATTTACCGTCAAAGTGCTCTGTGTATATCACCCTTCCTGAGACAGGGGCTCTGTTGACGTGAACATCAAATGGAGACATGAAGGTGCTTATGAGAATACCTTCACCACTATCAGGAAATATCCTGTCAATAAGAGGATAATCGGATCCCACACATTTTATGCGGTCTATTCCACCTGATAAGCGCCTTCCATCTGCGGGGGCAACTATTAGGTTGTCTTCAGTGGGGGTATTCCTTTCAGGATCCCTGAAGAACTGCATTATGAAGGCTATAAGAGTGAACATGAGTATACTGACCGTATGGTAGCCGAGGAGAAATGGGATGGTGGCCACACTTATGAGGAAACTGACCCTTTTTGCAACGCCCTTCACAAACACACAATTCACCTATTCTAATGCTGGATCACATGAAGACCCTTTAAGAGTAAACTCCTGGTTTCCACTCATTAGCAACTGCAATGAACCTTATTGGGCTGCAGCCTTTGAGGAAATCAGCACACTACTGGATGTTGAATATTTTAGTGAAACATATATATAGTCATGTGCTGAAGATTAAATGTAATCTGTGGTTGATATGTATGTGTTTTCCTCTGGAGCAGGGGAACTTTCTTTTAAGTTCCTTTTAGAGTAGATGTGATGGTGATGATAGAGAGTAGGATAAAGGTTCTCAGAAAGGCAGCGCAGGTTTCAACAGCCCAGAGTTCAGACAGGCTGTGGTGTGTGATTGCAGGTAATGAGGAGATGGTCAACTCTGTGGCATATGAGGCAATCACATCCAGGGATCTTGTAAAGATACTCTTCAGGGAACACGTTACCATCAAGGATTCCTTTTTAAGAAAACGCTTTGATTTAATAATGCTTCATGGTGAAAGCAACAAGATAAGAGATCTTTCACTTATATGCAAGGAAAAGGGAGGCGCCTATATAAAGATAGCCCCCTATTACGTTGAGAACGAACCCAACCTTGTGCTTCTGGTGGCCCCTGAAAACTACATGAAAAGATTTGCAGGGGAGGCCGAGAAGAATAAAATAGGTTTTTCATTCATCCTTGAGGACAGAACAAGTGGATTTATAGAAACAGACGTCTACCTTACAGAGAGGCTCCCGGCATTTATAAGGAATATAATCGATCCCCTCTTCAAGGTTACAGACGTTGTCCTGGTAACACTGCTGATATCTGTTCATGAAGCAGGGGATGTTGAGAGGATAAATGAGATAGCATCCCGCAACAACATATTTGCAGTTGACTTTAGAGACATATTTAAGGAGGAGTAGCATGTTTTCATTTGGAAAGAAGAAATCTGAAGAGAAACAGGAAAGAAAGAGTGCAATTACCAATACACTCGGAATAGACCTGGGCACCCTCAATACCGTGGTTGCCAAACCAGCAGGGGATAAATTTGATATCTACAAGATTCCCTCTGTGGTAGCCGTCAAGAAGGAAGACCCATCATATGTCCTGGCAGTGGGTGAAGAGGCAAAGATGATGCTGGGAAGAACCCCTGAGGACATAATCGCTGTGAGACCACTGAGGAAGGGTGTTATTGAGAGCGTTGCACAGGCAGAGGCCCTCCTTGTATATGCAATGGAGATGGGGGCGGGAGATTCTGAGTCCATTGATAGGATAGTTATAGGCATACCAGGGGATGCCTCAGAGGTTGAAAGAAATGCCGTTGAGGAGATAGGAAAAAAGGCCGGCGCGAATTATGTCCTAGTTATAAGTGAGGGTCTTGCAGCCGCCATAGGGGCCGGATTGCCCATAGCAGAGGCATCGGGGACAATGGTTGTTGACATAGGGGCTGGTTCAAGTGACATTGTTGTGATATCCCTTGGAGGCATAACTGACATTGAGACAATCCGTGTCGGTGGGGATGATATTGACTCCAACCTTGTTGAACTGGTGAAGGAGAAGTACAATGTTGAGATAGGCATCCATGAGGCAGAGAAGGCAAAGATAGAGGTTGGAATGGTCAAATGTGATGAGGATCTTGAAAACCTTAAAACAGTAGTTATAGGCAAATGCATGGAGACAAACAAACCTAAAAAAGTTGAAATTGACTCTGAAATGGTTGCAGAGGCTGCTGAGCCAGTTGTAAAAGGTATAGTGGATTCCATAGCAGCAGTCCTTGAAAGACTCTCACCTGAACTCATCTCAGGGGTCTACAACAAGACTATAGTGGTGGGTGGAACCTCACAGCTCAGGGGCCTCAGGGAGAGGATACTGGATGAGGTTGGCATTCCTGCTGAGATATCAGATGACCCCATGACAGTGGTTGCCAAGGGAGCCGCAATAGTTGCTGCAGAGCCAAGGGCACTTGAACCTGAAGTAAGGCTCAAGGCAATGAAATAAATTTTTTTCTGATCTGATGAAGGTTCTTGGAATTGATGAGGCGGGAAGGGGTCCTGTAATAGGTCCCCTTGTCGTGGCAGGTGTCATGGTCCCTGAGAGGAAGTTCTCGATACTCCGAAAGATGGGTATAAGGGACTCAAAGAAGCTCACACCCGAGAGGAGAAAATTTCTTGCCCGCAAAATAAGAAGGATCTCAAGGGTGTTCACGGTCAAGATATCGGCATCGGATATTGACAGGATGCGTGAGAAGGGCTTCAACCTCAATGAGATAGAGAAGATAGCAATAAAGAGGATAATAGCCGAGGCACAGCCTGACTCCGTCATAATAGATTCTGTGGATGTTAAACCAGAGAGGCTGGCTGAGGAGATAAGGTCTCACTTCGGGGACATCGAGGTGAAGGCCGAGCACGGTGCTGATGCAAAGTATTACCCTGTTGCAGCGGCATCAATAATAGCCAAGGTTGAAAGGGACCTTGAAATAGAGAAGATACAGAAGAGGAACAGGAAACTTGGGGACATCGGCTCTGGTTATCCCAGTGACCCCCGCACAAGGGCTTTTCTTGAATCATTCGGCTACGATGAACTCCCGGAATTTGTGAGGAAATCATGGGCCACGGTCCAGAAGAGTAGGAAAAATTAATTTAATTATGTCTCTCATGAGATTTTCATGAATATTGGTTAGTGCATATCTTCAACCAGACCATTATTTTTAAATATATCCTCTCCGGTAAATACCCATCAGGTGAGGCAGAAAAATGTTTCTCGAACCAGTATTCAGCTTCTTTGGCACAGTACTTGAAATGTTCCGCAGCGGCGGTGTAATAACATACATAATAGCAATCATAGGCATATACGGTTTTATCACGTCCATTGAGAAGATACACTATCTAAGGAAGATTTCACGTGTTAGCACACCCCAGATAATAGGTAAAGTCAATGAATCCATGGAGAAGGGCGGAGCACTTGAGGCCCTCCGGGAGATAGGGCAGTACCAGAATCCAGTATCAAAGATAATATCAGAGGCCCTCAAGATAGGCTATAGGAACCGTTCAGAGGTTGAGGATGCGATGGAGCGTGTTTTTATTGTTGAGATGAGCAACATGACAAAGGGTCTGGGGACTCTCAGGACAATAATAGAGGTCGCCCCAATGCTGGGTCTTATAGGGACCGTCATAGGGATATGGTACACATTCAGGGCCCTCGGTGTTAACGCTGACCCCGCTGCAATGGCTGAGGGAATCTATGTTGCACTGATAACCACAATACTTGGACTGGCAGTTGCTATAATCCTCATGCCCCTCTACTCCTACATAACAGGCAGAATAGACGATGAGATAGACAAGATTGAACTCATAAAGAAGATGACAAACTGGGGGTACGCCATCATGAGGATAAGGGTCGATGGAGACGTTGATGATGTGGTTGGGGCCCTCATGGAGTCGGATGGTGTTGTCAGCGTGAGGACGGTTGATGACCCTGAGGCAAACCTTGTGGTGGCATTCAAGCCCAGCATGCTTGAGAAGAGCATAAACAACATAATACTTGAAAGGTGCGGTAAGAGCGCCGAGATAATTGAAAGCAAGCTGCGGCAGTGATAAAATGGTCCTGGATACAGAGAGGTACAGGAACAAGGTCCATGGAAGGCCAAGGTTCAACATGGTCCCATTCATTGATATACTCTTCACAATACTGATTTTCCTTGTGGTAACAACCACCTTTTCAGGGGGGGCAGATGAGGCATCAGGAAAGCCCCAGATAAGTGAAAACACCGGGCCATCAGAGTACTACTTAATACCTGTCGCAGGCCTGAGGCGGGTAACGGTTAATGGCATTGACATGTCCAGCCACATAAAGGACAGTGCGGTGGCAGTCCACACCAGGGTCATAGATGAGGGTGAAATAATAATAAGGCCCAGGGAGGGGGCCATAATCATAACAGCACCACCGGACCTCCCGGTCGATAAGGCGGTTAAAACACCATCATAATTTTTCAGGTGATATGATGTATCTTGGAAGAATACTGGCAGTTGGGAGAAACAGCAGCGGATCCTTCGTGGCATACAGGGTCTCAAGCAGGTCCTTTCCAAACAGGACGGCAAGGCTCCTGGATGAGAGGGTTGCGATTGTACCAGTTGAGGGCTGTGAGGGTGACGTATTCAAAAACCCCTACATAGCATACAACTGCATAAGGATAGTTGATGGGACTGCAGTTGTATCCAATGGTTCCCATACCGATACCATTGCAGATAAGATATCCCTGGGGATGAACCTGAAGGACGCCTTGGGCTTCTCTCTCCTTACAATGGACTATGAGAAGGATGAACTAAACACCCCCAGAATCGCAGCGGCAATCAATGACTCGGATGCATTCATAGGAATAGTGACGGAGGATGGGATAAACATCAGAAGGGTCCCTGAAGGCGTTTCAATGTACATATCAACATATGAGCAGATAGAACCAGCAGAAACCAGTTTTGAAGCCGGAAATGCAGAGGAGGCGGCAGAGTTCATACTGGGCGGCGGAGATTTTGCAGCATTCACACACCCTGTTACCTCAGCAGCGGCATTCAACGCCGGAGATGGCTGGAAGCTGGCGACAGTAGAAAAAATAAATTCCGGTGCTTAAATGCAGATAACCCTAACTGGAGTGGAGGGCCTACCACTTGTCTCAGAGGGTGATGACATAGCAGCCCTCATAGTGGACGCCCTGAAATCCTCGGAGATGGAACTCCTTGATGGTGACATAGTAGTAATCGCTGAAACACTGGTGGCAAAGGCAGAGGGAAACACAGTTGACCTCAGGAGAATTGAACCATCCAGAAAGGCACTTGAAATAGCATCAAGGACAGGTAAGGACCCCAGACTAGTTGAAGCAATTCTTGAGGAGTCCAGTGAGATAATAAAGGTTGGTCATGACTTCATAGTATCTGAAACCCGGCACGGCTTTGTATGCGCCAATGCAGGTATTGACGAGTCAAATGTTGAGGATGGACTGGCAACCCCACTCCCGGAGGACCCTGATGGAAGCGCCAGAAGGATACTTGAGGGTCTTCAGAAACTCACAGGAAGGGAATTGGCTGTCATAATCTCCGATACACAGGGAAGACCCTTCAGGGAGGGGGCTGTGGGTGTTGCAGTTGGAGTCGCTGGAATTTCACCGCTGTGGGATCGGAAGGGTGAAGTGGACCTTTATGGCAGGAACCTCCAGACAACCCGGGTGGCTGTTGCAGATGAGCTGGCAGCTGCAGCCTCCCTTGTGATGGGACAGGCAGATGAGGGCATACCCGCAGTCATAGTAAGGGGTTATCCATGGGGACACCTCCACGCCACTGGCAGCGCAAGGGAACTCTTAAGGCCCCGGGAACTTGACGTCTTCAGGGATTAGGTGGTTCAATGATAACAGTCCTCTCTGGGGGTACAGGCACACCAAAACTCCTTCAGGGCATTGTAAGGGTTGTTGACCCCTCTGAGGTTACGGTGATAGTTAATACGGTTGAGAATGATTATTTCTCCGGAGTCTATGTTGCACCTGACATCGACACAGTTATCTACACCCTTGCAGGGATAATAAATGAGGAGACATGGTATGGGGTTCGGGACGACACATTCATAACCCATGAGAGGCTTGCTGAACTTGGATGCCCGGAGCTCCTTAGGATAGGCGACCTTGACCGGGCATTTAAGATACAGAAAACCCTCCTTTTAAGGGACATGCCACTCCACAGGGCGGTGGAACACCAGTGCAGGGCACTGGGTGTGAAATCGAGGGTTATTCCAATGAGCAACCAGGAATCTGATATCAGGATAATTACAGATGAGGGTGAGATGGGGTTCCATGAGTTCCTTGTGGAGAGGAGATCAGAGCCTGAGGTCCTGGATGTTCGTTTCAGCGGGGTTAAACCAGCACCTGGTGTTCTTGAGGCGATTGAATCTGCTGAAAGGGTCATAGTGGGACCATCCAATCCTGTGACATCCATAGGACCCATCCTTAAAACAGAGGGTGTGAGGGATGCTCTCAGGGATGCATGGGTAGCTGCAGTCTCCCCATTTATAGGTAGAAGGCCATTCAGTGGCCCTGCAGGGAAATTCATGGAAGCTAAGGGCTATGAGGTCTCGAGCCTTGGCCTTGCAGAGATGTACGGGGATTTTCTTGACATGCTGGTGATTGATGGGGCCGACTCAAACCTCAAGACGGAAATAGAAAAACTAATAAAAGAGGTAACGATAACAAACACCATCATGGAAAACATAGGGGATAAAATAATGTTGGCCAGAATACTTTTGGGTGAAATATTATGATACAGATGACCTTAATTCAGATAGACAATTATGGGCCATGGACAGTCACACCAGCCCCACGTAATGAGGCTGATCTTCAGATACTCCAGGCAGAACTTTACGCTGACCTCCAGCGCCAGTTTGCTGCCCGTCAGGGACTTGTTTTCTTCACAAGATTCGATAACATGCTCGCCATCACTAATGGTATAGGAGTGGAGGACCACAGAAGGATACAGAGGTCCATAGGTAACCGTTACCCCATAACTGTGAGCATGGGTGTTGGGGCTGCTGAGACACCCTATGATGCCCAGAGAAACGCTTCAAGGGCTCTTCAGAGTCATGGAGGGGCCCAGTCAGAGGATAGGAAGGAGGTCCTTGCCATAGATGGTCTTGTGGATGAGGGTCATGTGCAGATTGCACATATTGATATAAATGGCATCACAGAGACCATGACTGACATTGTGCCGGCCTATGACACATCATTCATTGTTAACCGGGTCCAGCACTTCCTGATGAAGAAACTCATAAAGGAGGGCGCCCTTCTATTCTTCATAGGTGGGGATAACTTCATGTCCCCCTGCAATGGCCTTGAACCGCAGGGTCTGCTTCGCATACTCAATGAGATAGATGACGAGATAAACGTTGCACTCAAGGCGGGTATCGGGAAGGCGCCAACCGCTGAGAAGGCCGCTAACCTGGCAGACCTGGCCCTTGAGGAGATAAGGGGCGGCTTTACATATGACCTGGTCCATGTGATGAAGGAATAGCTGATGAATTTCTGATCAAGTGGATGTTCTAAACCAGAAACTTATGGTTGCTGATAGCATAATTGTCCTGGCCCCAATGGCAGGTATAACCGATGCAGAATTCTGCATGAAACTTATCCCCTATGGTTTCGATACTGTTACACTGGGTGGCTACAATGCAGATGAGGAAACATCCAGGGCTGGAAGGCTGATAGCTCAGAGGGGCAGACCTGAATTTGATTTTGACTCTTCTGAACTTAAATCCATAGTAAAATCTGAGGCATCAAGGATAAAGGACAGTTTTGATGTGCTGGTCTCGGTGAACCTCAGGGCCCTTGACCCAGAACCCATCATGGAGATATCATCCATTGAGGAAGTGGATATTGTTGAGATAAATGCACACTGCAGACAGCCAGAAATAACATCCCTGGGCGCCGGCCAGGCGATGCTCCGTGACCCTGATTTTCTGGAGGACTTCACATCTGAGGTCCTGAGGGGTGCCAATGCAGAGGTCTCTGTCAAGATACGGGGAAATGTGCCTGGAGTTGATACGGCTGACATTGCAGGAATGCTTGATGACCTTGGGGTGGGCTACATTCACCTGGACGCCATGAAACCAGGGGAGGATAGGGCTGACCTTGAACTTGTAAGTGAAGTTTCACAGGATTTAAGGAATGCTGTCCTGATAGGTAACAATTCTGTGAGAGACCTCGAATCCGCATTTAAGATGCTTGCTGCAGGTGCAGATGCGGTATCAATTGCAAGGGCCGCCATATCTGGTAAAATAGACTTCAATCTCAGGGAAATCAGATTTAATCTGGACTAAAAATTTAGAAAATTTTAATAGTCCCTTTATCAAAAGAATAATACAGATTCATCTTTCACCGGTAACGTTAATTTTAGCAACTGAGGGTGAGCACATGTCTTTCATAAAGCTGGAAAACGTCACAAAGAAGTTTAAGGGTGTTGATGTTTTAAAAAACATCAGCATTGAAATCGATGAGGGCAAGGTCCTTGGTATACTGGGAAGAAGTGGGGCAGGAAAATCTGTTCTCATAAACATGCTAAGGGGTATGAAGGAATACAGGCCGGACTCTGGCCGTGTGATCTACAATGTGGCAATCTGTCCAGAATGTCTGAGGGTTGAACCCCCATCCTTTGAGGGTAAGATGTGTGGATGCGGCTCAAAATTTTCACTAAAGGAAGTGGACTTCTGGAACTGTGACAAGAAGACCTTCGCCGCTGTCAGGAGAAGAATAGCCATAATGCTCCAGAGGACATTCGCCCTCTATGAGGATGACACGGTAATCGATAACGTCATAAAGTCAATGCCGGATGTTGAATATGAAAAGGCCCTCTACCACGCCCTTGACCTCCTTGAAATGGTTCAGATGAGCCACAGGATAACTCACATTGCAAGGGACCTCAGTGGAGGTGAAAAACAGAGGGTTGTCCTTGCAAGGCAGCTGGCCAAGGAGCCAATGGTTTTCCTGGCTGATGAGCCAACCGGTACCCTTGACCCCCAGACAGCGGAGCTCATACACGACGCCCTCCTTGAAGGTGTCAAGGATAAGGGAATAACCATGATCATAACCTCCCACTGGCCTGAGGTCATGAGGGACCTCTCTGATTATGCCATATGGATTGAGAAGGGTGAAATAATTGAGGAGGGAGACCCTGATGACGTTGTTGCCAGTTTCATGGAACAGGTGCCCGCACCCGAGAAGGTGAAGGAGTTTGAAAGGGAAACTCCCATCATAAAGATGATTGATGTTAAGAAGCACTACTACTCCATCGACAGGGGTGTTGTAAAGGCTGTTGACGGTGTTGACCTCACAGTCTATGAGGGGGAAATCTTTGGTGTTGTGGGACTCAGCGGGGCCGGTAAGACGACTCTCTCAAGGATAATAATTGGAATAACCGAGCCAAGCAGCGGGAAGGTCTGCGTGAGGCTGGGTGATGAATGGATAGACATGACCGAAAGGGGGCCCCTTGGCCGTGGCCGTGTGACACCCTACCTTGGGATACTCCACCAGGAGTACAGCCTATACCCCCATAGGGATGTGCTGGGTAACCTCACAGAGGCCATCAGCCTTGAACTTCCGGCGGAGTTTGCTAGGATGAAGGCAATCTATGTCCTCAAGGCGGTGGGCTTTGATGAGGAGTACGCAGAGAAACTCCTTGACAAGTACCCTGATGAGCTCTCAGGTGGTGAGAGACACAGGGTTGCCCTTGCCCAGGTCCTCATCAGGGAGCCAAGGATAATAATTCTTGATGAGCCCACAGGTACAATGGACCCCATAACCAGGGTGCAGGTTACAGATTCAATCCTAAAAGCTAGGGAGGAGCTGAATCAGACCTTCCTGATAATTTCACATGACATGGACTTTGTCCTTGATGTCTGTGACAGGGCATCCCTCATGAGGGGGGGCAGGATCCTCAAGACCGGTGAACCAGAGTCAATCGTCGGGGACCTCACACCCGATGAGAAGAGGGGGATGCTCAGGGAATAAACCCCCTTATTATCTACGAACCACAATTTATTTATCAAAAAAGCTGTTAAAGGCATTAAGTGGTGTATTTCAGCCACCACGTGGTGAATTATTATTAACAGAATAAACATAATTAATAAAGGAGGACTGTGTTTGGTATGGAGCGATGCACCATCCCATGTTTGCAGGGGTGGTGATAAAAGGGCGCTTGCATTCTGCTGCCCACCGGTGAAGCCCTGCCCAATAATGATAGCACTCGAGGAGGCGGGACTGACACCACAGGATTACATTGAAATCAAGGAGTCATTCGCAAGGAAGACGAGGCTCGGCGAGGGCCAGGGGACATGCTTCGGTTCACTTGTCTGGTGCTGCAAACCCTCAAAGCCCTGTCCACTCAGGGACATGGCCATGAAGAGGATCAACATGACAACCGAGGAGTACATGGAACTCAAAAAGAGGCTCTCAGAGGAACTTGTTGGTACCTCTGAACCTGACACTGAGAGCGTGAAGGCCCTGGCAGAAGCCTTTGAGGTATCCATTGAGGAGGCTAGGGAGGCCCTTGCAGAGGCAGATAATGACCTCAGAACAGCTATGAAGATACTCAGAATGAAATCCCTCTGAGGGATGGTAAAATGTCCCTCACACCCCTCTACATTGACATGGAAGGTAAGAGGGTACTCGTGGTGGGTTCAGGTGAAGTTGGAAGAAGAAGGGCAATGAGGTTCATCGAGGCCGGTGCAGAGGTTGCGGTTCTTGGACAGGAAGTTGAAGGTGCTGTTTCAATATCCGAGGAGAAACTTGAGGAGTGGATTAGTAAGGCAGACCTCATAGTTACTGCAAGTCCCGATAGAAGTCTCAATGAAAGGGTAACTGAACTTGCAGGGGGTAAACTCCTTAACCGGGCGGATGACCCCTCAAGGGGTAACGTGGTTGTCCCATCGACATTCAAAATAGCGGATGTTTCAATCTCAGTATTCACAGGTAAAAAGAGTCCACTGATGGCAAAATACCTCCGCAGGAGGATCCAGGAGGTCATAAAACCAGAGGATATACTAATGATTGAGGTTCAGGATGTATCCCGCCGCATGCTCATGGAAGAAGTCCCGGATCACAGAAAGAGGCGGAGAATTCTCTATGAAATCTCTGAGGATAAACTGGTACAGAAAAAACTTGAAGCTGGTGATCTGGAGGGTGCCATAAGGAGGGCGCGGGACATAATCATGGATAGGGGGGCTTCAGGTGATTCTTAACATAAGACTTGACCACAAGACCTCTGATGTGAAGACAATGGAGACAGCATCAGACAGGATAGAGGAGATTGTGGGTGAACTTGAGGCCCTTGGAACCGTGACCGAGAAGGTGCCCCTGAGGACCTGCAACAGGGTCGAGTACTACCTTCACGTCACAGGGGTCCCACCTGAATTTGATTTTAACGGATTTACAGTTGAAAAAGATGAGGAAGCCCTTCTACACATTTTGAGACTGGCTTCAGGTCTTGAATCAATGATAATAGGGGAGGACCAGATACTTGGACAGATAAAGGCTGCAAGGCTACAGGCCCTCCGTGAGGGTACCTGCGGACCCCTCCTTGATATGGTGTTCACCAAGGCGGTCCATGTGGGACAGACAGTGAGGCGTAAGACGAAGATAAACAGGGGTTCCGTCTCAATAGGATCAGCTGCTGTTGATCTTGCAGAGTCAATACACGGTGACCTCAAATGCAAGAAGGTCCTTGTTATAGGGGCCGGTAAAATGGGGACACTGGTTGCCCGCGCCCTCGCCGAAAAACACCTCAAGGCAATAATGGTTGCAAACAGAACATATGAGAGGGCCTACCATCTTGCATGCGAACTCGGTGGTGATGCAATACACTTCGACAGGCTCAACAGGGCCCTCAGGGATGCAGATGTTGTTATAAGTGCCACGGGTTCACCCCACTATATACTCACCCGTGAGCGTGTCATGGAGTCAATACCACCTGAGAGAAGATCCAGAATTGTGATGATTGACATAGCCAACCCACGGGATATAGAAGAATCCGTGAGGGAACTTGGTGTCAGGCTGTTTACAATCGATGACCTCAGGGGCGTGGCCGAGGAGAACCGGAAGAGAAGGGAGGCAGAGGCGAGGGAGGCAGAGGCGATAGTGAGGGCTGAACTTGAACTCCTCCTGAGGACAATGAAGCACAGGGAGGTGGAGCCACTTCTTGCTGAAATAAGGGGACGGATGGAGTCCCTCAGGCAGAGGGAGGCAGCTAAAGCAATTAAGAAAATTGAAAACAGCGGAGACCCTGAGAGTGTTGTTGAGGGTCTTACAAGGTCCATCGTTGATAAGATATTCCATGATATCGCACTGAAAATCAGGGATGCTGCAGAGAGGGATGATAAAGAGTTCTTGAGGATGTGCTCTGAGCTCTTTGACTGTGAGGAATTTTAGGGTTGGGATGTATTCTGAGCTTTTAAATGCAGAGAATAGAGTTTTGTACACAGAGTTCTACAGAAAAATTAAAGTTTAAGAGGAATTTAAAATTAAAAAATTGATCTAGGCGAACATGTGTCTGGGTTCGCCTTTTATATCCCCTTTTTTAAGGGCATATTCTATGTGTTCACGCTCCACCCGGGGACTGTCATCTGCCAGTGCTCTGTGGAGGGCTGTTTTAAGAACCCTCTCCTTTATGTCCCTTCCGGACATCCCCTTTGTCAATTTAACAAGTTTGTCCAGGGAGAAATCCACATCCAGGGGCATGGTCTCAATGTATTTCTCAAGCATCATCCGCCGTTCCTCATCCCCTGGTAACTTGAACTCTATTTCCTCCTCAAAACGGCTTCTTATAGCATTATCAAGAAGTTCAGGGTTATTGGTTGCCCCTATGGTTACAACACCCCAGTTCTGATTTATACCATCCATCTCGGTTAGCAGTGCGTTAACCACCTCTGAGACGTCCCCACGTAGGGACTGGAATCTCCTGTCGAGGCCAATTGCGTCCATCTCATCTATGAATATAACTGATGGGGCAGTTTTTGATGCCAGTTCATAGAGTTCATGTATCTGCCTTGCACCGTCACCCACATGTTCACCTATGAGACTCGTGGCCTTTATAAGGTAGAGGGGAACCCTGAGTTCATTTGCAAGGGACTTTGCAAGCATGGTCTTGCCTGTACCTGGACTTCCATGGAAGAGGACGTTTCTGGGCGCCCAGTCCCTGAATCTGTCGGGGTCCTCAAGGTACTTCATTATTATCCTGCACTTTATCTTGGCGTCCTCCTGACCGATAACATCGTCCATGGTTATGTCACTTTTCACCTCATGGAACTCCTCCCTCTCGTTCTCCAGCAGTATGATGGAGGTGTTTCGGGTAATCTTTGAACCGTTGGGGTGGGCCCTTATTATTTTGAATGCATAGTCAGGGAGCAGTTTCTGGTCGAATAGATAGGAACCCTCAGTTGCACTGAAACCCTCCCACTGGTCCCTTGCATAGATCTCAAAGAGCTCCTTGTTAACGGCGTCTATCCTTGGGGACTCCATCAGGTTGCATACGAAGGGGTATCCAACCGGCTGGAGAACAACAAGTTTCGCCTCCCTTTCAGGATCAGAGGCCTTCACAGGAAACTTTTTATCTGATAGCTGGGGGTCATAGACTATGTTATTGAACTTCACCACATCACCTGTTCTTCAGAAACAAGTTCTGATACTGTGATATATTCAAGAAATAAATTCATCATAGGTAAATTGTGTATAGGAGTGTATAAAGTTTTAGGTACAGTCGTGAAGTGTGGACTTTAAGCACACTTCATGCAGTTAATTCGATAAACATGAAGGCACTATGATGTTGTCCTGGGAACTTTTGCTCCAGTTCGCTAAACAAGGAGACTCTTAGACTGCTTTTAAACTTCATTCAACAAATGGAGGAACTTTTCTGACACTTATTCTGGACCAACGTTATCTGCTGAGGTATCCCTCAAGGAGAGACTTTATCCTTCTTGCATCCTCATCCTTTCTGGGTGTCTCAGAGATTATGGTGGCATCCCATCCCCCCTCAACCAGCACCTCAATTAGGGGCTTAATAGGAGGACCAAAGCCTTCAGATAGGGTGTGGTGCTTTCTCTCTCCAGCGTCTGTGTACTCTATCCCTGTGAAGTGACAGTGTAGGTGCTCCACTCCTAATCTTCCCTCAATCTCCTCAAGTATTCTCCTGTAATCACTGGCGCCCCCTATACACCCACCACCCCTTGCATGTATATGTGCAAAGTCCACGGTGGGCATGACCTTATCAAATTCCTCTGAAAGACTTATTATTTCCTCTAGACTTCCCACTTGTGACCTCTTGCCGGTGGTCTCAGGTGCAAGGATAAAATCTTTGACCTTGGAACTTTCAAGTCTTGAGATCAGTTCTCCAAGTGACTTCCTGCAGAGCTCAAAGGCCCCTCTCCTCCCAAGGTCACCGTAAAAGCCGGGGTGGAATACAATACGGTAGGCACCCATCCACTCCCCTGCAACCGCACAGTCAAAGAGCCGGTCAATTGACTTCTCTATGGTTTCCTCGTTGGATGATGAAAGATTTATATAGTAGGGGCCGTGCATTGAGACAAGTATATCATTCTTCCTTGAATTTTCACCTATCTTAAGGGCGTTTTCCTTCTTCAACCTGAGACCATAGGTTGCCTGGTACTCATAGGCGTCAAGTCCCATGGCCCTGATCTTCTTGAAAACACTGACTGTACTGCCACGGTAACCCACAGGGTTCCCTGCAGGACCAACCCTTATCAAAAAAACACCCGGTTAAAGGGTTAAATAGAAAAAAATTGGTTTTTAGAGTATGCCCATGGCCCTGTTGGTCTTCATTATGGACTTCATGTTGTCCTCTTCAAGTTCAAGGAGGGCCCTTATTGCATCAACGCTCTCGGGGACGGCATCGGATTCCTGGTGGACCGCCTGCATGTAGAATAGTTCCCCTTCAACAACATTTATGGACTCCTCCCAGACGGGTATCTCGAAGAGGTCATTCCTTGACCTTCCAAGCTCCTTGGCGTACTCCATTATCTCTGCGGTTGATGCAAGGCCCTCTGAGGCCCTTACAAGCATGACCCTGGTTGTCTCGTCCAGCTTAGCCTTTATCTCATCGGCGTCCACCGGGTTCTCCAGTTCCACCATTATATTGTGCTGGTGCATCAGTGTTGTTGGGACAAGGAGTGCGACGGTGTGGATATTAACGCCCTTCATGACAGTTTTGAGGTCAGGTCCGTGGTGTGAGGGGACCGTTGGGGGGTTCGGTACAATGGCGTTTATTGGACCCTTTTTCACCTGTACAGGGTCAGCACCCCTTCTTACCATCACTGCCCTCACCTTCTTTATTCCGCAGAGGTCATCTATTGGTTTCAGGGTCCTGCAGAGGCCGGTGGTGTTGCAGGAAACAACCCTTGTGTAGTCGGCCCCCAGTGACTCTTCGTAGTTTGTGAAGGAGTTGAAGGAGAGTCCAATGGCGTCGTGCTTTTCACCACCCTGGAATATGGCTTTTATCCCCTTTTCACGGTACAGTTCAAGGTTCTTGGCACCGATGCCCTCGGGTGTTGCATCAACCACGATGTCTGCTTCCTCCAGCATATCCTCCACGGTACCGCCCACAGGGATTCCAGCGTCATCAAAGAGCTTTTCACGTTCAGGGATGCTTACATAGAGGTCATAGCCCTTTTCAATTGCAACCCTCGCCTCAAAATCAGGTTTTGTTTTGCTGACACCAACTACCTTCATGTCGTCCTGGGCAGCCACAGCGTCGGCGACTCTCTTTCCTATTGTCCCATACCCGTTAATGGCTACAGATATCATTAAAGAAACCTCCTATCCCCTGAAAACTTTTGTTCCCAGAGGAACCTCTTAAGTTTAAAGGTGTAATCTGATATTATTTCTCATCGATTATTTTATATAGTTATCTCTGTGATGGGTGGGGACTTTAGGTTTATAGTTATCTCTGAATGAGTGACTTGGGGTGGATAACCATTAAAAACCGTTGAGTTTAAGACATGAGGAATTTTCTTATTCTAAAAAAATAAATAAAAACAAAGTTATGGAGAACAGTTTTTACTGGTTCTCCACGGCTTCAAGCTTCTCTGGAAGATAAGTGTCAACTACGTACTCAAGACCATACTTCGAGAAGGACTGCTGTTCTGCCTTCTTACCGATCTTCAGCATCTTCTTTATTTCGGTCTTCCAGAACTCATCCCTGTACCTTGGATCGTTCAGGAGTTCTTTGAGCCTCACCACATCGATGTCCTTGAGGGGATCTGTGGGGAGGTCGTAGTTTATGATGTCACTTGCCGTGACCCCCAGGAACTTTGCATCGGGGGTTGCAAGCTGGTGGTTCACGTGGGCGAGCTTCGCACTCCCTGAGATTATGACCATGGCGATGTGGAATCCCCATGGGTCTCCGTCGTTACAGATGTACACTGGAAGGTTCAGTTCCTCGTTGACCCTCTTTATGAATCTTCTGGTTGCCCTTGCGGCCTGGCCCTTAAGCCCAACGATGAGGGCGTCGAACTTCTTGTAGGCCTTCTCCTGCACGAGACGGTGGAACATACCCATTGTTTCCACCGCGATGACACGTTCAACATCGTGATCCACGAATTCAACCTCATCTATGGTGGGTGATATGTTGTAACCTGATTTGCCAGATCTGAGGGCGTTTATCTCTATGTCACCTTCACGGACCGTCAGGGCACCGTAGACAGATGCACCGTCCTCCTCTGGCATGAGACCAAGTTCCTCCCTGGTCATTCCCAGGGTAACCTCAAGGTCCTCTCCAACTATGTTGGATTCCTGCTGGTCTGCAAAGTCCACCTCCCAGCCCTCTGAGATGTAGTAGAGCTCCCTTAGGGTGGCGGTCTTCTCCCTTGCCACGAGGTCTTTGCAGAAGTTTGCGGTGTATAGCATCTGACCTATCTTCTTTATCTGCTTCACATTACCCATGGAACGTGTACCGTAGCGATCACCCAGGATGTAGTGCCTCTTCTCTTCATCGTAGATTATGTTGGATGTACCCCTTGATGGAACCTTTATCCTGGGGATCTTCCCACGGGCTACATCGTCGAGTATAATATCTCCAAGACTTTTAAGTTTGTTAATGGCTATTTCCCTTCTATTCATCGAGTGATTCCCCCAGAATTTCAAGTTTTGCCCTTCTTGTAACTGTGTCAAGGAGTTCCCTGTAATCAGGTGCCTCCCTCTCTGCCAGGAGAGCCGCCTGTTTTATGATCACTGGAACGTATTTTTCAAATACCTTGGCCCTTTCAGCCTCCTCTTTGGCGGCCTTCTTCTTCCTAAGGTACTTGTAGAGTTTTCTTGCAACTATCATGGTGGCCTGCCTGATTTCATGGAGTATTTCAGGTTCAGGGGCCACGCTCTGCTTACCTGTTGAGAGGTATGGGACGTTGGTTGATACAATGTTCACGAATATGGTTAGTGGTGTATTTTCAAGGTCCCTTATACCGTAGCGCCTCCAGTCAAGGCTCTTAACACCCTCGGTTATTGCGCAGCTACCGGCATCAAAGGTTAACGGGACCCTGTTGGCAAATCTCATTATCTCGGCCTTCCTCTGGTCACCGACAAGTCTACCGGAGTTTCCACCGTAGGCTATACCAGCCTCAACCACAAAGGCTATACCCCCACGGTAGGTTTTGGGTTTCCTTGTCACGGTGGCGGTGAACTCTGGCTGGAGTATCTCCTTCATACCCTTCTCAATCTGCTCCTCCCCGATGGGTATGAGGCCTGAGGTTGGTGGTGACATGAACTTCATTTTCTTGAATGCCTCAACTATCTTCTCGGCCTCTTCCCATTTCATGTCCTTGGGGCGCTTGTTGAGGTCTATTCCTGTGAGTTCCTCCAGTTCCTTTATCTTCTTGGAGGACATCCTTGAGAGGTTACTTGTAAGCATGCTTCTGAACCGTCTCTTGTTGGTGTGCTTTGCCATGAATATGAGGTCATCGGCTGTGACACCCCATGGATGTGGAAGGACTTCCTTTGGCATTGGTGGAATGACGTCTGATGCCCTGTTGAAGACGTAGCGGTTTCCTGTGGGGTCATTGAATATTATCTTTGCATGGGGGTTGGCTATCATCGTCCTTCTTATGTATTCGTAGGCTCCCTGCTCTGAGAGTGAGTAGGAGACGTCCTTGAAGTGGAGTTCTATGCAGACCCCTGTGTCTTCAACCTCCACCTCCTCCTTTTCGAGTATGAGGCCCTGGTTCTTCTTAACGTCCATCTTGAGGGTCATTTTGACCCCTTTGAGTTCACCGTTTTCCCTGGTCCCTGATATGACTTTTATGGGTTTGCCTGTGGTCATCTGTGATAATAGCACGCAACCACTGCATCCAAGTCCCTGTTGCCCCCGGGACTGGATGTTTCTGAATTTGGACCCGGCGAACATGGTACAGAATACCTTTGGGATGTACTTTTCAGGTATCCCGGGGCCGTTGTCCTGGTGTCTGAGGATGTAGTGGTCCTTACCAATCCTTTTGAGGTCTATTTTGATCTCAGGGAGTATTCCCGCCTCTTCGGCGGCGTCAAAACTGTTTGTTATGAGTTCATGAAAAACTATCGTCAGTGACCTTATTTTTCCTGTAAAACCCAGCATCTGCTTGTTTTTCCTGAAGAATTCTGAGGGGGTGAGTTCCTGGAATCCTTCGTCAAAGAGATCCAAAGCTTGCCTAGCCAAAAGTTCGCCTCCTTAAATAATTTTTCACAGGATAATACGCATGGGATATCATGCTCATATACATATATGTATAACTTATAGCATATAAACTTATACACCTAGGTGTAGCTATTGAAGAAGTTATAGTTCGAGTGATATATGTGAAATAATTAAAATTTGCCCTCACAAAAAAACAGGTTTATGATGGAGTTTACATGAATTTAACGCCTTTCTGAAACTCCTTCATTTTCATTTCCTGTTTCTTCTTTTCAAGAAATGCGTACACAGATTTGTGCCTGGCGCCATTAAGTATCATTTCAACGGCTTCCCTTGCAACAGATAGTTTTTCAAATTCACCTATCAGCGCAACAGTTTTTCCATAGACAGATATATCCACCCCGGTCATATCATGGATTATGCGTCTGGTTATACCACCCCTACCTATTACACGGCCCTTCTGCCGTGCTATGGCCTTTTTGGATTTGCCGACATAGTCGGTTATCTTGATGATGTCAAGGGCAACATCGTCGTCCAGGAGCCTTAGGGCAACCTCCGGGTTGAAGCCACGTCCTATAGCCCTGACTATGTTCCTTGCCTTCCATGGTGACAGGGGATCGTCGAGTTTATCCTGGGGTATTAGTGTAACTGCACCGGTTTCGCTGTCAATTTTAAGGTCTGTCTGCGTTAGACGCTCAATCTGTGACTTGACCTCACCATTTTTACCTATCAGAACTCCAACCCTTCCTCGGGGTATTTTTAGATATTCCTCGGTGGGCATCTAATTCACCTCAATGAATAAATAGGGATCAACGTTTATAACACTAAATTAAATTCCTGTAAAGTATCCAGCGGACTTTCCATTCCTGTTTTGTTATCCGCCCCTTCGCCAGGGTTCAAGGTAATGTTTTAAGATTTTTCTTTTTTTAATTCTTTTTGTCAGGTTGTGGTTTTCCGTGTTCTTTAATACTTTTCCTTGGAGCTGATTATTGTAGGGTTTCTGGTTCCTTTTTGATTCTTCTCCTTATATCACCCTCATTTACACTGACACCCAGCCTTTTGAAGTCACGGACCACATTCTTTATATCCCTTTCAAGGAGCTCCATGGCCAGTGGGTGATCAAGGACCATTGCCTGGGATACGTCAATTATAACCGGTTCTCCTGAATGATTCAGTATGTTGAAGAAGGATAGATCCCCATGTACAAGCCTTGCACCAGTGTAGAGGCGGTGCATATATTCAACTATCAACTCAAGGGTCCTCTCAGGGTCATCGGGTGGAACCTCCCTCATGGTGGGAGCCGGTTCACCGTCATCCCCGATGAACTCCATTATGAGGATGTTGTCCCTTGCGACCACTGGTTCAGGCACACGGACACCTGCCTCCAGGGCTCTTTTAAGGTTCCTGAACTCCTTGTTAACCCATGCCTGGACAAGCTGGCGTCTGTTGGTTGTCCTCACCCTGAATCTCGGGTCCCCCTGTATGTAGTACTGCATCTTCCTGAAGTCAGATGTGGCGACACGGTAGATCTTGACAGCAACAAATTCGTCGTTATCGGTTATACCCTTGAAGACATTCGCCTCCTTACCTGTGCTCACAGCACCATTGAGCACCGCAAGGTAACCCGAGTTGGCAAGTTTGTAGAGTGTTTTGAGGGTAAGCTCATCAAAGACCTCACTTCCCACCCGACGATCCTCAACACCCTTCAACCTCTTGGCGGCCTCCATCCTTCCAAGATCAGATTCCACCCTATCCACAGCCCCTGATTTAAGTGCCCTGAGTTCAGGGGCCCGTCCTGTTTCTTCAGGATCCATTAGAATCAGCTTCTCTCGGGACAATCAGAGTTTGAGGTAGCCCTTCCTCTCAAGCCAGTTGGACTCTGTACGGGTGTACCTCCACACTATATCGGCCTTCTCCTCGCTCTGGAACTCCCATGGCTTCACAAGTACAACGTCACCCTCACGGATCCATATCCTCTTCTTCATCTTGCCGGGGATCCTGGCAAGCCTTATATGGCCATCGGCACACCTCACCTTGAGTTTCCCGTGCCCCATTATCTGCTCAACAACTCCAGGTATCTCGCCCTTCCTGGGCGTCCTCACACGCCTAACTTCCTGTGTCTGATGTCCTCTACTCAAATACTCTCCTCCTCTTTTTTTCGTTGATTAACTTTGATTCTAATGCGATTACACATTCAGCAATCAAAGAAATAGACAGTATAATTTATTACCGGTGCAGATATAAATAAATTGCTTAGACTGCTTTTCATGGTGATCCAATGGGAGTCGAATTTCTTGATATAATCGATCTGGATGATGCAAGGAGGATAATGGCCGATCTCTTCAGGGAACTTTACAGTAGAGGTTCTGAAACCGTTAATATTGATGATGCCCTCGGGAGGGTACTTGCAGAGGATGTTGAAAGCCCCATTGACCTGCCACCATTTGACAGGGCATCCAGGGATGGGTATGCGGTGGTGGCCTCAGATACCTTCGGGGCAAGCGATGAGAAACCTGTGAGGCTCAGGTGTATTGAGACGGTTGAGGCAGGCTCTTTGCCATCAAGGAGGGTTGAAAGCGGTTCATGCACCAGGATAAGTACGGGGGCGCCTGTACCTGAGGGTGCCGATGCAGTTGTCATGGTTGAGTACACCGAGGTTAGTGGCGGAGACGTCTACATACATAGACCGGCATACCCATCGCAGCATATCGCGGCTACAGGATCTGATATTGGGGCGGGCAGTGTACTTGTTGGGGGTGGAAAGGTACTCTCACCCGACAAGATCGCGGCGCTTTCAGCTGCAGGGGTCACCTCGGTGAGAGTTGTATCAAGACCATTGGTACATGTCATATCCACGGGTAATGAACTCATTGAGCCCTCAGGGAGACTTGAACCTGCAAAGATATTTGATTCAAATTCCCTTGGAATATCGGCGGCACTGAGGGATGCTGGCTGCAGTGTCAGCCGTGGGGGTATAGTTAGGGATGATTACGATGAACTCAGAAGTGCCCTCATTGAGGGGCTGGGCAAAGCCGACCTTGTTATAACGTCTGGAGGCACCTCTGCGGGGGCGGGTGATGTCCTGGCGGATGTGCTTGCGGAGCTTGGTGAGGTGGTCATTCATGGTATCTCCATGAAGCCGGGTAAGCCCACCATAGTGGGGGTGGTTGATGATAAGATGGTAGTGGGGCTCCCCGGTTTCCCGGTCGCAGCCCTTCTGGTTTTCAGGTCACTCGTAGAACCATTCCTCAGGGAACTCTCAGGAATAAAAGCCCCTGAAGGTTCTGTGAGGACACTTAAACTTGCCGAGAGATTCCACTCATCAAGGGGCAGGGTCCAGTATGCACTTGTGAGGGTTGATGGCCAATATGCAAGGCCCATATTCAGGGATTCCGGTGCGATAGCAGCCCTTGCAGGGGCCGATGGATACATTGAGGTGCCAAAGAACGTTGAGATGCTCAATGAGGGAGAGGAAGTTGAGGTTGTTCTCTTTGAGAACCATTGAACATATTCTTTAAAGATTTAAAAGCAGTTATCTAGTTTCTATTCTAAATTTTTTTAGTGTATGTTCTTTAAAGATTTAAAAGCAGTTATCTAGTTTCTATTCTAAATTTTTTTAGTGTATGTTCTTTAAAGATTTAAAAGCAGTTATCAGTTTCTTTTTCTATTCAGGATCTCTGTGACATATTCCACAAGTTCATTAATGTCATGGAATACCTTTTCTCTTTTCAGGTCAACCCCTGGCCTCTCAACGAGAATGATGGGTATCCTAAGCTCTGATGCAGCGGTGACCTTCTCACGGAGGCCCCCTGTCTCTCCACTCTCCTTGGTGATAACCACACCTGCACGGTATTCCTCCATGAGCACCCTGTTCATCTCTCTGGAGAATGTCCCCTGCATGGCGATGATCTGCCCGGGGGGCACCCCGAGCCTGTGGCATGCCTCAATTGATGAGGTCTGTGGCAGGACCCGGACGGCAACCCTCTCAGGATCCAGTGACTCAAGAACCTCAGGTAGTGTTGAGACCCCTGCAAGGTGCATCGCAACCTCACCCTCCCTGAGGAGTGATGAGGCCACCTTCCCGGCCTCCCTGAATGAGTCAACCCTTATGGCGCCCTCAACATCCAGCCGTGGCCTTTCGAACCTCAGGTAGGTTATGCCTGTATCCTGGCATGCAAGGAGTGCATTTTCAGTGGCCCTTGTGGCGAAGGGGTGGGTGGCATCTATGAGGAGCTCAGCACAGATTTTCTCTATCAGTTCTCCCAGCCCGGATCTGTCAAGGGGCCCTCTGACTGTTCTTAATGCCCCTGAACTTTCAGCGAGCTCAGCACCATATTCGGTGGTTGCTGTGGCTGTTATATCAATTCGAGGATCCTTTGAGAGTTTTTCTATGATTCTCCGGGCATCCATGGTCCCTGCCATCACAATAACATTCATAGGTCATTCCCGCCCGTCAGCAAGCCTCATGATGGCCTCCGCAATCAGTATGAGGGAAGCCACTGCGATTATGAGGATCCAGTCTGTAACCGTGAGGGGGACGGTCCTGAATACACCCTCTAGGGGTGCAAGGTAGACCACAAGGATCTGCAAGAGGAGTGAGGCTGCAACAGCAACAATTAGGGACTTGTTGGAAAACCCGGTCCTTGACTTGCAGTTGAATACGTTGAATATCTGGAACATCACAAAGACCGTGAATGCAACTGTCATCGCCCTCTCAACACCGTTCCCTGAGGATAGCATGTACATGTAGAGCCCAAGCGTCCCCGCCGCCATGACAGCACCTGCAATTACTATACGCAGCAGGTTCCTCCTTGGCATTATATCCTCCCTCTCGGGTTTTCTGAGCATTATATCGGATTCAGGGGGCTCAACACCCAGGGACTGTGCAGGGGGACCGTCCATTATTATGTTTATCCAGAGTATCTGTATCGGGTTGAATGGTACAGGGAGGTTGATGAGCGAGGCCGATACGATTGTAAGGATGGCCCCCACATTTGTTGAAAGCTGGAACTTAACGAAGCGCCTTATGTTATCAAAGATGGTTCGCCCCTCCCTCACCGCTTTAACTATCGTTGCGAAGTTATCATCCTGGAGCACCATGTCAGAGGATTCCCTTGCCACGTCCGTCCCGCTCCCCATTGCTACACCTATGGCGGCCTTTTTGAGGGCGGGGGCGTCGTTTACACCATCACCTGTCATGGCAACCACGTGGCCCCTCCTCTGGAGGGCCTCAACTATTCTGACCTTCTGTTCAGGGAAGACACGGGCATAGACCCTCACGTCCTCCACCATCTCCTCGAATTCATCATCAGAGAGATCATCGAGTTCCCTTCCTGTGAGGGCCAGACCATCATCCATGAGTCCAAGTTCGTGTGCTATAGCCACTGCGGTGTCCCTGTGGTCACCTGTGATCATGACAACCTTTATACCTGCCTTCCTGCAGGTCTCTATGGCCTCGGCAGCCTCCTTTCGTGGAGGATCCATCATACCGACGAGTCCAGCAAACACAAGGTCCCTCTCCTCTTCATCTCCATCGGGCAGTTTCCGGTATGCAAGGGCGAGGACACGGAGGGCCCTTGATGTCATATCGTTGAGCCTGGACATCCACTTAGCCAGTTCATCATCATCCATGGCCCTCAGAGAGCCGTTATAATCCACGTAACTGCATCTACCGAGTATTATCTCAGGGGCCCCCTTGATGAGAAGGTATCGCCCGTCAGCCAGCTGGTTTATGGTGGTCATCCTCTTCCTTTTACTGTCAAGGGGTATCTCCATGAGACGGGGGTATTTCTCCTCAAGATCCTTTCTACTGTATCCATTTTCTTCTGCGAAGCTCAGTATGGCTGCATCGGTTGGGTCACCTATGACCCTATCATCTGAGATTGTGGCGTTGTTGCAGAGTGCTGATACAAGGAGTGCCATCTCTGGCGAGGTGAGCTCTGATTCCCTCACGGTCATCCGGTTATGGGTGAGTGTACCTGTCTTGTCGGTGCAGATCACCGAACATGAACCCAGAGTTTCAACTGCAAGGAGCCTCCTTACAATGGCATTGCTCCGGGCCATCCTCTGCATACCCAGCGCGAGGGTCAGTGTCAGTATGGCGGGAAGGCCCTCGGGTACAGAGGCAACTGCAAGTGAAACAGCGGTCATGAAGGTGTCAACCAGTGGAAGTCCGCGGAGGAACTGTATGGCGAATACCATGGCACATACAACCACCGCTATGAGCCCAAGGCTTTTTCCAAGGGAGGCTATCTTCTCCTGTAGGGGGGTCTTACCCTCATCCTCCTGTATCATCTCGGCTATCCTGCCTATCGATGTATCCATGCCCACGGCTATGACGGCGCCCTTACCGCGACCTGATACAACGTCAGAGTCCATGAATGCGATAACATCCCTTTCATCCTCAGGGTCCTCATGTGTCTTCTGGACGGGTATGGATTCTCCTGTAAGGGTGGATTCGTCTATGCGGAGGTCATAGGCTTCTATGAGTCTGATGTCTGCAGGTACATTGTCCCCCTCCTCTATGATTACAATATCCCCTATTGTGAGCTCAGAGGCGGGTACTTTCTGGGTCATACCTTCCCTTATAACCGTGGCCTCAGTTGATACCAGGCCCTTGAGTTTCTCCATTGCTTTTTCGGCCCTGTACTCCTGTATGAAGCCAACTGTGGCATTCACAACCACCACGAATAGTATGACTGCAGAATCGAGCACATCACCCACAAAGTAGGATGCCACAGCCGCAAGTATGAGTAGTATGATGAGTATATCCATGAACTGGGCAAGGAACATTCTGATGGGTCCTGCCTTTTTCTCCTCAACCAGTTCGTTCTTCCCATAAGCTTCAAGTCTTCTGGCTGCTTCATCTGAATCTAAACCATTTTCTGACGTTTTAAGTTCCTTCAAGACTTCCTTTACACTCATCCTGGCCCATTTCATTTTTAACACTTTTCAATTTATTTTAGTAATTTTCTTGAGATCTAGAATCATGATATTTTTTGAATTGGATTACCCAGTGACATTCATTATCCAGTTTATAAGGTATATATTATTAATGAAGTGTTGTGATTGTGGTGGGATCACCTATGAATCATATATCATCTCAGGTAAGCCGCTTTTGAGGACATCATAAAAAATCAGATGGGTTTATGGATTGTACTCGTAGAAAAAGGTTTTTCTGTAATTTACAAGTTTCATGGGTTTTTCTGTGGCTATATTTTCCCCAGTGAGTGGTTTTATGATCAGCCGGGCACCAGCTGCGTCCGCTACCATCATAAGGGGGGTGTGGAGTTCAGATGGGGGTCTTATGGAGTATATTGTGGCGGCATCCCTGTAGATATCCATGTCCGGTGAGGTGATGTCATCGTAAATTATGTCCCCACGGGAAGGTTTAATATCTGTTAGAATCAAATCAACTTTTGAATGTTTCATGATATAATCTGAAACATACAGGAATCTGCCGGCACCAACCTCAACAACACGGTCGGATGGCTGCGAACTCCTGATTATGTAAAGTGCAAGATCTTCCCACATTGTACCACGGAGATAGAGATGATAGTAAGGGAATTCAGACCACAGGACCTTAAAACGGTTCTGAAGATTGAGAGGGAATCATTTTCTGATCCCTACCCGGCACACCTCCTGAGGGACATATACAACCTTGGAGCAGGTTTCCTCGTGGCCCAGGAGGACGGCAGGGTCGTTGGATTCATAATATTCTGGATCCGCTTTGAGGATGAAGGTCATATTATTTCACTTGCAGTTGATAAAGATTACCGCCGCCAGGGTGTCGGGGCTGAACTTGTGAGGACAGCCATAGGTATATTTGAAAAATTTCATATTAAAAATATTAAACTGGAGGTAAGGGCAAAGAATAGAGGGGCCATAAATTTCTACAGGGCCCTTGGCTTCAGTGAGGAGAAGGTTATAGCAAACTACTATGAGGATGGAGAGGACGCTGTGGTGATGAGGATGGATCTCCACTCTGGAGGAGATTCTCCTTATGATCATGAATATTAAATTAAGTCTAACCAGTCAGAAGTCATGATCACGGTGGTGAAATGTTTAGGGAAGCAAAATTAGCCTTGGAAGACGGTACAATAATAAAAGGAGAGGCATTTGGATTTGAAACAGTAAAGACGGGGGAAGTTGTATTTGCAACCGGCATGACGGGTTATGTTGAATCACTCACAGACCCCTCATACAAGGGCCAGATACTCATGCCAACCTACCCTCTGCAGGGCAACTATGGAATATCTGAGAAATGGTACCAGTCAGATGGTATAAAGGCCGAGGGCCTCATAGTGAGGGAGGAATGCCAGAAACCATCACACCAGCTATCAGAAAAGACACTCTCAGAGTTCCTTGAGGAATATGAAATCCCCGGCATAGCGGGTGTTGACACACGGGCCCTTACCATAAAGATAAGGGAGAGGGGTACCATGAAGGGTGCCCTTGCAACAGAGGAGATTGATGATGATGAACTCCTTGAACTGGCAGTGAACCAGCCAGACATAACCGAGATTGACCTTGTGGACCAGGTATGTGTCACCGAACCGGTCACCCTGAATGAGGACGCAGAGAGGAGGGTTGTTATAGTTGACTGCGGAATCAAGAGAAACAGCATAAGGGCCCTCCTTGAAAGGGATGTTGGTGTTGCTGTTGTACCCTACAGGATGGATCCAGAGGAAATAATGGAATATGACCCTGACGCACTCCTAATATCAAGCGGACCTGGTGACCCCACAAGGGTGAAGAAGGCCATAAGCACGGTCAGAACACTATCAGAACAGCTTCCCATATTCGGGATATGTCTGGGACAGCAGATAATCGGCCTTGCATTCGGGGCCAGCATATACAAGATGAAATTCGGGCACAGGGGTATAAACCAGCCGGTGAAGGACCTCAGGACAGGCACGGTCTCAATAACATCCCAGAACCACGGGTTCACCATCGACCCGGACTCAGTAAGGGGGACGGATATTGAGATAACACAGCTGAACCTCAACGACGGGACACCCGAGGCAATAGAACACAGGGAACTCCCAGTTTTCAGTGTCCAGTACCACCCTGAGGCAGGACCAGGGCCACATGATACCATGAACATCTTTGATCGCCTTGTAAGTGTTATGAAAGAATACTAGGATAAGAGGAAGATGGGGATATAAATGCCGCGGGATGAAAGCATCAACAAGGTACTTATCATAGGATCCGGCCCTATACAGATAGGGCAGGCTGCTGAATTTGATTACTCAGGTTCTCAGGCATGCAAATCACTGAGGGAGGAGGGGATTGAAACAGTACTCGTCAATTCAAACCCTGCCACCATCCAGACCGACATGGAAATGGCTGACAGGGTCTATGTGGAGCCCCTCACACCTGAAATAGTTGCAAAGATAATCGAAAAGGAGAAACCCGACGCAGTACTCCCAACCATGGGGGGACAGACAGGCCTCAACGTTGCAACGGGCCTTGCAGAGATGGGAGCCCTTGAGGGCGTGAAGGTTATAGGGTCCTCCATTGAGACCATAAGAAACGTTGAGAACCGTGAACTCTTTGACAGTTTCATGAAGAAACTCAACGAGCCAGTACCCGCAGCAAGAGCAGTAAATTCAGTTGAAGAGGCCCTTGAAGCTGTTGAAGAGATAGGTTATCCTGTTATAGTGAGGCCAGCATTCACCCTTGGGGGTACCGGTGGTGGTGTGGCCCATAACCGTGATGAGCTCATTGAGATAGCCACCAGGGGCCTTGAGATGAGCTTCATCAATCAGGTCCTCATAGACCAGTCGGTCATGGGCTGGAAGGAATTCGAGTATGAGGTCATGAGGGACCGAAATGACACCTGCATAATCGTCTGTAACATGGAGAACATCGACCCCATGGGCATACACACGGGGGAGAGCGTGGTGGTTGCGCCGGCCCAGACCCTCAGTGACGAGGACAACCAGAGGCTGAGGGATGCGGCAATAAAGATCATAAGGGCCCTCAAGATTGAGGGGGGCTGCAACATACAGTTCGCTGTCCACCCGGAGACAGGCGAGTACAAGGTCATAGAGGTGAACCCGAGGGTGAGCAGGAGCAGTGCACTGGCATCAAAGGCCACAGGTTACCCCATAGCCAAGATCGCTGCCAAGATAGCCGTTGGGATGACCCTCGATGAGATAGAGAATGACATAACAAAGGAGACACCGGCATCCTTTGAGCCATCCATCGACTACATTGTGACAAAGATTCCAAGGTGGCCCTTTGATAAGTTCAGGGGGATAAGCCGGGAGATAGGGGTTCAGATGAAATCCACAGGGGAGGTTATGGCTATAGGAAGAACCCTTGAGGAGTCCCTTAACAAGGCCATAAGATCTCTTGATATAGGTGCTGATGGCTTCATGGAGATACCCTACACCAAAAAGGACCTTGAGAACCCCACTGATCTCAGGCTGTTCCAGATATACACAGCCCTTAAGGACGGTATGAGTATAGATGAGATACATGAACTTACGAATATAGACCCATTCTTCCTGGAGAAGATACTGAACATAGTGAACTTCGAGTCATCTCTAACCAGAGAATCCCTGAGGGATCCCAGGGTTCTCCTCAAGGCAAAGAGGATGGGCTTTTCAGATTCAAGGCTGGCATCAATAACAGGGCTCACAGAATCCGAAATAAGGTCCCTCAGAATCAAGAATAATATAAAACCTGTCTACAAGATGGTTGACACCTGTGCAGCTGAATTTGAGGCTAAAACACCCTACTACTATGGCTGCTATGACCTTGAAGATGAGGTTGAGGTTTCAGACAGGAAGAAGGTCCTCATCATAGGTTCAGGTCCAATAAGGATAGGTCAGGGCATAGAATTCGATTACTGCTGTGTACATGCAGCAATGGCACTAAGTGAAGAGGGCTACGAGACCATAATGGTTAACAACAACCCTGAAACCGTGAGTACAGATTATGACATATCTGATAAGCTCTACTTTGAACCCCTCACACTGGAGGACGTCCTTGCTGTGATAGATAAGGAGAAACCTGAGGGCGTCGTGGTACAGTTTGGGGGCCAGACATCCATAAACCTTGCAGTGCCCCTGGCAGAGGAGGGTGTCAGGATACTGGGGACACCACATGAGAGTATAGACAGGGTTGAGGACCGTGAAAGGTTCAGCCGTGTCCTTGATAAGCTGGGGATCCCACAGGCACCCTACGGAATCGCCAAGTCCTTTGAGGATGCAAGGGGGGTGGCTGAACTCATAGGGTACCCTGTACTTGTACGGCCATCATATGTCCTCGGTGGAAGGGCAATGGAGATAGTCTACGATGAGAGAGAACTTGAGGAGTACATGAAGGAGGCTGTGAGGGTATCCCCTGAGCATCCCATCCTGGTGGATAAGTTTCTTGAGGATGCAATCGAGGTTGACGTGGATGCCCTCTCTGATGGAACCGACGTCTACATTGGGGGGATAATGGAGCACATAGAGGAGGCGGGGGTCCACTCAGGGGACTCAGCATGTGTGATACCACCGCAGAGCATCCCACAGGAGATAATTGAAACCATAAAGGAGTATACAAGGAAACTTGCCCTTGAACTTGAGGTTGTGGGCCTAATAAACATCCAGTACGCCGTGAAACCCGACTCTGACCCAGCAGTCTACATACTTGAGGCGAACCCCCGGGCCAGCCGTACCGTTCCATTTGTCAGTAAGGCCACAGGCGTACCCCTTGCCAAAATCGCTGCCAAGCTGATGATGGGGGCGAAGCTCAGGGACCTTGGATTAACAGAGGAGAAGGAGATAGAGCATGTGGCGGTGAAGGAGTCTGTTTTTCCCTTCATAAAGCTGCCAGGGGCAGACTCGGTGCTGGGCCCTGAGATGAAATCCACCGGCGAGGCAATGGGTATCGATGAGAACTTTGGGATAGCCTACTACAAGTCCCAGCTATCTGCCAGTATGGACCTCCTCACAGAGGGAAAGGTATTCATAAGCGTCAGGGACCAGGATAAGGACAAGATAGCCGACATCGTTAAAAAGGCCAGTGACCTGGGCTTCAAGATCATGGCAACCCGTGGGACAGCAAGGGCGGTCAGTGACATAGCCGATATAGAGGTTGTGAGGAAGGTGAGCCAGGGGTCACCAAACATAAGGGACTCCATACTTAATGGTGAAGTTGGTCTCATAATCAACACACCATCAGGGAAGCAGTCAGCCGACGATGGCTATCTAATAAGGAGAATGGCCGTAGAACTTGGAATACCCTACGTTACGACACTTGCTGGGGCAAGGGCAGCCCTTAATGCCATTGAGGCTGTTCGACTTGGAAGGATAACTGTGAAGTCCCTTGACGAATACCACGGGATGTGATCCATTGCACCAACTTTTCCTTAAAATTTAAACTGTTGTGATATTATAGAATGTAGCGGTGAAGAACATGAGATATGGGAAACTCATGCTCGCTGCATTCATAATATTATCACTCACTGCATTACCACTATCAGAGGCCCACATACTCATAGTTGCAGACAGCCTCTCAGATAGCAGCTGCATGTATGATGAGGCAAAGAAGGTTGCAACAACCCTCAAGAACAGGGGTTACCAGGTAGTTGAACTCTACAAGGGAAATGCAACCATTAAGAACATACTCAAGGGCATGTACGGTGCAGATGCTGTGATATACGCGGGCCATGGAGGATATATGTCAGGAAACTATGACTGCCGTGGGGGCTATGCCAGCCCACCATTCTCACTGGTTGCAAGTGACGGCTACATATGGAGTGCAGGTGACATGGTGCAGGTCAATGGACAGACATTTTACCTGCCATTCAAGGAAGGAATACCTGTAATATTACTCCACGCATGCTTCTCAACTGGATGGGTTGAGGATTATGAGGTTAAAAACCCCATAGAGACCATCTATCACTTCTCAAGGATGTTCACAGGTTCAGGCGCCAACTACTATGCCACTGCATATGATGGTGCAGAGATAATATACGACTTCCTCAACGGCTCCAGGAACTTCTATGAGGCCAACCAGAATAATAACTATGAGGTTATAAATAAGAGCACAGTTTACAATGGCACAGCCATCTGGCGCAACGACCATGGATGGGCGGCCTTTGTCGGGGACTGGAACGGCACATTCCCAAGAGCCAGCGATACAACACCCTATGATGATGCCGCCGCAGAGGAATGGTACAGAACCAAGGTCAAACCCAATTTCACAGGAAGCAAACCAGTGGCGGACTTCACATACACCTACTGCGGTTCAACATCACTTCGAACATTCACCTTCAAGTCAACTGCATATGACCCTGATAACGACACATTAACACTCAAATGGAACTTCGGTGACGGCTCAACAGCAACATGTGAAGAGGTAACCCACACCTATGCAAGGGAGGGCTACTACACAGTTTCACTGACCGTTACAGATAGCAACGGCTTAATCTCAGTTAAGAAGAAGACAATCACAGTTGGAAACCCAAAACCCGACCTTGTGGTAACGGGGACAAGAAAATCTGGAAGCACACTCTACATATACGTTAAGAACCAGGGAACAGCTGCAGCCAGAAACTTCTATACAAGGGTGTGGTATGGCAGCTCCTCAACAAAGAACTATAAACAGATGTACACAGGTACACTGAATCCTGGTGCAACAGTCACACTAAAGACCTACTATAAGTACTCACGGGGCACGGTTAAGGTCGACTACTACAATGGGGTTTCTGAGAAATCAGAAACAAACAACATCAGGAAATTCTGAACAATATCTCATTAATTCTTTCCTCAGGAACTCATGGATGTCTGAATAATTATTTTTTTATTCCTCTCCTGCTTACAAAGAGATAAAATATAGCAAAAACCAATATTCAAATATGCTTGTTGTTGAAAACGGGACTGTCCTACGTGGTGCAAGCCTGAGACCCGAAAAGACAAACCTCCTCATTGAAGATGGCATCATAGCCGAGATAACACCTGATAGGATCCCTGGAAGCAACAGGATTGATGCATCAGGCCTCATGGTTGCACCTGCCCTTGTGAACTCCCATGTGCACCTTGGAGATTCAGTTGCAATGGACTTGGGTGATGGGAGGCCACTTGAAGATATAGTGAGACCCCCCAATGGCCTGAAACACCTGATACTTGCATCATCCACGCCCTGGGAACTTAAAGCATCCATGAAGGATGCGATGTTTGACATGATGGCCCATGGCACAGGATCATTCATTGACTACAGAGAGGGTGGTGTTGAGGGTGCTGAACTCCTCACTGAAGCAATGGATGATCTCCAACTGAAGGGAATGATATTAGGAAGGGACCCTGTGGTTTTTGACCCTGAAGCATCAAATGCTGAGGTCAGACGTGCTGTGAGAAGGATCCTTGAGGTATCTGATGGCTTTGCACCAAGTGGTATGGGTGAGATAACCGACGAGGCAGCTCGCATAATCGTTGATGAATGTGAAAGGATGGGTAAGGTTGCATCGATTCACGTTGCAGAGCACCCAGAATCCCAGAGGAGGTCACTTGAAGAGACAGGCAGGAGTGAGGTTGAAAGGGCTGTGGATGCTGGATTTAAGCTTCTGGTGCACCTCACAAACCCAGTCAAGGATGACCTTGAAATTGTAAGGGAAAGCGGGGCATCGGTTGTGCTCTGCCCCAGATCCAACGGGGCGCTTTCAGCAGGCATACCCCCAGTTAAGAGGATGCATGAGATGGGCATAAATCTCCTTCTCGGCACAGACAACGTCATGTTCAACTCGCCGGACCTCCTCAGGGAGATGGAGTACACTCTGAAGGTTACAAGGGGATCCACAGGCGAATACTTCCCACCACTTGAGGTGCTGAGGATGGCAACAGTTAACGCATCGGAGATAACGGGTGGGGGTGTTATTGAGGAGGGATTCCCGGCGAACCTCATGATCACTGAGAAACTATCCGCTGACCCCTACCTCTCCATCATAAACCGTACTGAATCGAAAAATATAATATATTTAATAATAAAAGGTAAATTAGTTAAGAGGTGAGGCTATGTACAGTAAAATCCTGCTCCCAACCGACGGCTCAAAACATGCCAACAAGGCAGCTGAACATGCTATATGGATTGCCAGGGAAAGTGGAGCCGAGATAATCGCTTTAACAGTTATGGAGACATCATCCCTTGTGGGTCTCCCGGCAGACGACCTTATAATAAGGTTGAGGGAGATGCTGGAGGAGGAGGCATCAAGGTCCCTTGAAGCCGTTAAGAAGCTTGTTGAGGAATCAGGGGCAGGTGTTAAACTGACACTCAGGACCGATGAGGGTTCACCTGCAGAGGCCATATTGAGGACAGTGGAGAAGGAGGGCGTGGATCTCGTGGTCATGGGAACCTCAGGCAAACACGGCCTTGACAGATTTCTTCTGGGCAGCGTGGCAGAGAAGGTGGTAAGGTCAGCGGGCTGCCCGGTCCTTGTTGTTCACTGAAAACCATTTTTTTTAACCGACTCGCTTCTGGTGTTGGTCATGCTTGTAAAGGAGATAATGTCAGAGAAAATACACTATGTAACTGTTCCAGGAAACAGGGCAACAGCCCTTGAACTCATGAGAAAGGAGAATGTATCAGGGCTTCCAGTTGTTAAAAAGGGAACAGAAGAACTTGTGGGGATAATAACCAGATCAGACCTTGTTGAGAATCCAGATGAGGAGCAGATAGCGCTGATAATGACGAGGAATCCCGTCACAGTAGCCCCAGACGATGACGTCAGGGTGGCTGCAGAGAGGATGCTCGAGCGGAACATCCGGAGGGTCCCTGTTGTTGACCAGGACAAGCTTGTGGGTATAGTGACAAGCTATGACCTTGTTGCAGGTGCAATTGCAGAGATGGAAATCGATGAACCAGTGGAGAATTACATGACAAGGAACATCCCCACAACATGGGACAGAACACCTCTCAGCGTGGCATTTGAGATAATGAGGTACTTCGGGCTGAAGGTGCTCCTGACCCTCAACAACAGCGGTGAACTCTCAGGGGTCCTCACAGAGACAGACTTCATAAATGAAAGCGAGGTTGTCTCTGAAAGCACGGTTCATAATACATCCGTGGGTACAGAGGGTGACAGGTGGGCCTGGGACAGTAAAAACGTGCTCTACGTTATAAAAAACCAGCTCAAATTCCCTGACAAGGAGGTCAGGGACGTTGCAACAACAGATATAGTCACCGCAACCACCTCAACAACGGTCACCTCCTGCGCAAGGAAGATGAAGAGGAGGAACATTGAACAGATACCCATCATAGACTATGAGGGAAACCTCACCGGGCTTGCAAGGGCCAATGACCTTATAAGTGCTCTGATTGATTCAAATGAGTGACCAGAGAATAAACCTGAAGGCCTCTAAGGGCTCTCTGAGGGTGGTGGCTAAAAACCATGGTGAGGTCTCAATAAGGGACATCGAGATAAAGATGCTACTCGGCTACTGCTGGTGGTATGATCTGCCGGTTATTGAGACACTGCTGGATGTACTTGAGATGACACTGAAGAGGGCCATCTCTGAGGTACTCCCCCATGATGAGCTACTGCTTGATTACACGGTGAGGACAAATGACCTCCCTGATGACTCCAGTGAGGTTGAGATAATTTTCAAGGGGATAAGTGCCGATGGTATTGAGTTCAGCACCCCCTCTGGACTTGTTTTAAGGGGTGATGATTCAAGGGGTCTCCTTCAGAAGATCACTGCCTTCAGAAGAAAGGTTGATGAAAATATTCAGAGGGTCCTATGACCTGACAATCCTCAATGCAAATAATCTACCGCGTTATGCCTGGACAATAGTGTTTCTTATCACTCAGCAGCTAATCACAAGATATTGGATGAGTTATCACTAGACCTTCATGTTTGTGGTGGGGAGTGGTTCTGTGACTCTATGTCCTCATGCTCCCTTATTATGTGTGGCAGCACCTCAAGGAGCACATCCTCGGCATCTTCCCTGTCCCTAACCCTTCTTGCCACTATCTTCCCGTTCCTGAATATGGTCACGTTACTGTCACCCACCTCAACCATGATGACACCCATCTTCTCTGAGCATCGGGGCTTCCTCTTTTCCATCCTTTCACAAGTTTCTTTTATATCGATGTGGTAGGGCAGCTTAACCTCGAACATTATCCTTGATTCAGCATCCCTGCAAGGACTGTAAAGTACAATGTCCCTCTCACTCTCCCTGTAGCCTGTGAGGTCCAGGAGCACTCTCTCAAACCCGACGGCCATCAACTCATTCTTTATATGCCTCAGATTTGCTGCATTGAGGAGCCTCTCAGGTTCATCAACCTCTATTATTGCAGAGCCCCCCTCATGTCTGACCCTCACGCTGCCCTCACCGTAGAGTCCCCTGATGAGGGTTTCAGCATATGATACCCTGTTTATCCGTTCAGGCGTTATCTCCTGATCCTTTATCCTTGTTGCAAGGCATGTGGTATTCTCTGAGTATTCAAGGTTCCTTTTTTTGAGATATTCAAGGACGTCACTCCGTGTAATCCCCGCATCGAGTAGAGGGGTCTCTATACCCAGCAGATGGTTAACTAGGGTGCCAGGACGGTCCTCAAACATGTCACTTGCGGTTGTTCCATCAAGGACCGCCTCAAAACCCCTTTTTTTGGCCTCTTCGAGTATTGAACTGTATATGATGTTCTTGCATACAAGGCACCTCTGGGGGGTGTTACTCACAAACTCCTGGTTTTCAAGGAGCGGCCTGTTTATTATAAAGTGCTCAACCCCAAGGGATCCGGCAATTGATGATGCATTTTCTATAAAGCCACGGGGCATAACACCTGTGTCAACTGTGAATGCAGCAACTGCATCAGCCGAATCCACTGCAATATCAAGCAGTGCTGTACTATCAGCCCCCCCTGAGAATCCAACAGCAACCCTTCGGCCCTTGAGGGCCTCCTTCACCTTTTCTATCTTTGATTCAAGATCCATGAGTTTCACATCCATGATCCTCATCATCAGAGCTTACCAGTCTTTTAATGTATTTTATAACCTCAAGGGCATCCTCCCTTTTTATATCCCTCCCCTCAGATTCAAGGAATGACATGAGGGATGCCCTTCTGTTTTCAGGTATCTCTGCATCATGCAGAATTCTCTTGTAGTTCCTGAGGGGATAAAATAGATCCTTAGCGATTTTCATGAGTTCTTTGAAGTCATCTTCACCGATGATACCCCTTCTAAGGGCCCTTTTAAAGTTAAAATGAATGCTCACAAGGGAATCAGAGAAGGCCTCAAGGGTTTCGGGGTTGAAGGCAACTGCAACATCATCATCAGATTCCAGATCACCATTCAGGTAGGCCCTGAATATACGGCCGACTCCCACCATTCCCAGATCATGGAGTTCAGAAGCCCTTAGGGCACCCATACTGGCCCCTCCAACAACGGTAACACCCATCCTGAGGGCCTCAACGATCTCACGGTGTCCCACCGCCGGGCTCTGATGGAAAACACCGTCAATTATCCCTATTATCTCTGGCTTCTCTGAGAGAGCATCAATGATGTCACCCCGCCTTACAGGGGGTCTGTAATCTGCCCTTAGGATATCTGATGCCTCACGGTGGGAAAGTGATGGCCCTGTAAATATTATGATCCTTTTTCCATGCATATGAATTATCTAGTGCATTGGGTCACTTAATCATTTCATCTGTGTGACCTATGATATTTCACCGGGGGACCTTATGCGTCCCCCCACCCTTTCAGGGTCAACAGAGAAAACTTCGAGTCCCGGTACAATGACCCTTACAACGGGAACACCAACATCACGGGTTAGATCCACATAGAGTGTCTGCTTCAGGCCCGCCCTCTTCAGTTTATCCAGGGTAATCTCAAGGTCCCTCTGGAATGACCTTGTTGAGAGGTCCTCCATATCCCCAAGTGCAATGGTATCATCGGGCTCAGAGAACCAGTGTCTATTTAGCCTCTTCATCCTCTCATAGCCAGCCCTCCTCATGAACTCCGCCCTTACGGTGTCCTCCCTTGTGCCATGTATCTGGGTGGCCCGGCTCTGGGCAACCTCTGTGAGGGCCCTTATAACTGCAATTTCAGGGTCTAGGTGGGTCCCCACGCCCATGGTGAGGAGTGCAGGGTCCCTGAGCACAACATCATCTGCAACCGCAGCAACCGTTGCAACGCCAGTGTCAGCGGTGAGATCCACAAGCGTTATCTCAACCCCTGCCCGCTGGAACCTTTCAAGGAGACACATTATTATCCTGTTATCTGTCCCTGAGCAGTCGATCTCTATCTTAGGACCCCTCCTTGCCTCAAAGAGGCTCCAGGCGTCCCTCTCTATCACCTCCATGAGGCCGTGGAATATGGCCTCCTCCAGGACGTTCCCGGATGCAAGGCCATTGGTGTTGGATCTGAAAAGACTCACACAGCCCTCAGGGGGATTGTAAGGGTGAAAAACTGCATTTGCAGGTACGTGAATCCTGTCCTGGCTTTTTATATCCTCTGCAATTATCCACTCAACTTCAGAGTCTGTATCAGCGTTTTGAGGTAGAATAAGTGCCTCAGGGTCCAGGCATTTATCCATCTCCGATGGATGGGCCCTCAGTGTTTCGTCCAGGGGACTCCTCTCGGCGGAGTACCTTTCAAAGGCCTCCATCATTGCAGAGACACGTGCCTGTTTTCTGGTTGCACCCTTACCTGCGTATATGCTAACGGCACCCTCCTCCGCTGTCGGCCTTATGGCTGAGAATACGGGTATGCCTATACGGTCAAGGTGCGTTATCTCGGTTATCCGTGTGACACCTATGTCCCTGAGTTTTTCCCGGAATGCCCGGAGTGTCTCTGAGGGTTTCATGGCCCGGTGGGTGCATCCAACATACTTAACAGGAATATCCTGGAACATCTCGATCACTTAGAACATGCTGTTGAATGTGAGTGCAAATGCAGATGCGGCTGCAATGAGCCATATGAGGGGGTTCCATCTGAAAACCTTGGCACCATCAAGTACGGCGATGGGTATAAGGTTAAAGAGGGCAAGGAAACTGTTAACGGCGTATCCAAGTACAGCAACATCGCGAAGTGGAGATGGAAGCACAGATGATGCCATGAGAAATAGTAGAGCCAGCATTATGTTGGTGAGGGGTCCCGCAATGGATATCTTCCCGTTAACGTTCCTGTCAATGTAGTTTCCATGAATGTAAACGGCCCCTGGGGCTGCGAATACGAATCCAAAGTAGGATGTTACAATGGCCAGTATGAGGCCCTCGATCCAGAGCCTGTACTCGGCCCAGAATCCATACCTTATTGCCATTAACTTATGGGCGATCTCATGGAGGACAAATCCGAGCCCCACGGTAACAAGGGTTGCCGGAAGCAGAATCAGCGCTACCTGTAGGTTTCTGCCTGAGAACACATAGGCAAATACGCCTGCGATCACAACCATTGAGGTCAGGATATCCCTTACCTCTCCTTTACTAAATCTAACCATGTTTATATTAAAAGGGAACACAGCTTATAATGCTTTCCATTGCTGGATTGATACTGCCTTTCAATTAAATGGAAGATTTAAGAACAATCCTCGATATTCTAGAATGGAAAAATTTAAGTGCTTTAAAGGATTATTTATAAGTATAAACTGATATCCTCTCGTTGTATGGAGGTTCACTGAATTCTATCCGAAAAAGTCCGCCTTTCGACCCTGAAAAGGTGAGGGTTCCCTCAAGCTGTCCTGTGAGGATTTCAACAAGTTTGAAGCCAAGGGATTTGCTATTCCTGAGATCCTCCTCACTGAACCCCACACCATCATCCTTAACTTCAAGAATACAAACAGAATCCCTCCTTTTAAATCTCACTGTGATTTTGCCTCTATCTCTTCCTCTGAAGGCGTGTTTGAGTGCATTGCTTACCAGTTCACTGAGTATAAGGCCTAGGGGAATTGAGGTCTCAAGTCTCAACTTTATATCGTCGGCTTCAAATGAGACTTCTATATTCTTACCATGGGAGTATGACCTATGGAGGTTCTTTAGAAGTCTGGATGCATACACTTTGAAGTCTATGGAGCTGAAATTACCTGAACGGTATAGTTGCTCATGAATGAGGCCCATGGACCTTATTCTGTTCTGGCTTTCCTCAAGGAGATCTTTGCATGTGGGGTCTTTAATGGTATGGCTCTGAAGGCTAAGAAGACTTGAAATTATCTGGAGATTATTCTTGACCCTGTGGTGTATCTCACTCAGAAGTACCTCCTTCTCCCTCAGGGACCTCCTGAGTTCCTCCTCCATCTTCAGCCTCTCGGTTATATCCCTGGCCACCAGGACAGCGTACCTTTCACCATCAAAATCAACCATATCTACCTTTATCTCAACGGGTATCATCTCACGGTTCCTTTTTATAAGGTGCCCCTCCATTGTTATCCTCTCATCGTTGCCCTCAAGGATCTCTCTGAAGAGGGAATGCATGTCCTCAGGCAGAAGATCATAGATCCTGTGCCCGGTTATATCACGGGTTGAATACCCCAGCCTGGTGCATGCTGAGCGGTTGGCGTCTGTAAGTTCCCCTCCAGGCGTTTTAACAAGGAATATGGCGTCATCTGTATAGTCAAGGAGTTTCCTGAACCTTCTGAGTTCGGCGAGTGACTCCTGAAGACGGGGATAGTAGCTCTTCCTTATGGATTTTTCACCTAAACCTATTATCTTCTCCCTGAGGGTTTCCCAGTCCCTATCAGACATTTCATCACACCTCAAGTCCCATGGAGGGCCCTTCTGAATATCTCCTCAACATCAGCCTTCTCTGGACGGGCAGGATTTGTAACTATACAGGGATCCCTCATAGAAGTCTCTGCAAGGGAGGGTATGTCCTCCTCAGCAACACCAAGGTCCCCAAGTGTCATATCAATTCCTAGGGTCTTCCGAAATTCCCTTATGTGTTCCTTGAGTTCCTCAAGCCCCGAACCACTGAGTCCCATGACCTCTGCGATCTTGAGATACCTATCCCTCGCGGCTTTGAAGTTGAATTCAATAACGTATTCAAGGAGGAGTGCGTTTGCCTCACCATGGGGTATGTCCAGCATCCCACCCACGCTGTGGGCCATGGCATGCACAAGTCCAAGGCTGGCGTTGGAGAATGCAAGGCCCGCTTCAAGGCTTGCAAGCATCATATCCTCACGGTAATCCATGTTATCCGGTTCAAGCATGACGCGGGGGAGGGCCCGGTTTATGATGCCTATTGAGTCGAGGGCGTTGAGATCAGTCAAGTGGAAACTTGCATTGGATACGTATGCCTCGATGGCATGTGCCAGGGCATCCATACCTGTTGCAGCTGTCAGCTCCATATCCATGGTCAGGGTGGTTTCCGGGTCTATGAGGGATGCATCGGGTACCATTGTCTTGCTTATGATTGCCATCTTAACCCTTCTATGGGGGTCCATGATTATCGCAAACTGTGATACATCTGCACCTGTACCGGCGGTTGTCGGAATGCATATTATAGGAACCGATGGTACTGGAATCCGGTCAACACCCTCAAACTCCAGCACATCCATTCTATTGGATACAACAGCGCCCATGGCCTTTGCACAGTCAATGGGACTTCCTCGCCCAGCGCAACTATCATGTTGCACTCCTCTGCATCAAAAACCTCAGCACCCTCCATGACCTCGTGGTCGCGTGGGTTTGGTGTTACATCATTGAATATGACATAATCAAGGCCCTCATCACTGAGTCTACCTGTAACATCATCCACGAGACCGGTCTTCATTATGCCATGGTCTGTTACAAGGAGGACCCTTCTGGCCCGAGGTTTGAGGCGTATCTTCCCGCCAGGAACCTGGCCCCCTTTCCAAAAACAAATTCAGCTGTCACAAATTTTCGAAGCTCCCCCATTTAACCACCCGTGCAGTTACCGGCATGGGCTGCATATACATATAAATTAGGTTTAATGATTAATATAAACCTTGAGTATTACCTTGCCATAGATTTTAGCGGTGATCATGTGCAGGTCTGTGAGTACTGTGGGGTTGACGGTTATTATGGTCGCGAAATTGCCGGGACAGACAACTGGATTGTTTACCTTGCACCGAGCCAGCGCTACCTTGCAACCTGTGTGGTGGCACTTCGGAGGAAATGCAGGAACCTCTCTGAAGTCACCAATGATGAGTGGCTTGACTTTGCAGTTGTGGTGCGGGTACTTGAATCTGCTGTGGGCGACCTTTTTGGACCGGACCTCTTCAACTGGAGCTGCTTTAAAAATTCGGCTTTCAGGTCTGAAAATCCCGACCCCGAGGTTCACTGGCACTTCATCCCCCGCTACAGCAGACCCGTGAAATTTGGGGGCGAGGTCTTCAGGGATCCCGACTTTGGTCACATACCTCTGCCCATTGAGTTCAGGGCACCGGATAAAGTTATGGATGAACTTGAACTGGTCATGAAAAGAGCTGTTATGGAAAGACTGGGTGATGCAGTTGGAAAGGATTGAAGGGGCACTTGAAGCCATCTCTGGTAAAGCTGACGGGGTACTCATAACAAAAAGGGAGAATATATATTATCTCACGGGATTCATGCCAACTGTCACAGCCTTCCTGTTCCTGAGTGATGAACCGGTCCTCTTTGTAAATGAGATGGACCTCGAGTCAGCGGAAGGATGCGAGATTCATGTTGAAGCCTTCAGGAGGGTATCTGATGTCTCTGATATGGTTGAACTAAGGGCCATTGGGGTTGAACCCTCCATGCCAGTGGGCCTCATTGAGAGAATCGGTCTCGACAGGGACTTTCAGGTGATGGATCCCATCGCAGATCTCAGGATGGTTAAGGACAGGGAGGAGATAAAAAGGATGGAGGCAGCCCTTAAAATTGCCGAGGAATCATTTAAGAAACTTGAATTCCGTGGCAGCGAATCTGAGGTAGCCGCCAGACTGGACTACCTTATGCGTCTTGGAGGTTCAGAGGGAGTTTCATTCGACACCATCGTAACATCGGCCTCAAGGTCAAGCATACCACATGCGGTGCCAACCTCTAACGATTTAGGCTCCCCTTTACTGGTTGACTGGGGCGCTGTTCACAGCGGCTACCACTCTGACACCACAAGGACACTGGTGGAGAGTGAACGGGAACATGAGATCCTTGAAGTGGTAATTGAAGCCAAAAGGGAGGGTCTGAAGGTAGCTAAACCTGGCGTGAGGGCATGTGAAGTCGACAGTGCAGTGAGGGGTGTTATAGATGAATATGGATACGCTGATAAATTTATACACTCAAGTGGTCATGGTGTTGGACTTGAGGTCCATGAGAGGCCATCGCTTTCAGCCGACGATAAAACGGTTCTCACTGAGGGAATGGTCCTCACCATTGAACCAGGGATATATCTTCAAGGAGAATTTGGTGTGAGGGTGGAGGACATGTTTGTTGTGGGTGGTGGAGTAATGAACAGCCTCCCCGATCACCTGAGTTAAGTGTATCACCTGAGTTAAATGTTCATGAAAATAAATGAATTAAAAAGTGGGTTGTCATGAATATAGTATAAATAATAGCCCGTAAATAAATTAGTAACAGCAAGAGTTCAAGTGGTGTGCAGATGGCAGTATTACCGGCAGCATTGAAACCCGTGAGCGAGGCCCTGGAGAGTATATTACCTGATAAACTGCTTCTCCGGGTGCAGGAGACACTCATAAGGACAGGACTTTATGTGAAGGCATCTGAGATAATAACACTTGCATTTCTTGCGGGGGCACTCTTCGCTGTTCTTGGATCAGTTGTAGCCGCAGTCGCGGGTTTGAATGTTATTCTAGCAGTTATTGTTGGGTTTTCAATGCCATCAATCCTCCTTGGGGCCTACATCTTTGTCATGATGGAGAGACGTGTTGACGCCATTGAGCAGTCAACCCCTGACTTTCTCAGGCAGATAGCATCACTGCTGAGGGCAGGGGTAGGCCTTGAATCGGCCTTGGAGGACGTATCCAAACAGGGGGAGGGGCCACTCTACGATGAACTCAAGAGGGCGGTTATTGAAATAAAAATCGGGCGGACATTCGATGATGCCATCCTCTCCATGAGTGAGAGGCTCAAATCCCAGAACCTGGACAGAACCTTCAGGATGATCCTTGAGGGTAGGAGGGCAGGAGGAAGCCTATCGGATGTAATTGAGACAGTTGCAGAGGATCTTAGGGCTGTTCTGGCACTCAAGAGGGAGAGGAAGGCCAATGTTATGATGTCGGTGATGTTCCTTATTGTCGCCGCCATAATCGCGGCACCATTCGCCCTTGGAATGATAATGGTCTACTCAGGGTTCATGGAGTCTGTGGGGAAACCCAACCCCATCCTTGGCGCCGCCAAGATCGCCGCTGCAGGTTACATCATAATACACTCTATAATTGCAGGGCTCCTCATTGGAATCATAATGTATGGGAGCGCAAGGAAGGGTGTTAAGTTCTCTGTGCCACTCTCAATCGTGGCCTATGCAATATTCTATGTTATAGGAAAATTTGGACTGAGCCTTGTTGGAAGCATGGCACCATAGGAGGTTAAGGTTTTGTCTGGGGGTTTAATTGCTGATGATTCAGGTCAGGGGTCAGCCGAGCTGATACTTGTGTTTGGTGGTATAATAGTCATTGTGACCTTTGCAGTGGTGTGGTACCGTAACTATGTGAGGTCATCTCAGACTGCAATGAACTCTGATGTTCAGAACGTCACAAACTCAATTAAAGGGCTCAAAAGAAAATTCTAGTTTTAAGGTGGTCATATGGATATGATCATTGATGGTGGGCAGGTAGGGGGAGAAAATCGTTTCAGTGTCAGGAATCCCTTCAACGGCGAGGAAGTTGATACTGTACCCCTTGCAGGTAGGGATGATGTTTTAAGGGCTCTTGAGGCGGCCCACCGTGCAAAAGGTACCATGTCTGATCTTTCTGCCAGGCGCATCTCTGAGGGCCTCCATGATGTTGCTGATGAGCTCAGGGCAGAGATGGATGAACTTGCCCGACTCATAACCCTGGAGTCAGGTAAACCCATAAGGTTCTCACGTGATGAGGTTAAAAGGTCAGTTGAAACCGCACATCTATGTGCAGAGGAGGCAAGGAGGCTCTACGGCGAATCAATACCAATGGATGCAGGTATCGGTGGGAAGGGCCTTATTGGATTCACTGTAAGGCTCCCCCTGGGGGTTGTGGCTGCAATAACTCCATTTAACTATCCACTCAATCTCGCCATCCACAAGGTTGGACCGGCACTGGCAGCAGGGAACACCACGGTTCTGAAACCTTCACTTGAGGCGCCCCTCTCTGCACTTAGACTCTGTGAAATACTGAATGAACATTTCCCTCCAGGAGCTGTTAATTCTGTAACAGGGAAGGGCCGGGAGGTGGGTGATCTTATAATAGATAGTCCCCTCGTGGATAAGATAACATTCACAGGCAGTGTGGAGGTTGGAAGATACATATCCGGCAGGGCCTCAATGAAGAAGGTAACCCTTGAACTGGGGGGCAACGATCCCCTAATTGTCATGGATGACGCTGACATTGACTCTGCAGTTGAGGCCGCGGTTAGGGGTTCCTATCTCTACTCCGGACAGGTCTGCATCGCGGTTAAGAGGATGATAGTCCATAAAGATGTGGCCGACGAATTTGCAGATAAACTTGTGGATAAGACCCGCAGGTTAAGGTCAGGGGATCCACTTGATCCGAAAACTGATATAGGGCCACTTATAAATGAGGAGGCGGCCATTGAGGTTGAAAGACGAATTGAAGATGCCGTTAGAAATGGTGCAGAGCTCCTCCATGGAGGGTCAAGGAGTGGCAACTTTGTTGAGCCCACAGTCCTTGACCATGTGCGTCCTGAGATGGGGGTTGTTGCAGAGGAAACCTTCGGGCCGGTGTCACCGATTATAAGGTTTGATGACGCTGATGAGGCCTTAAGGATTGCCAATGGGACATGCTATGCACTTCAGGCAGGGGTTTTCACTGAGAACATAGGAACCGCCCTGAGGATGGCATCTGAGATCGAGGCTGGCACAGTTCTTGTGAACAAACAGTCAACATTCAGGGTGGACCATATGCCATTTGGCGGTTTCAAGTGCAGTGGAATGGGTAAGGAGGGCGTTAAGTACGCCATAGAGGATATGACCAGGACAAAACTTGTTATTTTAAACAGTAGATGATTATAGGCCCCTCCACAATTTAACATTAAGTGATTGACCGTTTGATTATTGCTATTATTAATGAAATAATGATTATGACCGCTTTAATATCTGAAGAATGGCATTTGTTATTCCTAATTTTAATAAAAACATTGTTGGCCAATTTTTAATATAAAGGTGAATGGTTTGTTGAATCAATTGTATTAATGATTTTAACTGAAAATGAATAGAGCCATATTTTAATTTACTGCTGATTATATGGTCTGATTATAATTTTTAAATTGACTTAACCATAATAAAATCAATATAACAGTATTTTTTATCAATTAATAAATTTAAAATTTACTATTTTATATATTTAAAAAAATTTTTATATTAATTATACATATACACATTTTTAGAGCTATATGGAGGTGAAAAATTGAAAGGTGGATATAAAGTGCTGTCATTGATGCTCCTGTTTGCAATTGCAGCGGGCATCTCAGGGGCATCAGCGGCAGAAATACCCCAGAATGCCGTGAACCTGACGATGCAGCAGAATGCATCTGACCCAACACAGATAATAGTGGATGTGAACTACAGTGACGACCTTCAGGATGTCGATCAGACGATAGCTGTCGATGCAAAACTTGAACTCTTAAGCGGCAACATAACGGGCTCAGAAATAAAATGGTACTACACCGGCGATCTGAACGGACCCTTCGCAAATTACACTGTCCCTGAAGGGGTCAACGTAGTCTGGCTCAGTTCATTCACAAATGCACCCGTACCTCAGGGACAGGCAAAACTGTACATGGAGGACGGTAAAAGCTACAGGTGGCTCTTTGTCATTGAAAACGCAAAGGGCAAGGTATTCACGGTGAGGGCAAACTCAACAGCCTTCCAGATGGGCCCCGACGGACCTGAAAATGAAACCGTGCTCAACTCAACCCAGCTCACAGTGGACCTCCAGCCACACTTCACCCTGGAAAACCTGACGGTCACACCCGTAGCCGGCAGCGCACCCCTGGATATAACCGTCACTGTTAAGATCACAAATACCGGTGTTGAAGACGACTTCACAGCAGAACTCCGAATCAACGGTGATGTGAAGGATACAGAAACTGTGAATGTCTCAACAGGTGAAACAGTCACGGTAACATTCACTTATACGCTGCCAGCAGGGCTATACAATGTCACAGTCAATGATCTGGCACCTGTGAGTGTCACATCAACCCCCTCAGTACCTACAGCATCACCTGCTCCAGGCATCTACAGGAACAATGTAACTGTGACCCTTGCAGGTCCAGAAGGTTCAGTGATATACTACACTCTTAACGGATCAAATCCAACTGTTAACAGCACAAGATACACAGCACCAATCCTTCTCACAAAATCAGCGACACTCAAATTCATAGCCGTTGTTAACGGAGCATCCTCTGCAGTTTCATCAGCCAGTTACACTGTCATGAAACCGGTAACCCTCAGCTACTACGTCAAGGTGAAGGTCAAGAAATGGTACAGAAAATGGTACAGGTACATGGGCAAATGGAGATACAGTTGGAGGTACTACTGGACCTACAGGTACGTTAAGAGGACCAGCAGCTACTGGCAGATAACCTGATACCTTTATTTTTACATTTTTGGGAAAATGCATTAAAAGAGTTACATATACTTATTTTATGGACGAACTCAGGAACTGCAGCCTATGCGAATGGAGGTGTGGTGCAAACCGTTCCGCAGGTGAGAGGGGAGTCTGCGGGGCTGCTGAGACTGAAATCGCCTATACCTCAATTACAGATGTCCTGAAAAGTTACGCCATAACCTTCCTGTCCTGCCCATTCCGGTGTGCCTACTGCAATGCCTACAGGATATCACAGTACCCTCACTCAGGATGGGTTTACAGGGGTTATGTGAAACCTGAGGATCTGGCAGTGGAGGCGCTAAGGGAACTTGAAGCACATGGCATATCAAATCTGAGCTTCACTGGCGGTGAACCCACAATACACACACCCTACATCGAAAGGATGCTGCATGAAATAAAGGGTGAAGGCGATGTTGATGTCATAGTGGCAACAAATGGATTCCAGACACCCGAGACTTTAAAGCGCATCATAAGGTTTACCTCACTTTTCAGTTTTGAGATAAAGGCCTTTTCAGATGAACTCCACAGAAACCTGACAGGGGCACCCGTGGCTCCTGTACTCCGGAACGCAGCCTACCTTGCAGAGAAATTTCCTGAAAAGATAAGGGTCTTCAGGACGGTCGTGATACCCGGCATAAACCACCATGAGATCGGGGAGATAGCATCATTCATTGCAGAGATAAATCCCGAGATCCCCTACCGCCTGATAGGTTTCAGACCCAACTTCCTCCTCTACTACCACATGGGACCTGACAGAAAACTGATGGAGAAGCTGGTGGATGAGTGCAGGGCAGAGGGCCTTGAGAGGGTTGATTATTCTGGCTACTACCCTCTATCAGAATTAAAGCTTGAGGACCGTCTGAGAAAAGCAGGGTGCAGTCTCCCAAGGGACTGTGGAAGGTGCAGCAATGAAGTGTGCAGGGCGATTCTCAGGGAGCCATGGAGGGGTTAACCAGCCAGGAACTCCTCGACCAGGTTCCGTGTCTCGTTGAGGGCCTCAAGGGGTATCCCCCTTGGCATTTCCCCGGGTTTTCCCTCAACATCCCTCAGAACACCGTCGACACCAAGGAACATTCCCTCACTCACAACACCCATGAAGTTCTGGGGCGGCAAAAGGGCCACGGCCACCCTGTCCTTCTCCCTCACATCAGGGTCATTTGTGACAACCTTTATGGACCTCCCACCCACATTAACATTGCAGATCTGAAGTTTATCCGCGGAGGGGTGTCCCCCAACACTCATAACCTCACCTGCAACTATATCAACTGCAATAACAGGGTCTGATATCTTCCCTAGCATCAACCGGCCCCTGAGGTTTCCAATGGTGTTCAGGAAGAACTTCACCTTTGCTATGTTCTCCTCAACCCTCTCCCTCTCATCCCTTGAGGCCTCATCAAGGAACTTACGGCTCCACTCTTCACCCCCAAGGGCATCAGTTATCACCTTAAGTTTTTCATCAATACTCTTCATCTCTGAACTTGCTGCAAGGTCCTCTGGTTCAAGGTATGAGTATATGAGGCTCTGCAGTGTCCTTTCAATCTCAGATGCCAATTTAATGGCAGGTTTCTTTTTCCACTGGCCCCTGAAACCACCTGCCTCAAGGGCCCTCCTGAAGAGGTCAACCGCCTTAACTGCAACCATGAGCCTGTAATCCTTACTGGTGTCCCACATTTTGATCACAATCCGGAATCATTTTTTAATTCCAGTAACAGCCTTTTTATTCCTGCCACTACAGTAATCTGTTATTCCCCTATAACTATTTAAGCTATAAACAATAACATTAACCAACAGTAGGGTTATGCAGCAGCTCTACATGTTTAACTGTCCGGTGGTGGAAAAATGGTTGAATTATCCAGTCTATATGGACTTGAAATATACACCTCAAGGGGTAAGTACGTTGGGAGGGTTCAGGACGTTGTCCTCAACATCAAGAAGGGACGTGTCTCAACACTGAAAGTCCGTCCAATGAGGCATGATAAGAAGAATGTTGGTATAAAGGATGTCCTCAAGACCAGCATAAGGATAGTCCCTGAATCAGATGAGATAAGACCCATAAAAGAGGAGGGCATCATCGACATAAACTATGAACGTGTCCAGGCGGTTGGAGACATACTCATAATATCTCCGGATGTTTCAGTGGAGAAAAAGGTAAATCCCCTTGAATCCTGATTTTTTCTGTGTGATGACATGATCGTGGGTATAGTGGGCTGCGGCGCAATAGCCAACCTTATAACGGGTTTCGTGAGGGATGGTAAGGTACCCGTTGAACTGGGATTCTTCTATGACAGGGACCTTGAGAAGGCAGAGAACCTGGCATCCATGGTTGATGGGACTGCGGTCCTTGATGTTGCAGATATGCTCCCCCATGTTGACCTTGTGGTGGAGGCCGCATCACCTGAGGCCGTGAGGGAACTGGTCCCCGGAATACTTGAGGCAGGCAGGGACGTCGTCGTTATGAGTGTCGGCGCCCTCATGGACCCTGAATTAAGGAGCCTTCTTGAGAGGAAGGCCTCAGAGAATAATGCCAAAATACATGTACCCTCTGGGGCCATAGTGGGCCTAGATGGCCTGAAGGCAGCATCCATGGGCAGTATAGAGTCAGTTAAACTTGTTACAAGGAAACCACCACGGTCACTGGGTATAAGCATGGATGAGAAGAAGATCCTCTACAGTGGTAAGGCATCAGAGGCCGTTAAGAGGTTTCCACTCAACATAAATGTGGCAGCAACCCTCAGTCTCGCCTGTGGACGGGATATTGATGTTGAGATAATAGCGGACCCGGCAGTTGACCGTAACGTCCATGAGGTGACCGTTAAGGGGGACTTCGGGGAGTTCAAGACTATAACAGAGAATGTCAGGTGCTCCATAAACCCCAAGACAAGTGTGATGGCCGCCTATTCCGCCATAAGACTCCTTAAATCCCTCAGTGAGAACATGCATATTGGAACATGATGGTATGATGCGGGAACATGAAATCTACTCAAACCTCAAGGTGCCGCTGTCCTCCCGCATAGTACTGAGGCTTGATGGGAGGGGCTTTCACAGGCTAACAGCAAAGGCAGGGTTTAGGAGGCCCTATGATGATGTCTTCCGTGACCTCATGGTTTCAGCGTGCCTTGAGATCATGAATGAGTTCAGCCCATCATTCATATACACCTTTTCTGATGAGATCAATGTACTCCTTGATTCTGTTCCATTCTCAGGAAGGGTTGAGAAGCTTGACTCGGTCTTCCCGGCTTTTGCATCATCATCATTCACACTTAGTGCCATAAAAAGGGGTTTATCACTTTACAAACCTGTTTCATTTGACTGCAGGGTCATACCACTGGGCAGGGAGGTGGTCTGGGAGTACTTCAGGTCAAGGCAGGATGAGGCCTGGAGGAACTGCCTCAACAGCTATGCATACTGGACACTGAGGGATGAAATGGATAGAGATGATGCCGCAAGAACCCTGAATGGGATGAAATCAGATGCCCTCCATGAGCTGCTCTTTGAGAGGGGTTTGAACATCTCAGAGGTTCCTGCCTGGCAGCGGAGGGGTATCGGGGTCTACCGGGCTCCGGTGAAGGTGAAGGGCTACAATCCCATAACTGAGAGGGAGGTCTCTGCGGTGAGGATGAGGGTGAAGGTTGACATGGAACTTCCACTCTTCACAAAAGAATTTTTTGAGGGAATTCAGGGTTTTAAGGAACGTAATGGATCAGAGAGTGCCTGATAGAATGGGTTTAATTGAAAGGATCCTTGATTTTATGGGTGTAAAACCGGTAAGAAGTGTGCTGGTCGATTCCGATGTCATGGAGGAGGCTCTGGAAATCGCAAGAAGGTCACATCCACATGAATTTGTGGCGCTCCTTGAGGGAAAACAGGAGGGTGATGCACTTCACATCACTGGCCTCATATTCCTGCCATCAAGGACCTCTGATGAGGGTGCTGTTATGGATGTCCTGATGCTCCCACCCTTTACAGGTATTGTGGGGTCGGTGCACTCCCATCCTGGCCCCAGCAATTTACCTTCAGGTGCTGATATGCAGTTCTTCTCAAAGAATGGTCTTTTCCATATGATAATAGCACACCCCTACACTTTAGAAACGGTTGCAGCCTATACAAGGCAGGGTGTGACTGTTGGGTTTGAGATTGTTTAAAAAGGAATATTTTGTTTTTGGGATTATTGGGTCTAGTTAAATTATAAAAAAGGGATTTTTAGGGGGGGTCTAATTGTTGGTAGACTTATATTTCTATTGCAACAGCATCGTCCACGTTCTCAAGTTTCTTGACCTCATCTATGACCTCAGAGGGGACACTCTGGTCAACCTTGAGGACCATGACGGCCTCTCCACCGATCTCCTTCCTTCCAACCTGCATGGTAGCTATGTTTATCTGGTGCTCACCCAGCTTGGTGCCGATGGCCCCTATAGTACCTGGGAGGTCCCTGTAGCGTGCTATTATCATTGTACCCTCTGGCTTCACATCCACCCTGTATCCATTGATACCGATTATCGTGGGCTCCTTGATATGGGTGGCCTCCACGCTGAACTCGCCCCTGTCAGAAACAGCCCTTACCATTATTATGGACCTGTAGCCATCAGCCTCTGACCTCTTGGCCTCTGTAACCACGATACCCCTCTTCTTTGCAATTGTCGGTGCATTTATGAGGTTCACTGGTTCTGTGAGTATGGGGTTCAGGATGGCCTGCAGCATGGTCCTTGTGAGGATATCAAACTGCATATCTGCAAGTTCACCGCAGTAGGTGACGTCCAGTTTCTCTATGTTACCTGGGAGGGCCTGTGTGATGATGCTGCCCAGTTTCTCTGCGATTTCGGTGTAGGGTCTGAGGGACTTGTAGGTTTCCTGGTCCAGCACTGGCATGTTAAGGACGTTCCTGGGTGAACCTCCCTGAAAGACAGTTTTTATCTCATTTGCAACTATTATTGCGGCGTCCCTCTGGGCCTCAGCTGTTGAGGCGCCTATATGTGGTGTGAGGACAACGTTCTCAAGTTCAAGTAATGGGCTACCCTCTGGGGGCTCCTCCTCGAATACGTCGAGGGCCGCTCCTGCTATTTCACCATCCTTCAGGGCCCTGTAGAGGGCTTCCTCGTCGATTATACCTCCACGGGCACAGTTAACTATGAATGCGGTTTCCTTCATCAGTTTAAGTTCATCCTCTGAGATGAGGTGCCTTGTCTCTGGGGTGAGGGGTACGTGTATGGTCACAATGTCGGATTCCCTTAGGAGTGTTTCAAGGTCTGTGACGGTCACACCCATTTCCTCGGCGGCCTCCCTGCTTATGTAGGGGTCATATACCAGTATGTTCATTCCGAAGGCCTTTGTTCTTAGAACAACCTGTGAACCTATACGGCCCATACCTATTATACCGAGGGTTTTGCCGTTTAGCTCTATACCCATGAACCTGTTCTTCTCCCATTTACCCTCCTTGACGGATTTATCTGCAAGGGGGATCTTCCTTGCAAGGGCTAGCATGAGGCCTATTGAATGTTCGGCAACTGTTATGGATGTTGATTCCGGGGCGTTTATGACCATTATACCCCTCTCTGTGGCAGCCTTAACATCCACGTTGTCAACGCCCACACCCGCCCTTGCGATTATCTTGAGGCGGGGGGCTGCCTCTATGACTTCCCTTGTGACCTTGGTCCGGCTCCTCACAACTATGGCATCGAAGTCCTTTATGGCCTCAAGGAGCTCCTCGGGTGTTATGGTTGTGTTAACCACAACCTCCGCCACCTCTTCAAGTTCAGATATTCCCTTTTCATTGATGGAATCAGCAATAAGCACTTTCATATCTGGCATAATTTCACCACACTTATCACAATGAGGATCTTATAGAATGATAGAGGAATCTATAGAGGTAGGGTATATTATAATTATTGGTGTCATGGAGGATGATGTGATGTTCACTGGTTCAGTTACTGTTGATGGAGTTGAGCTCCCGGAGGCATTCCTGGGAAGCGCACCGTTCACCGCGGCACCCTACTTTGGGCACCGCTCAAGGCTGTATGAGATGGACCTCAAAAGGAGGCCTGAAAACATTGCGGAGGTGCTCATGGGGGCATATGATGCGGGTGTGAGGGGATTCCAGGTCATCCCTGAGGATCCCGTGCTTGAGGCGCTTGAAATGGCAGTTGATGCCGGGTGCAGTTTTAGACTCATGGGCACAGTTCGGGAGGGGCGCCTTGAGGAGGACCTAGAGACACTCATGGATCTTGGGGCCAGCGCCGTTCTCCTTGATGAGCACTACACGGATCTTCTACCAGTCGCTGAGGTGGCTGAGATCCTTGATGATATTGAGGTCATATCTGGCCTCATAACCACAATGCCAGGGTCCACCACCAGGCGGCTCATTGATGAGGGGGTTGATAACTTCCAGCTTTACATGATACCCCTCAACAGGCTGGGTTATATGATGGATTTCCCGGTCTTCCTTAAGGAGGAACGGGCAAAACTCAGGGATCTACTCCTTGAACTGGGAAAGGTTGTTGTTGCCGAGAAGGTACTTGCAGCGGGGATACTATCACCAGGGGAGGCCTTTAAATTCCTTGAGGGTGCTGACTACGTTGATATGGTCACTGTGGGTGCGGCATCTGTTCCTGAAGTGAAAGAAACATTCGGGGAACTCTTCAGGTTATGATCTTGCCTCTGAAGCATGACCCCACTCCATCATCATATTTAATATTTTCTATAGGAATGAAATCGTAAAATAGAAGTTAATGTTTTAACATTAACATGTTAAAGGACACCTCCCATTGTTCATGAATGGGCTCCCATCTGCTCAGCGTATATGGGGTGTGGTTATGGATACTGCGACAAAGGTGCTTGTTGTAATCTGTTTTATTCTCATAGGGGCCCTGGGCTTTATCTCAGGTATGTTCCTCAAGTCACCCCATGATGGGGATCAGTACTACAATGTGACCATCACCGGCGATACAGAAGGTGGTGGGTCTTCAGGTCCCAGCTGGCACAGGGTCATGACATTCACAGGCTCTGAATCGGATTACCGCTATGTTAACATCAGGGGCAACAGGCTACGCGTTGTTTTTTCAGCGAGTCCATTGGTGAATTATGATGTGAACAGCATCACCGTGGATGTCCTCAGGGACGGATACACTGTGGCCACTGACACCGTGGACTGGGGACCCACAGAGTCACCTGCAAGAAAGAAGAGAACCCTTGAGGTTGAGGGGAGCCCTGGAGAATACTGCATCGCGGTTTATGCAAACGAAATCAGGGACTGGAAGGTCACGGTGTGGGATTACTACTGAAAGCTGATAATGGACAGGGTTCAGCTACAGGTCTTCCTTTCCGCTATCACCTTCAGGAACTCCCTGCTACTTTCCATCTCATTTATCTCCCAGCTCTTGATCACAGGTACACCATCGAGGTTCTCACTTATACGGGGGTTATCAATGATAAAAACAGATTCTGAGCCACTTACAACTGACAGGTCCCTCAGAGGCACAGCCATCCTCCTTAGAGTCCTGGAGTTCCTCCCCTTCTCAAGGTCCGTTATGACGGTACTCTCAAAATTCAGTTCCTTTGCAACTGCATCAAAGGGGGTCCTCTGGGTCTCGATCATCCCGAACCCAATATCACCCAGCCTTCCCTTTGGCCTTATTTCAACTTCATCCCTCTCAGGGACACTTAAGATGTCAATTGAGAGGGTTATCCTTATGTTGAGTATCTCCTCGAGTTTCATGGCTGTTTCAGGCGAGGCCCTTGCAAGCCCATTCTCATACTTGTAGATGGTCTTGCGGGATACATGGGCCATGTCTGCAAGGTCCTTGAGTGAGAGCTTGTAATCCTCACGGACCCTCCTTAGGGTTCTCCCATCTATCTGCACATAGTAACCGCCACGATCAGCTATCACCTCAGGGTACTCCCCATCAACCACTATGTTCCTGAAGGTTTCAGGGGTAATAACAGGGATACCGTGCCTCTCATAGACAACATCCTCCTCAAGGTACTCTGTCTTTGACCTTATACCAATGAGGAGTGGTGATGCAAGGAAGGTGCGTGCAAGGGTTTTTATCTCATTGGCCTGGAAACTATTTATACTATCAATGTTCACAAGGACCTTAAGCAGAAGTAGAAGGAGTTTTCTCCTGGCCATGAGGTCAAAGCAGCTCCTATCATATATTTGAGATGTTTCAAATCCGTTGCTGGTAAGAAGTTCGTGTATTTCCCTTAATACATCTTCCCTCTTAACAGATTTATCCAACTGGACCACCGGGTGATTTAATGTACAGAATTCATGTGGGTATAGATGATACCGATTCTCCAGACGGGATGTGCACAACCTATATATCATGCTTTATAATCCATGAACTTAAAAGTTGCGGTTTCAACCTTGAGGGTTACCCGCGGCTCATAAGACTGAACCCCTTCGCGCCCCACAAGACCAGGGGTAACGGTGCAGTGGCATTCACTGTGTTGGCTGAATCAGAGAATGAAATGGATGATATCAGAGATATCGTCATTGGCAATGTTGAGGGACTTGCAGAGCTTGATAATGACAGAACAAACCCTGGGGTGGTCTTTTATACAGGTGAGATCACAGATTCCATGAGGGAATTTGCAATATCTGCTATAAGGAGAATACTCAAAATTGAGGATGCCATGAGGGTTGCAGAGGAGGTGGGGGCAGAGGTTCATGGATTCAAAAGGGGAAGAGGGATCATAGGGGCCCTTGCAGCCATCGGCTGCCCCCTTGAGGACAGGACATATGAACTTCTCACCTACAGGGTCCCTGAAAACTATGGAAAACCCCGTCAGATAGACCCAGAATCTGTGAGGCTCATGGACACTGAAACAGGCGATGAGACCTTTGACAACATTGATGGTGATTACATTGCAATAGAGCCCCATACACCCTGCCCAATACTCTATGGTATACGTGGCGAATCACCTGAGGTGCTCCTGAAAGCCATGGAGATGGTTCGTGTCTATGAGGAGATAGAGAGGTTCTGCATCTTCGAGACAAACCAGCACACGGACCAGCACATACAGGATGCAGAGAGCATAGCTGATATGGAGATATTTGGATGCTACCGCATCAGTGGCAAGGTGCTCGACAAACCTAGGGTGATTGAGGGGGGTCACGTATTTTTCACCCTTGGTGACGACTCTGGGAAAATCGAATGCGGTGCCTATGAGCCCACAAAGGACTTCAGGAAGGTCATACTTGAACTCATACCAGGGGACAGGGTCACCGTTTATGGGGGTATCGGGGCCCAGGGGACACTGAACATTGAAAAGATACACCTTGAGAGGGCCGCTGAGCTCTACATAGAGGAAAACCCCCTGTGTACCTGTGGCAGGCGCATGAAATCCGCAGGCAGAAATAAGGGGTTTAAGTGTCCCGCATGCGGGCGGAGGGTAAGAAATTCCAGAAAGGTTAAGAGGGTACTTGAGAGGCCCCTGAAGGAGGGCTACTATGAGGTCCCCACCTGTGCCAGAAGACACCTCTCAAAGCAGCTTGTGAGGATGGGAATATCTAGCGGCCCTTACCCATCTGCCTGAGTCAGGTAGAAAGTGGGGATTGATAAGGTCTTTAGCCGTCTGGCTGGGTTAGGTGGAGGATGAGAATTTCTGGCGGCTGTTATCCCTCTGAATTAATAAAAATGGAAACCTTTATAACAATCACTGTTATATTTAAAGGCAACATAGTAGCATCAATGATTACAGGAAAGCTTGCAGAATTTGTATCATCACTTTCATACAGGGACATCCCTCCTGAGATCATTGAAAAGGCAGAAATATGCCTTCTGGACTTTCTGGGGGTTTCACTCAGGGGTTCAGGGGAAAGGAGCGGCCTTACGGCACTCAGGGCACTGGGTACCGGCGAGGGAAATTCGACGGTTATAGGTCATGGCAAAGGCTCTGATGAAAGAGCTGCCCTCCTCAATGGCATATTCGCCCATAATCTGGACCTTGATGACGGTCACAGGGGGGCCCAGATGCATCCAGGCGCATGCGTGATTCCCGCGGCCCTTGCAGCTGCGGAGGTCCTTGATGTGGAGTTCAGGGAGTTCATAGCAGGGGTTGTGGCAGGGTATGAGGTGGCCATCTTCATGGGCCTCCTCGCAAATCCCGGCCATAGGGCTAGGGGCTTCCACACCACAGGCACCTGTGGAACATTCGGGGCCGCCGCAGCCGCAGCCAGCGTAATGGGCCTTGACTGTGAGGAGACAGTCAATGCACTGGGACTTGCAGGAACCCAAGCAGCAGGACTCCTTGAATCAGACCATGCCGGGTCAATGGGCAAGCACTTGCACGCCGGGAGGGCGGCCCAGTCAGGACTCATATCTGCAAAGCTTGCTCTGGAGGGTTTCACGGGGGCAGAGTCCATAATTGAGGGAAAGGAGGGATTCCTCAATGCAATGTGCCAGCCCCCATCAGAGTTACCTGAAACTGGTGTCTTCCATATAGGAGACGTTTACCTCAAGAGGTACCCTGTCTGCAGGCACCTGCACTCTGCCCTTGACTGTGCCCTTGAAATACTTGCAATGACCAAGTTCTCTGCATCAGAAATAGATGAGGTCCTTGTGGAGACCTATGATGTTGCAGCAGAACACGACAACTATTCCCCAAAAACTGTTGAGGCAATAAGGCAGAGTTTACCTGTTTCACTGGCCATACTCTTTGAGAAAGGGGATCTCAGGGTTGAGGACCTTAAAATATCCTCCAGTATCAGGGAGATGGTATCAAAGATTAAAATAATAGCGGATTCAGAGATGCAGGGTATGAAGAACAGGAGGCCTGCACGTGTAACAGTGAGACTCAGTGATGGCAGTGTTCACACGGCTTTCAGAGAGCTTCCAGCAGGGGAACCAGAGAACCCCTACACGTGGAAGGACATCATTGAGAAGTTCGCCCTCCTGAACCCTAGTTACGGGACAGATAAACTGGGGATCCTTAGTGAAGCATGGTCAGAGAATATCTCAGAGGTAATCTCTGAGGTCCTTGATTGATGCATTATATGGAGCTCGATATTAGCTCACTGATTGACAAATGCTCAGAAAAGTCCTCTGGGCTACTTATTAAGGGTATTAATTAACTGGAGGTGAAAAATTTGGAAAAAACCCGCATATACCTTGATAGAATTGGAATAGGAGTCCCCGAAGGTGAATCAGAGAAGAGATTCAGTGATGGTGGACAGTACCGCTTTGAGGTCCCTGGGATACAGAGGCCTGGGGCCATGAGGGCCCTCCTGGATGCCATGGAAGAATATGATGTCAGGGTCCACAGGGTAACCCAGACAAAGGGGATAATGCTCCTCACCGACGGTGAAATTGAGGAGATGGCTGAACTGGCCCGTGAAGCCGGCATCGAACTCTTCCTGAGTGTGGGTCCCCGGGCAACGTATGATACAAGTGCATCTGCAAGGACACCTGAGGGTTCAAGGATAGGTTACAGGCTCAGGGGATATGACAACCTGGTGTATGCGGTTGAGGATGTTCGGAGGGCGGCTGAACTCGGTGTGAGGGGCATAGTGGTCTACGACGAGGGACTCCTCTGGGTTCTCGGGAGGATGCGAGGCGACGGTGAACTGCCAGCGGACCTCCACTTCAAGGTCTCAGCCCACTGCGGGCACGGTAACCCTGCATCAGCACGGCTACTTCAGGATATAGGTGCCGATTCCCTCAACCCTGTGAGAGACCTCCAGATACCCATGCTCGCAGCAATAAGGGAGGCCATTGACATTTCAATCGATGTCCACACAGAGAACCCCAAGTCATCCGGTGGATTCATAAGGCACTACGAGGTTCCTGATATCATAAGGTACGCATCCCCGGTTTACCTCAAAACAGGCGGATCTGTGGCAGGACACCATGGATGGGACACCACAGAGACACAGGCACGTGAGAGGATAAGGCAGGTTGTGCTTGTGAGGGACATGATAGAGCGTTACTACCCTGAAGCTGTGTTATCATCTGGGAAGGACCTTGCGGTACCTGTGGGGGGAAGGTAGATTGGATATAGCGGCACGGGTGAGGGACGCCCTTATAAGGGCAGGCACAACCACACCCCCAGATGTTATGCGGGCATATAAGCGGGCACTTGAAAGGGAAGAGGATGAAAAGGCCGCATGGATCCTTGAACTTCTCATTAAAAATGCCAGGATAGCCGAAGAAAGCGGCAGACCCCTCTGTGACGACACGGGAATACCCCACGTCATCGTTGAGGTGGGTGAAGATGCCTTCCTGCCGGGTGGCTTCTTCAACCTCATAAGGAGGGGGATTGCTGAGGGCCTCCTTAAACTTCCAGGAAGACCCATGGCCGTGCGGGGCGATGAGATTGAGAGGATAGAGCAGAGCCAGGGCCTCTACAGTGACCCGTCAAAACTTCCCCCAGCACCATTCCTTGTTGACTCAGTCCCGGGAGACGAGGTCAGAATCCATGTTCTCCTCCTTGGGGGCGGCCCCGAGATAAGGGCAAGGACCAGAAGGGTTTTTCACAGACACAGCTATAGAAAAGTATTTGAGGAAGTTCTGACATGGATGAAAACAGAGGTCCCTTTACTTGGATGCACCCCGTGCATACCGGTTATAGGTATTGGGAGAACTCATTTTGAGGCCACGAGCCTTATGCTCAGGGCAATGGCCACCGGAAGCCTTGATGAGCAGTCTGAAATTGAGGATTACATTACAGAATCCCTTAACAGTACCGGAATAGGGCCCCTGGGTCTTGGGGGATCCACAACAGCCCTTGGTTCCCTGGTGAATGTGGGGCCTCAGAGGGCTAGCGGCGTCAGAATAGTATCAATGAGGCTGGCCTGCTGTGTGGAGCCGAGAAGGGCAACCATAAAACTGTAGATCTCTGAGGTGAATGAATGGCTATAGGAAAGGATTCGCTTGAAAAAGTATTCAGGATGGGTTCCCCGAAGTGGAGGACTTCCATTACTAGGGTGGAGCCTAATCGGATTGTTACCAGGGGTTATTCTCAGGAGGATTTGATTGGTGGTGTTTCTTTTTCTGAGATGGTTTACCTGTTGATTCGGGGTGAGC
>NZ_JASFYG010000008.1 GCF_030055435.1 Methanothermobacter sp.
GTATACGCAGGGAACTGGATGAGCCGGAGATCCTCAGGGCAGAGTTCAGGGCCATAAAGAAACTCCACGAGCAGGGCTACACCAACATAGGCATAATGATACCCCTCGTACAGCACCCTGATGAACTCAGGAAGGCCAAGAGGATAGCAGAGGAGGCGGGCCTTAAGCCCCACAGGGACGTTGAATTCGGTATCATGGTGGAGACACCTGCGGCGGCACTCATAATCGAGGACTTCATTGAAGAGGGCATCGACTTTGTGAGCTTCGGTACAAATGACCTCACCCAGTACACCCTTGCAATAGACAGGAACAATGAACACGTGGCAGACCTCTACACAGAGGGCCACCCCGCGGTCCTCAAACTCATTGAGAGGGTTATAAAGAAATGCAATGAGGCAGGGGTTAAAACCAGTATCTGTGGCCAGGCAGGAAGCATCCCGCGGATAGTTGAGAAACTGGTGGAGCTCGGGATAAGCAGTGTATCCGCCAACACAGATGCGGTTGCCGAGGTGAGGAAGACCGTTGCAAGGGCAGAACAGAGGCTCCTCCTTAAGGCGGCAAGGAAACTTCTCTAAAACCTTTTTTCACATATAAATTAATTTTCTGGGCGTAAAAATGGATGAAAAGGGCCTCCCTGAGGAAAGGGTCCTCGAACTTCTTGAGGAATTCAGGTCAAGGGACATGACCTACACCTCAGGCAGAATACTTGGATCCATGTGCACATCATCACACCCCCTTGCAAGGAGGGTTTACTGTGACTTCCTGGAGTCCAACCTTGGCGACCCAGGACTCTTCAGGGGAACCAGGGAACTTGAATCCCGCGTTATAGGAATGCTGGGGGAACTCCTATCAGAACCCGCTGCAGCGGGCCACATAATAACAGGGGGCACCGAGGCCAACCTCATGGCCATGAGGGCCGCCAGGAACATGGCTGGAGCTGATAAACCCGAGATAATAGTCCCCAAATCAGCCCATTTCTCCTTCAGAAAGGCCTCGGATATAATGGGTCTTGAACTCAGGGAGGCGGAGCTGGACAGGGACTACCGGGTCGATGTGGGGTCCGTCAGGGAGATGATATCAGATAATACCGTGGCCATCGTAGGGGTTGCAGGGACAACTGAACTCGGGAGGATAGACCCCATAGCCGAGCTCTCAGATATATGCATTGAGGAGGGCATCCACCTCCACGTGGACGCGGCATTCGGGGGATTCATAATACCCTTCCTACGGGATGCTGGTTTTGAACTCCCTGAATTTGACTTTAAACTTCCGGGTGTATCGTCCATCACCATAGACCCCCATAAGATGGGCCTTGCCCCGATACCCAGTGGCTGCATACTCTTCAGGGACGAAACCTACCTGGACGCCATGAGCATAGAGACCCCCTACCTCACAGAGAAGCAGCAGTCAACGATAGTCGGCACAAGGACAGGTGCCTCCGCAGCTGCAACATGGGCGGTCCTCAAGCACATGGGTCGCAGCGGGTACCGTGAACTCGCCCTGAGGGTGATGGATGTAACCTCCAGATTAAACGAGGGCCTTAAGGATCTTGGATATGAACCGGTAATTGAACCGGAACTCAACATAGTCGCATTCAATCACCCATCCATGAGTCCAGAGAAACTTGCCTCCAGACTCGAGGAGATGGGATGGGCAGTCTCTGTATCAGCATGCCCACCAGCCATAAGGGTTGTTGTCATGCCCCACATCAAGGCGGAGCACATTGAACTATTCCTTGAGGACCTCAAAACCCTTATTTAGAAAAAATTAAAGTTGATATCTCTGTAGATCTTAAAGATCTTTGAACCTAAGATTTGTTCCTGGTGATTATAAGGATATCTGCAGCCTTTTAAATGATGGATGGTAGTAATATGAGGATATCTACACCAACAACGAGAAGGGAACTTGAGGAGCTCAGTCCCGGAGACTGTGTTATCATAGATGGTATCATATACACTGGAAGGGACGCTGCGCTCCCTAAACTTGTGGCTGCCCTCAAGAGGGGTGAGGAGCCATTTGATGTGAGGGGTGCTGCGATAATGCACACAGCAGTAAGCCCGGCCGGAATAGCCCCCACAAGCAGTAACAAGGAGGACATAGAGGAGAGCATGCCTTACCTGGCATCAAGGGGTGTGCTGGTCCATATAGGTAAGGGAAAACTTAAGGATGAAACCGTGAGGGCACTTGGTGATGCCGGGGCGGTTTTCGTTGTAACACCACCTGTCGCGGCACTCCTCACAAGCCGTATTAAATCAAGAAGAGTCGCTGCATTTGAGGAGGAGGGTATGGAGGCCATCTTTGAGCTCAGAGTCCAGGGGATCCCCGGTATAGTGGCGGCAGCCGGCGGAAGGTCAGTCTACGATTGATCAGTTAATCCAGCCATTATTTTTTTTCTGGATAAGTTCATTCTGTGGCTGGGATATAAGTCCCCACCACCATAGGTTTATTGTTATCTATTCTGATGGCCTTCCAAATGCAAGGTCCCCGGCATCCCCCAGTCCCGGTACAATGTAGCCCCTGTCGTTGAGTTCATCCTCAACACTGCAAGTGTAGACCTCCATACCCAATTCAAGGACCCTCTCAAGGCCGGGCCTTGAGGATATAACATTGAATAGGACGGTCCTCTCAGGTGTGCCGTATGCCTCAAGGGCCTCAAGGATCCCCATAACCGTGTTACCAGTTGCAAGCATGGGGTCAGCTATCACCATTATCTTACCATCCAGTTCAGGGACCCTCAGGTAGTCGACTGAAACATTGAAGGGAGGATCATCTGACCTGCAGGCCCCAACTATACCCTGTTCTGCCTCGGGGAAAACCCTCATAACGCCCTCTGTGAATGGAAGTGATGCCCTGAGGATGCTCAGCACAACGATCCTGTTTCTATCTGTGATCTCAACACCCGATGCAACCCCCAGTGGTGTTTCAACATCAACCTCACGCCACCTGAGGGTATCTGCGAATTCATAGGCCAAGTAGCGGCCTATATCAGATATGCCCTTCCTGAAACTGGCGGGGTCAATCCCCCTCCTCCTTATACCCGTTAGAATCTCCCTTACAACCAGGTTATCTATCACCCTGAGCATCAGCATCACCTCTCCTCTCAATCAATTTCTTTCCGCGGGCCTGGGGCACAATCTCTATCATGGGGTTCTCAAACTTGAGGTCGAATTCGGCTCCATCAAGGAGCATGTGGAGGAAGACTGCAAGGGATGAGACCTCTGAGTGGGGCTGATTCGTCACCCCAACATTGTAATCTGCAAGCCTGTAGACCTTCCCGGGGACCCTAGCGCCCCCCACAACCACGAGTTTACCTGCTGGACTTTCCCTTAGATCAGGTATAACGTCCCTTGCAGGTAGACCATACATTGTGAGGTGCACAACCTCCCCACCCCTCTTCTTCCAGGACTCAATGACGCCCTGCCAGTTTCTCCTGTAACTCACCCTGAAGGGTCCGCCCCACCTCTTAACAACATCATCAACGCCCTCCATGAGTTTCGGGTCCTCCTCACCACTAAGTATGACCTCAGATGCCCCGAAGGCCCTTGCGGTGAGGCACACGTGTGTCGTGATCCTCGCATCCCGTGACTTCCTGTGACCTAACCTTAAAACCCTGATATCCATTATATGACCTCCCTAAATCAGTATAAAATTATGTTAACTGGATGGCCGCAGCAATCCCCAGGAGACCAGTCATCCTCCCAATCTCATTTGAGGCCCCGAGAACATCACCTGTGCTCCAGTAGAAGTTTCTCCTCGCGGTAAATCCTATGAATACTCCCGAGGCAGCGGCCACGGCAACACCAACAGCCCCCGGGATCCCCAGTAACAGGTAGGCTGCAGCTGACCAGAGGAACCACACAGGCGCGATGAGAGGGCTCCTGGCCGCAATTATAAAGTGCCTCCCTGTGCCACTGTCAAGGGGCCTTGAGACCAGTGCACAGCCAGTAAGGCATATCTTTGCAGAGACCTCTGAAATTAAAAGGCCCTGGAATATGATATCTGATGGAATGGAATATACTGATGCCACTGTCAGTGAGGAGACCATAATGAGAAGCCCCAGTCCACCGGTACCGATACGGGGGTCCCTCATTATCTCTATCTTCCTCTCGAAGCTCCCATGGGACATGAGGGCATCACCCATGTCTATGAGACCATCAAGGTGGTGGAAGCCGGTGAACCATATGGCAAGGGCATATGCGGCACAGGCAACCACCGGGTAGGGGAGTATGAGGGATGCTAAAAGACCCCCTGACCCCACAATGACCCCTATGAGGGCCCCCACAAGTGGCCAGTGTAGTGTCAGGGAGGCTATCTCCTCAACGGTCGCCTCTGAACCCAGGGGGAATATGGTTGAAAATGATATGAGACCAGCGAATTTCCTCAGAAAATCCATGAAAAAACCACCATCACTCAAACAGCCTTGACATGCAGCCTGCTATGAGTCCAGCGACTGCATCATCCACCATGGGTCCGAGTTCCCCTATCACACCCGGTTTCTCCTCATCGTAGCGCTTGAAGTTGAAGATTGCCTTGGTGCCCGCCACCTGATTGGCAACCGCCATGCCTATCACCTCATCACTGTAGAGGTAGGCCGGGTCATCTGTGAGGTCCACTCCAAGAAGCCTCCTTCTTCTGATGTCATCCTCAATATGCAGTGCCGCGGCAAGAAGCACACGAACGTTCAGGTCCCCCAGCGCACGGTTTATCTCGGAACGCACCCTCTCCCTCAGTTCATCTGTGACCTCAGCTCCAACCACGAGTTCCATACCAGCATCGACCATGGCCTCAGCTGTCACACCATGCAGCTCCAGGAGTTCCTCAACCCCCGGGCCCTCAAGGAGTAACCTCTGAGACGAAAGCCTCAGGGACTTCCTTAAGTCAGGTGCACGGAAGCCGTCATCACCGGGCATGGAGACCACGGTTACCCTCGGCTCCAGGATTTCTGTGAGTAACCCCAGCGCCAATGTTATCTCCCTTACAGCAAGCTGCAGGATTTCAGGTATGCGGTCACCGCACCGCTCCCCACAGACCACGAGGACGTGGAGGAAATCTCCAGCAGAGAATACCGAGAGCACGTTACCCGCACATGTAACCTCAGGGGGGCCTGGGAGTTCGAGGGTAACCTCAGTGGATGTGCTGATGGTTCCTGAGGCAGCCACAAGCCCGGATTCTGCCCTCACCCTCACAAGATCAGATTCGATTACAACCTCTGCACCGTTAAGATTTAACTTTTCATTCAAGGGCTTCACCTTCAGATAAGCAGCGTTATTCTATGGGATTCATTATCTGCACCCAGTATCAGTACAGTTCTCTTCCTCATCAGATTTATTATCTACACACCACATATCTATATAGGGTGATATTAATGAAGGTGCATCTACGGGTATTCGTGGAGGTTGAGAACCTGGGCCGCGTCATGAACATACTGGCAGATGAGGGCGTCACAGGCTTCTACATAGTTGAATACAAGGGCGTCTCCCCAACAGAGTGGAGGGGATTCTCAATCAAGGAGGACCCCAAGTCAGCAATCTCACTCATACATGACTATGCAAGGGACGCGGTCCTGGTATGCTCGGTGGTTGACGAGGAGCTCGTTGACCCCATCGTGGCCAGGTTCAGCAGGGAGCTTGGTGATGAGAAGTACACCATAATAGAGATACCCATAAGGAGAATAATAGTCAATTCACCACCAGAGTGATCCAGACGGTGCTTGAATGGTAACGGTCATAGACCCCCAGCTTGCAGGGGTATCAGGTAACATGATGGTTGGGGCCCTCATAGACCTGGGGGCCCACCCTGAGAGGACAGCGGAGGTCATGGAGGAGGCGGCATCCCACTTTGGGGGGGCCAGCGTGGAGGTTTCAGAGGTTAAGAGGTCAGGCCTCAGGGCAACCCACGTGGATGTGAGGGCAGACGACTCCCTCAGCATAGGCTACATGGAATTTTTAAAGCGCCTTGAGAGGATCAGCCATCCGGGTATTGATGATGAGATGCTCTCAATGGCAAGGGCAGTGTTCCATACCATGGCACAGGCAGAGGCCACGGTTCATGGCGTGAAACTGGATGATGTCCACTTCCATGAAGTTGGGGCCGCTGATGCAGTTGCAGATGTCCTTGGGACTGTATTTGCCTACTTTGACCTCAACCTTCAGAGGGATACGGTCTACACGCTACCTGTGGCGGTTGGGGGAGGTACAGTGAGCGGTGCCCATGGAAAGACACCTGTCCCTGCACCGGCAACAGTTGAGATACTCAGGGGGTTCCCTGTGAATGGAGGGCCGGTTGAGATGGAACTTGCAACACCCACAGGGGCCGCGCTCCTTGTTAACATGGTTAGGGGATACAGGAGGTTCTATCCTTCAATGGAGATCCAGGCCACCGGTTACGGTGCAGGGGACATGGACCCTGATTTCCCGAATGTCCTGAGGGTGGTGAGGGGCTCAGAGGCGGTGCACCATGACATGGTAACGCTACTTGAGACCAATGTGGATCACCTCAGCGGGGAGGTCCTGGGTAACCTCTTCGAGAGTCTCATGGATGCAGGTGCCCTTGACGTTACACTCACACCGGTTATAATGAAGAAAAACCGTCCAGGACAGCTAATAAGGGTCATATGCAGGGAAAATGACCATGAAATGATACTTAAACACCTATTCTCTGAGACAGGAACACTTGGTGTGAGGATATTCCCCCAGGTTCACAGGGGCGTCCTTGAGAGGAGAATCATGGAGGCAGAGGTTGATATAAAGGGGAGAAGAAGGGCCAGGTTCAAGGTGGGCCTCCTGGGTTCAAGGGTTGTGAATGCAAGGATAGAATACGAGGATGCAAGGAGGATATCACTTGAGACAGGGATACCCCTCAGGGATGTCATGGAAATGGCCGAGAAACAGTTCAGAGATTTCATGAAGAATAATGATAAAGAATAACATAATAGATGGGAAAATCTGAGATGAGAATGTCAATAAGAACATAGGGAGGCTTCTGATGATTAGGTTGATGAGCATACTGGTAAACATAGGATCTGGGGAGATCTGGAATGAGTAGGGCGATCAGCATACTGTCAGCTGGCATGGACTCTGCAGTTGCAACAGCACTGCTAGCATCTGAATATGAGATCCACGCTTTAACATTCGATTACGGCCAGAGAAGTGCCGCAATGGAGATTGAACACGCCAGGAAACTTTCGAAGCACCTTGGCATTGAACACACAATCATTGAACTCCCCTGGCTTGGAAGACTTGGTGGTTCCGCCCTCACAGCGGGGGGTGAGATACCCTCACCGGCAGATCTTGATGACAGGGAGGAGTGCCTTGAGACGGCAAGGATGGTCTGGGTACCCGGGAGGAACATAGTCTTCACAGCCATTGGTGTTTCCTTTGCAGAGGCCTTGGATGCAGATGCGGTTATAGTGGGGTGGGACCTTGAGGAGGCCGAGACCTTCCCTGATAACTCCGCAGAGTTCCTTGATGCATTCAACAGGCTCCTGGGTATAGGTACGCTCCGGGGTGTTGAGGTGAGGGCGCCACTTATAGGTATGACCAAGAGGGAGATCGTTGAGGTTGGCTCTGCTCTGGGTCTGCCCTTTGAGTTGACCTACTCATGTTACACTGGAGGTGAGGTCCACTGTGGTGTCTGCGAGTCCTGCCTGAGGAGGAAGAGGGCCTTCAAACTTGCAGGTGTTGAGGATCCCACAGAATACCTTGAATAGAGGGTTGCCCCTCACACTGGCGGCTTATTATAGTTTTTTCCTGACCATAGACTTTTTAACTTTGGGAAGTTGGAGGAGCATCTGTTTTTCTTAACGCGTACCGCTTACCTTAACGGGGCCGCACTGCTTTCAGTAATTCTTAAAAACCCCTTCCTGGCATTTATCCTCATGTCTGCTGACATGCTTGTAGAGTCCATCTTCCTTGGCTTTGCTGGCTTAACATTGGCGCAAACATGATCGGTATGGGGGTTCCTAGGTGTTTCCTGGGATTCTACATCTACAGCAGGGCAACTGGGGGGGAAAGAGGGTTCTTTCAGGATTCATCGCTGGTTTTGCAGCATATGTGCTGGCAGGTATCCTCACAGGAATCCAGCTTGGGCTGCAGGTGTATTCCCCATCATGAGGTCAGTGGTGAGCATGGGGATCTATTCAGCAACATGGGGCCTCCTTGAGGGTTTAATCACGGCCGCTGGCTGCATCGTCATGTCATCATGGATTGAGCGGATCTGGATCTTCACTGATAGCTCTTTTACAGATTTACCTGAATCAGCTGAATACTGAGGTTAGGATAAAGAATAGAGGAGGGATCCTGAGAAATAGATGAGTGCACTCCCACATGGCCATTAAAGGATGCAGAGGAATCTCCTGGACATAAAAGCAGGTAGGCTCCCAATGAAGCAGAACCTGCGGCGGTCTGCTATGGCCACGGTGTAATAAAAATGTAAAAATTTTATTTTATGACCATGAGGATGTCACCTGTCTCAACCCTTTCGCCCTCGCCTGCGTATATCCTCTCAACAACGCCACCGTGGGGTGTCTGGATGTCGTTCTCCATCTTCATGGCCTCAATAACAGCCACAACATCCCCTGCATTCACATGGTCACCCTCACTGACCTTCAGCTTCACAACCATGCCCTGCATCGTTGACCTGACGGCACCCTCAACATTCAGGGGTTCTGGTTCAGCCTCCTCGATGGTCATGTATCCTGTGGGCACGACCTTTACGTTGAATTCGTCACCGTCCACCTCAACATGGAAGACCGTTGGCACATCACCTGCAGGTGCCCTTTCCTCCACGGGGGGCTCTAGTGGTTCCTCCTCAACCTCTCCCCTCAGGAACTTGGGTGCTATGGCAGGGTAGAGTGCGAGGGTCAGTATGTCCTCCTCCTTCTCTATTATGCCCATCTCCTCACCCCTCTTCCTGCACTCCTCGTACTGGGGCTTGAGGATGTCTGCGGGTCTGCAGTCGATGGGCTCCTCATCGCCGATGACCTTCCTTGCGACCTCCTCATTTACAGGTGCGGGCGGCCTACCGTAGAGTCCCCTGAAGTAGTCCTTCACCTCATTGGTGACCATACTGTACCTTTCACCACTCAGGACATTCATAACAGCCTGTATACCCACTATCTGGCTTGTTGGAGTTACAAGTGGAGGGTAACCCATGTCCTTCCTCACGCGGGGCATCTCCTCAAGGACCTCCTCGTACCTGTCAAGGGCGTTCTGTTCCTTGAGCTGTGCAACAAGGTTTGATAGCATACCCCCGGGTATCTGGTAGATGAGGACGTCTGTGTCGATCTGCTCGGCGATGGGGTCCAGTATGCTGCTGTACTTCTTTCTGATCTCCTCGAAGTACTTCTTGATGTTCTTCAGGATCTTGAGGTCGAGTCCTGTATCATAGGGGGTGTCCCTGAGGGCAGCAACGAGGCTCTCGGTCGGAGGCTGTGAGGCACCCCAGGATAGGGGGGATATTGCGGTGTCAAGGATATCAACCCCCGCCTCACAGGCCGCATAGTAACTCATGGGTGTCATACCACTTGTGCAGTGGCAGTGAAGATTTACCATGAGGTCTGTTTCCTCTTTAAGGGCACTTACAAGTTCGTAGGCATCGTGGGGTGAAATTAAACCTGCCATATCCTTAATGGCAACTGAGTCACATTCAAGGGCCTCGAGTTCCCTTGCAAAGTCCACGTAACTTTCAAGTGTATGGTATGGGCTTATGGTGTAGCAGATAACCCCCTGCACATGGGCGTCCTGTTCCCTGGCAACCTTTATGGCGTACTCCATGTTCCGGAGGTCATTAAGGGCGTCGAATATTCTGAACACATCAACGCCGTTTTCATAGGACTTCTCAATGAACTTCCTCACGATGTCATCAGGGTAGTGCTTGTAACCCACCAGGTTCTGACCACGGAGGAGCATCTGTATTGGGGTCCTCTTTATGTGATCCTTGAGTTCCAGCAGCCTCTCCCATGGATCCTCGTTCAGGTAACGTATGCATGTATCGAAGGTTGCGCCTCCCCATGCCTCCAGTGAGAAGAAACCAACCCTGTCCATCTCCTCTGCGATGGGTATCATGTCCCTTGTCCGGAGGCGAGTTGCAAGAAGTGACTGATGCGCATCCCTGAATGCTGTTTCAACGACCTTTATCCCTTTCATCGTGACCCTCTCATGAGATCATTAATTCTTTATATACATAGTAGGAACTTCCTTAAATACACAGCAGATGTATTAATTCTCTATGAATTTATCCCACGCCTGAAATGGTTATAAGGAATGAGATACTAATCCTAACCATTAAATTTACAACGAATTTTAAGGGAGAATCAAAATGGCAAAGATAACCATAGATTATGATGAATGTGATGCATGCGGAGAATGTGTCGATGTATGCCCGATGGAGGTACTCATAATAGTTGACGGTAAACTCAAGGTCCAGCACCCTGAGGAATGCAATGAATGTGAGGTATGCATGGACGTCTGCCCCAATGAGTGCATAGAGGTTGAGGAGGACTGACCCTCAACCCAGATAACTCCTTTTTATAAAGATTGTTTATTTCTTTGGATTCATCCACAAAATTAAAGATTACAATTTTATCTCTCTCTTTTACCCTCAATGAATTCATCCACCATATTGGCGGCCACATCATCAGTGTACTGGACCGGAGGATGCTTCATTGTGTAGGCTGATATTGATGTGAGTGTGCCGCCCACTCCACGGTCAATTGCAAGTTTGCAGCACCTTATGGCGTCGATGACGCATCCAGCGGAGTTGGGTGAGTCCTCAACACTCAGCCTCAGCTCAAGGTTCATTGGGACATCCCCGAAGAGCCTGCCCTCCATCCTTAGGAAGCAGATCTTATTGTCCTTCTGCCAGGGTATGTAGTCGCTGGGGCCTATGTGGATGTTCTCCTCATCCAGCCTTTCATCGCCCAGTATTGACTGAACTGCTTCAGTCTTGGATTCCTTCTTTGAGTCAAGCCTGTCACGGTTGAGCATGTTGAGGAAGTCAGTGTTCCCACCGGTGTTTATCTGGTAGGTCCGATCAAGCCTGACACCCCTCTTTTTAAAGAGGTTTGCCAGGGTTCTGTGGGTTATGGTGGCTCCAAGCTGGGCCTTTATATCGTCACCAACAATTGGTATCCCCCTCTCCTCAAATCTGGCGGCCCATTGAGGATCACTGGCTATGAAGACAGGCATGTTGTTTATGTAGGCAACCCCGGCCTCGAGTGCGCACTCAGCATAGAACCTTGCTGCCTCCTCTGATCCCACGGGTAGATAGTTGAGTAGTATCTCAGACCCACTTTCCCTGAGGACCTCAACAACATCAACAGGTTCGGCGTCTGCTACAACGAAGGTCTGATCTTCAGGGTAATCCTTCATGTGGGGCGCCACACCATCAAGAACGTGCCCCATGGATACCTCAACACCCATCAGGGGTATATCATCACAGAATACCGTCGTGCAGTTTGGGGGTGCGAATATGGCCTCGCTCAAGTCTTTCCCGACCTTTCTCTTATCCACATCGAAGGCCGCCACAACCTCAATGTCCCCTGGCCTGTAACCCCCAATATCCCAGTGCATGAGTCCTATTGAATCACGGGCATCCTTGTTACGATAATAGTATATCCCCTGAATCAGGGAGCTGGCACAGTTTCCCACACCGACTATTGCAATCTTTATCTTATCCAATTGAAACACCTTTCAGAGATTTGTGATAATCATAAAATCAAGGCTATAAATTGATCAACTTACTTTTTAAGATTTGCATATTAAACTATTAAATGTTTCGCCCCTTTTCTGGTGGGATCACCAATTCAGAATTGAGGCCCTTAGGATAATCAGGACTATCCATGAGGCAAGTAGGACACTTTCCCTGAACTTACTGTATTCTGGAAGCCCCTTATCAAACCTCCAGGTAAGCATAACTATTAAAATCAGTGAAAGGTTAATGAGGTTTCCCATTATATTCAGGGGGTTTCTGAGGTGGGTGGGTATCCACCCTGCAACGATTAAAAGGATTCCTGCCCATAGAATCCATCTGATGTCCCGGTGTTCCTTCTCTGAAAGGTAACCACGCCATGAGAGGAGGATAAGCACAAGGAATGACCCCATCCCCATGGCCATGCCCAGAAACTGGAGGATGTTAAGGAGTACTGGAACACCGAACACCTCTGACTTCAGGATGGGGAGAATGAAAATGGCGTTCAGAGCCTCATCCGGCGGGAAGGATTCCTCTTCCCCCACAACAAGGACGTAGCTCCCCCTGTTATTCTGACTACTCACCCTGAGGTAGTATGTGCCCGCCCCAACGGTCCTGTTGAATTCAGGGCCCTTAAAGTAACTGTCACCACCGAATTCCTCGAAGTAGGGGCTCCAGGAACTCAAGTTACCATCAAGTGTCCCTATAACCTTACCACCCTTTATTATATCCACAGAGACAGCCTCTGCATCAGGGGAGAGCGGAACCAGAATATTAACGTATAGTCTGAAGGGTCTCCCTGAATCAACCCTGAAGTAGACTGGCTCCCCCTCAAGTTTACCATAGAATGCCTGTGACACCTCGGGGTTCTTGACTGTAACCTCATTATCACTCACAAGGCGGGGCTGGTGCGCATATGCTCCCTGAATTAGTATTAACGTTAGTATTAGGATGATAACCCGTTTTATGGTATTATATCTGCGCGTCCCCTTAATAATATCTCTCATGTGATGATCTCCGTGCCTGTCTGGAGTGGATTGACATTAACTGGACCCTCAGTAAGACCGAGTCGTGCCTTCTCTGATGTGCAGTGACCAGTGTAGACGGGACCTCTAACAAATTCTCCAAGCCGGGATGCAACCTCCTCTGAGGGTTCCTCAAGGTGGAAACCACCCACAAGAAGATCCACGGGTTTATGAAAGATATCATAGGCCCTACTGACAATGTTGAGTATGCCGCTATGTGAGCAACCCGTTATGAGGTTAAGATGACCATCTTCTTCAATAACAATGGCCAGTTCATCGGAAAACCTGTCAGGAACAGGTTCGCCATTTAAACATTCAAAGAGGGCCCTGTTACCAGCGGGTTTCTCGAAAAGATCTCCAAAGTCCCGGATCAGCGTGAAACCTGGAAAGCTCTCAGTTTTAGAGATGAACTTTATCCTGTCGTCGCGGATTTCCTCGAGGCCTATGAACCTCCAGTCACCATTAACGGCATAGCGTGGTGTAAATGCCCCCTCCCCCATGAGGACATCTGCCGAGTCATTGATTTCGAGGAAATGTCTTAGTCCTCCTCCATGGTCATAGTGGCCGTGTGAGATAACCGCCAAATCCACCCCCCTGAGGTCAACGCCCAGTCTTCTGGCATTCTCTGCAAAGAGTCTGCTCTGTCCCATATCAAAGAGTACCCTGATGTCAGACTCGATGTACAGTGATAGGCCATGTTCACCCCTCAGCGGCGCTTTTGAGGTATCCTCAACAAGGCAGATAATTTTCAGAAACATCACCATCCAGGAGGTCAAGTATCTCGTCTATCCTTCGCTGCACATCAGCTATGGGGTCCTCTGTGTTTATTATGTACCAGCCACTGGCAAGTTTGAGGGCCTTTTCCCTTGTTTTTGTGAGGTCCTCCAAGTTTTCGAACATCTCATGCTCATCCCTCTCCCTTAACCTTCTCAGGGACTCCTCTGGGGACACGTCAAGGAAGAACATGTACTCAGTGGTTGGAAGGACCCTTGAGAGGAGGCGGTACAGTATTGATGCCAGGGGCCCGGGGAGGTAGGCCACACCCATGAGGTACCTTGAGAATATCAGGGTGTCGGGGCCAGGATTGGAGCGCCAGTAATAGAGCCACAGGGACCTTATGACGTCCAGGGCATAGAACACTGCGGCTTTGATATGGTTGACCTTCCCACCTCTAAGGAGGGCCTTTTTGGCTCTTCGACCGTAGGGGTTATCCTCCTCAGGATGGGACCTGAATATGACGCGCTCACCACGCTCAAGGTACCTCCTTCTTATTATTTCGGCGTGGGTGTCCTTACCTGCCCCGTCAAGGCCATCAATGACTATGAACCTCAAACAGCCATTCCCCCCAGGATTATGTAGGCTGCAACTGCCCCGAAGCATGCTGTAAGGTTGTCAAGGCCCCTGGGGGTGAGGGCCTCCAGTACAGTTGATACCAGGGCAACCCCCACTATGACCAGCGGGGCAATGTTCTGTGAGTAGTAGAGGAGGACGAGGGGCAGCGTCACAAGGAGTGTCAGGAACATCCCCAGGGAGCCCTCCAGGCTCTTCCTATCCCCCAGTACACTGAAGGTTGTCCTCCCGAACCTCTCACCTATCAGGCTTGCAAGGCCGTCGCCATAGGACATGGCGGCTATCCCTATACCCGTGACCCAGGGAATGTTAAAGAATAGGTAGGCCAGCACGGTCCAGGATATGGAGTAGTAGACGAGGCCAAGGCCGTGTCCATAGGATGAGACCTTGTGTTTTATCTTCAGTGGGGAGTAGGGGCTTATGAGGAATGTTAGGGGTATGAATGGCGCCGCCGCAAGGAATGTTATAACCAGGCGGCTATCAAAGAGGGGTAATATAAATAGGATGTTACCAACCATTATATGTACAAATTTCCGGCTCAGGTTTGGTCTATCACCAAGTAGCCTCTCGGATATAATCAGTAAAACCGCAACATACAGATATACCATCAGGAGTCCAAGAATGTCACTGCCGCTCATAGGAATTATGGAGTAGTTCAAGGTATAAGTGGCTTTTGATTTATCATTATTGATACATGTAAAAGCTGGGAGTAGTTTAAGTATAGTGGCCTTTTATGATAGAACTGATGGAGGTTTTTCTGCATGAACCCTTACATTGAAATACTGAGACCCGTAAACGCTGTCATGGCTGTAATAACTGTTATACTCATGGCCCTCATTGCCGGCAGGTTTGATGTTGATGTTCTCCTCGCATGCATAGTTGTTTTCACCGCCACAGGCGCAGGTAATGTGATAAATGACTACTTTGACCATGAAATTGACAGAGTTAACAGGCCATCACGCCCCATACCCTCAGGGAGGATCACAAGAAGGGCTGCTGGTATCTATTCTATCTTACTTTTTGTTTTAGCTTTAGCACTGGGATTCTACCTTGGCCCTCTACCGGGTCTTGTGGTGGCTTCAAGTTCTCTTCTTATGGTATACTATGCATGGAGCCTCAAGAAGAGGTGCCTTGTTGGCAACATAACCATATCCTTCCTCACAGGGATGAGCTTCGTCTTTGGGGGCATAGTTGTCGGTGAGTTATCTGCATCCATCTACCTTGGAACCTACGCCTTCCTCATGACCATGGCCAGGGAGATAGTCAAGGACATGGAGGACGTTGAGGGGGACCTGGTTGAGGGTGCAACCACACTCCCCATAACACATGGTATGAGGGTTTCAGGGATCCTTGCAGCCGCATTCATGTTATCAGCAAGCCTCACAAGTCCCAGCCTTTACATTATAGGGATATTCTCAATCCTCTATATCCCGGTCCTTGCAGTTGCAGTGATTTTCTTCCTGCGGGCGGCCTTCATGATACTAAAAGGTCAGGATAGGGAAACCGCATCACGTGTCTCAGGGTTCATAAAGGTGGGGATGGCGGTGACGTTTCTGGCATTCGCTGCCGGAAGCGGCACCGTAACAGGGATGGCCGGCATGGTACCTTAGATGTCACAAAAAAGATGCTAATGGGTGAAATTATTCACAAAAAACCTTTAGTGTATGTGAATAGTAGGAAATGATAGGGTAGGTGAAGGAGTAGATGTTCATCCCCCCAACCTTCATTTAACTCCTTCAACACCCTAAACTTTTTCTACATTTAACCCCCCTAACCTGTTCCAGGTGGCAAACCACCTGGAACCGCTTATTCTTATTGACTCCATTGAATCTCTAAGGAAACTTCATTCTTATTGAAGACTACTCACCACTTTTTATGCCAACAATATCAACCACATCGACCAGCTTCCATACATAGGAACGGTCCATTTCCACAAGGCATGTCAGGGGATCCTCAGGCGAATGACCGAGGGCCTTCAGGATGTTCCTTGATAGGCCGTGCTTCTCTATGAGGTCAGCGAACATCTCCTTAACCCTCTTCCTGGTTGAGGGGTCCTTCTCCTCGACTATCTGGCCCTGCAGTGTAACGAAGCGGTAATCTGATAGGTCCTCCTCATAGTGTTCTATCTCCACTGCGACGTAGGGGTTTTTCTTGAGGAGCTCTATCTTCCTGCCGTACCTTGTTGAGAGGAAGTAGATGTGCTCCCCATCGAATACATAGAGGAAGGGTGCTATGTATGGATAGTCACCGTTGAAGGCTATCCTACTCATGAAGTTGTCCCTTATGAACTCATCGTACTCCTCCCTGCTCATGAGGGGAATCTTAACTATACCCATCACTCATACCTCCACGACGGGGTAACCTGCCCTCAGCCAGGCCCCTATACCCCCAAGTACAGTCGCGACACTGAACCCATGCCTCTCGAGTATGCTGGCGGCTATCGTTGACTTGTAACCAGAATCACAGTATATAACCACATCCTTCTCGGGTATCATGTCAATGTTATCAGGGAGATCCCCCACCCAGATGTGCTCTGAACCCTCAATGTAGAACCTCTCCCTGTCTGTGATCTTACGCACATCAAGGAGGAAGAAGTCGCCCTCCAGTTCTCTGAGTTCATGGACGCTCATGGCCCTTATGGTATTGAACTCGAGTCCAGCCATGTACCATGAGGGGAATCCCCCTGCAAGGTAACCTGCCATGTTATCATAGCCGAGCCTTATAAGGGATCTCCTGACAGATTCAACGCCACGCCCATCATCCACCACCACTATGGGGTCATCGTAGTTGAGGAAGTAGCCTGCGAAGGCCGCGAAGCCGTCCTGCCAGATGTTCAGACTTCCGGGTATGTGGCCAGATGAGAAGCTTGTGGGGTTCCGGACATCAACAACCTGGGCCCCATCATTCATGAGTTCCCTGAAGTCAGAGAGAGGCAGGGCTTCAAGGTTCGGGTTCTCCACAGGGGCACCCTTAAGGTTGTTCTCCTCCATCCTCCTGAAGTATGGTGGTGTGTAGAGCCTCTCGGACATCTTGTGCTCAATGAATTCATCCCTTCCCATCTGGAGGTAGGGGTTTGTGAGCCTCTCATACCCCACAGTTGTCGTGTCCATGTCCCTTATCTCCGCCCCACAGACCGACCCGGCTCCATGGGCCGGGCAGACCACAACATGGTCCCCCAGAGGCAGTATCTTCTCATGTATGCTATCATAGAGTAACCCGGCGGTTTCAGGGATTTTTTCAGGTCCAAAGAAATCAACACGCCCTGTTTCACCTGCGAATAATACATCACCAACGAATACCATCAGATAATCGTCTGAAACGCTCCGATCCTTCACAGCCACAGAGATGCTCTCATAGGTGTGGCCTGGTGTTTCAAGGACCTCCAGTTCAAGGTTTCCCAGAGTGAAGGTGTCACCCTCCACAACAGAGGTGCCATACCTGAAATCCAGGTTCGCACCGTGGAGTATCTCAGCATCCACATACCGCGCCAGTTCCATGGATCCGATGGTGTAGTCCTCGTTCCTGTGGGTCTCAAATATGTACCTGATATTCACGCTGTTTTTCTCTGCAAGCTTAAGGTACACATCCACATCCCTTCTTGGATCCACAACAGCAGCCTCACCACCAGATGCAAGAAAATAGGAATTATGGGATAGTCCCTCAGACTTTATTATCTCAAATATCATGCACCTCACCGGATAATAATATGTAAACCGACTTATTTATCATTTTCCACAAAAAGCGGATAGCTCATTGAAGTGGTCTGTGAGGTTTTAATGATGTTTTTCTGGGCCAAATTTTTCATTCAAGGACATGAGGGGGCATTTATGGTACACAGATCACCCCTTCCATGAAGGGTAAGCCCAGATAGGATCATAGTGATAACCATAAGTCATGGAGTAAGATCAAGTACCTCGGCAGCACCGAGGTTCTTCCAGTGTAACTAATGGAGAAGGCGATGAAACAGATGAAAACAAGGCTTACATACCACCCATAAGCTGCCCCATCACAGCATGCCTGTCTTTAATTGGCCCCTGGGCATGAAGCCACCTGCCACAAGAATTCCGCCTACAAGGAACAGTATCGCGGAGACATCATGGGTCCCGGCAACTACACTGATGGCAACTAGGAGGATCCGACAAAAAAACTTGATACAGATGCAATCAAAGTGCAACTACACTGCTGGCAGGCAGGAGGATCACTGCGAGGCCAGAGGTCATGGTTGCAGTGTAAACATCAACGTCCATCTTCAAAACCACTTCCCTTAGATTCAGTTTCTAAAGCGGAAAAACAAGGCTCACACGCACACCGTCATCCCCACTGATTCTGAGTTCACCATCAAGCTGCCCCGCAAGGTTTCTCATAAGATCCATTCCAAGGCCGCCGCCGGTATTCGTATCAAAGCCGCCTGGAAGACCGGGTCCGTCATCCTCAACCTCCACATGGACCATGCCATCCCTCAAAAAGAGGCGTATGATGAGTTTGCCCTCTGATTTGAACGCATGCTTCATGGCGTTGGTGACGGCCTCGTTAACTATTAAACCCGCTGGTATGGCCCTGTTTATATCCAGGTGAACGTCATTCATATCATAACTAACCGATATTCTTTTTTCAGGATAATTTGACCTGATTTGAGATACGAGGTCAATTATGTACTCGGAAAATGGTAGATCAGCCAGGCTCTCTGACTGGTATAGCCTCTCATGTATCATGGCCATGGACTTGACACGGTTAATACTATCGGTGAACACCTCAGCAGCCCTTTCATCCTCAATACAGTATTTCTGGAGGTTAAGGAGGCTGGATATTATCTGCAGGTTGTTTTTGACCCTGTGATGTATCTCCCTCAGCATCACCTCCTTCTCCTTAAGCGATTCCTTGAGGGACCTCTCATATTCCCTTAGGCGGGTGATATCGTGGATTCTTATGAGGAGGGCATCGTCACCTTCCCATGTAACGGGGGTTATCCTCATCTCAGCAGTCTTTAGGGATCCATAGGCAGATAAAACCCGTATCTCCTGCACACGATTTTCTAGGGGAACCCCCAGGGTTTTACCGGTGTTTTCGGGTGTCACTGAGAGGTATTCCTCTGCTGCGGGGTTCAGGTAGAGGATCTCCCCATTTCTGTTAACTATTACCATGGGGTCCGGGCTACCCTCCACCACACCCATGAAGTTGTTCCTTGAAGTTTCAAGTTCTCGCTCATAGAGCCTCTTGGATGTTACATTCACCGCATATCCGCCCACGCCCCTGGTTCCATCAGGGAGGTCAACCGCAAATTTATGGACATCATATACTCTTCCATGAACCACCTCCTCTGTGTGTGAAACACCATTCCTGAGGGCATTCAGGTCAGACTCATGGCATGTCCTCGCCACATCTTCATCAAGTATATCGTAATCCGTTTTACCAATGATCTCCTCCGGTTCCATCCCGACAAATGCGCAGAACTTTCGGTTAACAACGATGTACCGCAGTCTGGAGTCCTTAAGGAACACTATGTTGGGGTTGTGGTTTATGAAGCTCTCATATATGTATTCAAGGTTTTCCAGGGTCCTTATGAGTCTGTTTTCACGGTCCATGTTCTTGAGCCAGTTTTCAACTTCCACCTCATCGCCGCCACCCCTGAGGAGGGTGTCGGGGTCTATGTAGTAGGGGTTGATGTATATGCTGTGGTTCCATAAAACCAGTGGATGGGTTAGCAGCACACCCTTCATGATATCTGCTTTGAATCGTGGCCTGTGATACTGGCAGATGGCGATGCACTCGTTTTCACTGAAGAAATCGTTCAGGAGGGCCTCGTACTCTATTATCCGCTCGCTCCCCGGGGTGCCCTTGAGTATCCATGTCATCTCACCGGTGGCCCGAAGGCCACTGAAACCATCGGCCAGGGCATTCCTTACCTCAGATTCAAGGAAACTGATCATGGATTGGGGATCAAAGACACCTCCAGCGGTGTAGACTTCACTTGCAGATACCATGATAAACTGGCCGGACTTCTCTGCCTCAGAAAGGGATGGGATATCATCGGCGAGGACAGACCTCACGTACGGGGCATCATGTTCTGATGTTATGTACATGCATCTCTCCCCAGCCTCAAGGCCAGCCCTGATGAAGGGGACTATGACTCCAAGCCACTCATCATCATCCTCATAGATGAGGCAGAGGTGATCCCCCTGCTTCATGTCAAGTATTAGTGACTTTAGGTCACGGTGATTTAACCATGAAAGCCACTCAGCCCGGTAGCCAGTCGCGTCCAGATTAAGGGCTTTATAAACATTGTCCCCTGAATCCAAGCGTCTCATTGCCCGCACCCGAGGAATTTTTTGAGGGCCTCTCTGTCTGAGAGGTCACCTATAACCCTCTTTCTGGGTTCAGGACTCACCCTCTCAAGGGTTGGGATGGCCACAACACCGTGCTCCCTTGCAAGCTGGGGGCACCTTAAAACATCAACCACCTCAATGTCAGCGTCATCCCCAAGAAGCTTCCTGACATTTTTCAGTGCTCTGTCTGAGAGGTAATCCCCACCCACAACGTAGAGCCTTAGCTGAAGCCTCACCAGGATCCCCCCTTGAGGAGAATCTCCCTTTCAGTGAATTTCAGCTCTGCGACGCTGCTTGAGTGGTTCATCCCCCTGCTCTTGAGTATGCGGAGGAGCCTCTTGTAGTCACCATTGGCCCTCACATGCTCCAGGACGATCCATGTATCGATGAGTGATGAGATCTCAAGTTCGGTCTGGCTTGTGGTGACCGGTGACCTTATAAGGTACGTGAAGAGTGAGGTCACACCCCTTGACTTCAGGAAATTAGTGAACCTTATGAAGAGGTTCTTCGCATTGGTGGCCCTGTGGGAGGGGCCGCCTGCAGCTGCAAGGCCAGTAACAGGGTCCACAAGTACGGCATCAGGTTTGAAGTCCATTACAAGGTCCTGCATCTCTGTGAGGTGGGATTCAAGCCCAAGTGATGTGGGCCTGTCAGCGTGTATCATGAGTTTATCATCAAGGTAATCTGTTAGGTGAATTCCCACAGATTCCATATTCCTAATGATTTGATCTGCGGGCTCCTCATTGGCAAAGTAGAGGCAGCGTTCACCGCGGCGGCAGGCCTCATAGGCAAACTTTGAAAGAATGGTGGTCTTACCGGCCCCTGTAGTACCGGATATCAGGACACTGGAACCCCTGTATACACCCCCACCCAGCATATCATCAAGGTCAGGTATCCCGGTGGAGACAAGTTCCCTGCTGACACTGTAATCAAGTTTGAGGGAGGTTATCGGGAAGATTGAGATTCCCCTCTCATTGATGAGGAAGGGGTACCTGTTGAGGCCGTGGCCGGAGCCCCGGTACTTGACTATTCTCAGGTATCTTGTTCCAACCTCCCCATCGAAGGTGTGGGTGAGGTGTATGACACAGTCAGAGTGTAGTCCTCAAGTCCATGTGTTGGTTTGCCACCCGAGTCCCCTGCGGTGAATACACTTGTAACCCCCATCCCATTCAGCCAGGATATGAGGTGGCGCAGTTCCATATGGAGGGGGCCCCTATCTGATACGCCATCAAAGAGGCTATCCACCTTATCAAGGACAACCCTGCTGGCCCCCGTAGTTTTAACAGCGTCCTCGATCCTTATCTTAAGGGCATCCAGACTGTAAGACCCTATACTGGGATCAAGTGCCCCTGAAACGTCTTCAATAAATATTTTACCATCTTTAATCAGTTTTTCAAGGATCCTTTCATCGGCCTGGAAGTTCTCAACAATACTGGCTGCCGGCTCATCAAAGCTCACAAGGACACCTGGCTCCCCATAGTAGGATGCCCCATTCAGGAGAAACTCAACTGCAATGAATGTTTTCCCGGTACCGGGGCCGCCATAGATGAGGGTGTTCCTCCCCCGCGGGAAACCACCCCCTGTTACCATATCAAGGCCCTTTATGCCTGTAGGTGACTTCTCAATGGACCTGAACCTCAATCAACCACCCCACACAGGAATAATACTGGGGAAACCCTGATGTGATCCCAAACCGGATTTTCACTTAATACTATATTAACCAATGAGAGCATAAAATACTTGTGATGATCAGCCGAGCATCAACGGAAGGGGGTTCCTATGGGTAATATAATTGAAACAGAGGGTATAAGCAAGAGATATGATGATTTCCTGGCGGTTAACTCCGTGGATCTTGAGGTCCCTGAAAACTCCATTTACGGGGTCCTGGGACCCAACGGTGCAGGTAAAACCACACTGATATCAATGCTCTGCACCATACTACACCCAACATCAGGTAGGGGCATGGTAAACGGCTATGACATTGTAAGGGAGGCCAGGAAGGTGAGGGAGTCCATAGGCATAGTCTTCCAGTCAAGGGCCCTCGACGACATACTCACAGGGAGGGAGCACCTTGAAATGCACGCCGCCCTCTACGGGGTCCCCAGGGACATAAGGAAGAGGAGGATAGATGAGGTTCTTGAACTCATAGCCCTGGGTGATAAGGCCGATGAGTATGTGAAGACATACTCTGGGGGTATGAAGCGGCGTCTCGAGATAGGACGCGGCCTGATACACCACCCCCGGGTGCTCTTCCTTGACGAGCCAACCCTTGGACTAGACCCCCAGACAAGGGAGAGCATCTGGAGGTACATAGAGAGACTCAACAGGGAGGAGGACGTTACCGTGCTCCTCACCACCCACTACATGGAGGAGGCAGATAAACTATGCGATGAGGTGGCCATAATGAGCCGCGGCGAGATAATAAAGGCTGACAGTCCCTCAAACCTCAAGAGGGAACTTGGGGCAGACACCATAACGGTCAGGGTTGACAGGGCAGATGAATTCCATGAACTGCTGGTGAAACAGGAATACGTTAAGAAGGCATACCTGGTGGATGATGAGGTCAAGGTCCTTGTTGAGAGGGGCGAAAACCTGGTACCCGAGATTGTTAACCTTGCAGCGAGGACAGGATTCTACGTGAGGTCAGTGGAACTGGAACACCCCACCCTTGAGGACGTGTTCATAAGGTACACCGGTAGGGGTATAAGTGAGGCCTGATAGATGGTGGAAATTGAGGGCGTATACTGGAGTGAGGTTTGATATCATGGCGGAACTTGAGGGCATATACACAATATGGCTGCGTGAGATGAAGCGTTTCTTCCGTTACCGTTCAAGAATAGTCACATCTGTGGTAACCCCCCTCCTATGGCTCATAATATTCGGCACAGGCCTTGGGGCTGCTGTCAGGTTCGGCGGAGTGGCCGGGGGCTACAGGGCCTTCATCTATCCGGGTATAATAGGTCAGACAATACTCTTCACCAGCATATTCTCAGGGGTCTCTGTGATAATAGACCGCCAGTATGGGTTCCTCAAGGAGATACTGGTTGCACCCATATCAAGGCCCTCCATAGTTATCGGGAAGGCACTGGGGATAAGTACGGCCTCCATGATACAGGCGGCCATCCTCCTTGTCCTGTCATTCATAGTGGGAGTTACAATGTCCCCCATCTGCTTCGCTGTTAGCATGGTGATAGCCCTCATAATATCCATGGGACTCGGTGGCCTTGGCCTCATGATAGCGGCTTTTACAGACAGCATGGAGGGGTTCAACCTTATAATGAGCTTCATAGTGCTCCCAATATTCCTCCTGAGTGGGGCCCTCTTCCCAATAACTGGACTCCCTGCCTGGCTTCAGGGCGCGGTCTATATAAATCCACTGACCTATGCAGTCGACGCCCTCAGGTTCACAATACTGAGAAAATCGGTGCTTCCACTTGAGGTTAACATTGCAGTGATATCGGTTTTTGCAGTTATAGCAGTTCTTGCAGCAGCCTTCCTCTTCAACAGGAAGGAGCAGAATTTAATGTAATTAACAATACCCTAAATTCTCTGTTCATCATATTCTGACTAGACCTATTCAAATCATTTAAAAGGAGCTGATCATTATCTGTTCAGTGCCCCCCTTAGTCCTTAATGTCCTCCATGGAAATTATTACCGAAACAAAAATAGATAAATTTATATACTATAATGTCAACATTACACATTGACATCACAGGGGGTATTGAATTAAGGATCAAAATAGAGTTAAAATCAGATAAAAGGCCATTTAAGATTCCCTACAACTACAATCACGTTGTTTCTGCCATCATTTACAGGAGGATAGCGGATATTGACCTTGCAAGCCAGCTCCACGGCGGGAAGGGCTTCAAGTTCTTCACCTTCTCCCAGCTCAACATACCCCGGAGGAAGGCCTTCAAGAATTTCCTCCTATCAGAGGATGGACGGTTCTATTTCTTCATATCCTCACCCAACGTTGAGCTCATCAAGAGCCTCGTGGAGGGCTTCATAGATAAACCGGAGATTGATTTCCTCAGGGGGAGGGTTAATGTTGAGTACGTTGAATTTCTGAAGCCCCCTGAGTTCCGGAGAAACATGAAGTTCAAGACACTCTCACCAATCATAGTAAAGACCGTGAAGGAGGAGGATGGGGTGCTTAGGCAGTGGGACGTGAATCCCAACGACCTGAAATTCTATGAGAACCTCCAGAAGAACCTTGTAAGGAAATACTCAGAATTCCATGGGGGCTACGATGGTGACGAGTACCTCAGGGTCATCCCCTACCAGAGGTCCATAAAAAGGAAGAGGATCATGATCCCCAAGGAGGACGCCGAGACCTACCACAGGGCATATCACATGAAATTCAGGATAGAGGGTGACCCAAGACTTATAGAGTTCGGCTATGATTGTGGATTTGGTGAAAAGAACAGTATGGGCTTTGGAATGGTTGTCACTTAAGGTGTTGAAAATGTTGGAGGCAGTCAAGGAGCTGGGCGAATATCTTAAAACTGAGGATAATATAGGTGGTGAATCTGTTTTTATAGAGGCCCATAAACTATCAGGGGTTAAACATGTTATCTGTGTCGTGTTTAACAGGGATGAGGGCATATATTACCACTCGACACACACGGAACAGTATGATAAAGCAAAAAATGAAAAATACCTCTACAGACAGTTTTCTCACAGAAGATATGACCTTGTCCCCACGTCAAAGACACCATCTCCTGAGAAACTCTCTCAAAGATGGACTCTATGGTTTGCGACTTATGCATCAAAACAGAACAACTTTTGGGATAGTCACCTTATAGAATCACTTTATAGTGCCATACTTAAAGATGATTCAATCTCTGAAGATATAATTGGAGATATAGAAAGGGAATTAAATAATATACCAAAAAATGAGAGGAATAATATAATTTTTACCATTAAAATAAGGGATGGTGGAGTGGAGAAGTACTTAGGTGAATTTAAGATTTTTAGGGAAATTTTCGTTAAGGAGTCAATAAAAAAGTTTTTTACAAAGCATGGAACAAAATCTAAGGGATGGGGAATCTGTTCACTCTGTAGAAAGGAGAAGGAAGTTTATGGCTTCGCATCACCTTTCTCAGTTTATACTGTTGATAAAAGAGGATTCGCATCAAACTTTGTCCAAGAAAACTCTTGGAAACAGCTTCCTATATGTGAAGACTGCGGAGTTTCATTAGAGATTGGTAAAGAATTTATCAACAAATATCTTTCTAAAAATTTTTATAGCCTCGCATTTTATGTCATCCCCCATTTCATATTTGGATATGTTTATGAGGATGTAATTGACGAAATAAAGGATTATGAAAAAAGAAAGCATGCTAAATGCCTTTTATCCATTGAAGAAGATATTTTGGACATATTAAAGGAAAATAAGGATTTTATGAATCTTATTTTTGTATTTTACAAAAAGAAGAAAGGCGATTATTTTGATATCATAAAATATGTTGAAGATGTTTCTCCCTCCTGGATAAAAATACTTTTTGAAGCATTTTACGGTGTTAATGCCCCAATTTTTTCTGAAAATTCTTTAAAGAGAGTTATGGGTGAAAAATGGGTTGGTGGGCTACTGGAATGGTCTTGGAATAAAAAAAACGAGAAAATGGCACTTGGAAATCTTATAAGAACATTCTTCCCTCAGGGATATGAAAAGTACTTCATAGATACGGTTGGTGAGATTCTTTCTCAAAGACCCATATCCATGGACTTTCTGATTTCAGCTTTCAATAGGGAGATAAGAGCTGCACATGTTTCAGATCAAAATTTCAAAGAAAGATTACTATGTTTAAAGTCTCTTTACCTTTTAAGGTTTCTTCACGATCTTAACTTATTGAAGGTGAAAAGAATGGAACAAAGAAAGGAAAAAAGGGATTTTCATCTAGAAAGATTGGAATCCTTTTTTGAGGAATTTAAGGGAGTTTTTGACAGTTCCCAGAAGAAGGCTGTGTTTCTTGAGGGGGTACTTACAAAGTTCCTTCTTGACGTCCAGTATGCCCAGCGAAAATCCACACCATTCAGATCCAAGTTAAAGGGTCTTAAACTAGATCAAAAAGATATTAAAAAACTACTCCCTGAGATTATTGAAAAATTAAGGGAATACAATGTCGGTTACCCTTGGTTAGAAAGGCAACTCTCCATATATTTACTTGAAGGTGAAAATGAGGGTTGGAGATTATCAAATGACGATATAAGCTACTATTTTGCTCTTGGACTCAATCTTGGAGAACTATTCAAAAAAGAGGGTGCCAAAAATGAGTGATATAGTAAAAAACAGGTCTGAGATACTTTTCCTATACGATGTGAAAGATGCGAACCCTAATGGGGATCCACTGGATGAAAACAAACCTAGAATAGATGAAGAAACAGGAATAAACATAGTAACTGATGTTAGGCTGAAGAGAACCATTAGAGATTACCTGCACAATTTCAGAGACCACAAAGTTTTTGTTATAAAGGATGTGAAAGACAATGGGACACAGAAAACTAGGGAAGAAAGGATAAAGGAATTGCAAGAAGACCTGAAAAAATTGAAAGTAAAGGATGAGGAAAAATTTGAGGCTGAAAAAAGTCTACTTTTAGAGAAATATATAGATCTTAGGTTGTTCGGCGCAACTATAGCCCTTTCAAGTGGCAGTGGAAGGGGTAGATCTATAACTCTAACAGGGCCAGTTCAATTCAAATTGGGACGATCATTACATGAAGTTGAAGTCAAAACACTGAAAGGGACAAGTGTAATGCCCTCAAAGGCTGAAGCAACCCAGGGAACATTTATTGAAACACATGTTCTTCCCTACTCATTGATAGGATTCTATGGTATAATAAATGAAAATGCAGCTAGGAATACCTCCCTCAAGGAAGAGGATATAGATCTTCTACTAGATGCGCTATGGAATGGAACCAAGAACCTCATCACGAGATCAAAGGTTGGACAGATACCCCGATTCCTCCTCCGAGTTGTATACCGTGAAAAAAATTACCATATAGGAGATCTTGATAGAAAAATAAAACTTTTAACAGATATAGATGAGAAGGCAATAAGGGATATTTCTGATTTTAAGCTAGATATTTCAAGACTAGTAGAGACTCTTAAAGCAAATAGCGATAAGATAGAAAGATTGGATCTCCAGTTTGATGAGAACCTTAAATTTGTAGTTATGGGAGATGAAAAGGACCCTATGGAAGTTCAAAATATTTTAAGTGATATTGCAGTCGTAAATAGACTAAATTTATAAGTGAGTAAAATGGAGATGGATAAGGTCCTAGTGTTCGATATTTGGGGAGATTATGGACACTTCAGAAAGATAGAAACAACAACCTCCCCCCTTACTTATTCAATCCCTACGATAACCTCCCTGAATGGATTGATTGCAGCGATAATGGGACTTCAGAGGGACTCATATTATGAGCTGTTTTCACCTCAAACTATAAGGTACGGTATAAAAATTCAAGCACCAGTAAAGAGGATTAATATAAACATTAATCTTATAAATACTTCTGATGGGTTTTTCTTATGGGATATAAAAGATACATCAAGTTCCCCAACTCCTTTTGAATTTCTAAAAAGTCCTCACTACAGGATATATGTATGGCTAGGAAATGAAGATTTATACTTGAAACTCAAGGATTCTCTTATAAGTCATAAGTCTGTTTTCACACCATGTCTTGGACTTAGTGAACTAATAGCAAATTTCAGATTTATTGGTGAATTTAAACCGGAGATAAGGGAGGGGGTAGAGGATCATGTTGACACCGCTATAAAGAAGGATGACTTCAAAATAGAAGTTGACAAAATTGAAGCGGGCATGAGACTAGCTATGGAGAGCATTCCCTTTTATATGGACTCTAATAGGAGGGTTCTAGATTATAAGAGGGTTCTCCTTGAACAGAATGGGAGACCCTTAAAGGTTGAGGAGGGCATCATATATAAAGTTGGAGAAGATAAGGTTGCATTCCTTTAAACTCTATTCACACCCCCAAAAACCCTTATTTGAGCATTTAAAAAATGTGGGGAACACTTCTAGGCGTATTGTTAATTCAAAATTCCTTGAAAACAGGGAACTTTTTGCTGAAATTTCTTACCTCATAGGGGTCTCACATGACTTTGGAAAATCAACCAAAGCTTTTCAAAAAATGCTAAAAACTGGCATGAGAAGCGAAAAGGCAAGGCATGGCTTAATATCCTCCCTATTCGGTTATTTTTTGATTAAAAATTTCCTTGAGAAAAGAGAAAAATTGGATAAATTCTGGTACATACCCCCCATATCGTGGATTGTAATAAACAAGCATCATGGAGATATAAATGATATAAGGGATGAAATAAATAAATTGAGAGATCAGAGAAATATCAATTTGACAAAGGAACAGTTAGAGGATATAAAGGATTATAATGAGCTTGAGGAGATATATGGGAAGCTTCTTACTGTTATCAAATTTCACGACTTTAACTTAAACTCCTTTTTCACACTCAATATAGAAAATTTAATGAGAGATATCTACAGAAATGTTAAGAAACTTAAAAGAGTCAAAAATCTCGACTTCTATTTCAGGATACTATTCTTCTACTCTGTCCTCCTCGACGCTGATAAACTTGACGCCTCTGGAACTAAAGTCCCTTCAAGGATAGCCCTAAATAAAAGGATTGTAGATGAATATAAGTCTTTTAAATTTAAAAGAAAAAGTGACATAAATAACGTGAGAGAAAGGGCCTATTTAGAGGCTAATAGAAGCTTAAAAACTTTAAACATAGATGAGGAAAGAATTCTTTCAATTAACCTTCCTACGGGAGTGGGAAAAACTTTAACTGGTTTTGCATTTGCACTGGGACTTCGCGAGAAAGTAAAATTAAAATACGATTTTGAGCCTAAGATAATTTATTCGCTCCCCTTTTTGAGTATAATAGATCAGAACGCATCTATAATTTCTCAAATTTTTGATTACAATGGATTTCCAGTAAATTCTGAGTCACAATCCAACCTATTATTAAAACATCATCATCTCGCTGATGTAAAATATAAAGAAATATCCGACAATGAATTGTATGTAGCTGAAAATATTAATAGTTCTATTCTTTTAACAGAAGGCTGGCATTCGGAGATAATTATAACAACATTTATACAGTTTTTCCATAGCCTTATAACAAACCGCAACAGGGCAGCAAGGAAATTTCACAATATAGTAAATTCTATAATAATCCTTGATGAGATCCAGTCGATTCCCCATAAATACTGGTTAATAATAAATAAGACCATCAGTTATCTTACTGAAAACTTTAACTGCTGGGTTATACTTATGACAGCCACTAAACCATTAATTTTCGCTGAAAATGAAACGAAAGAGATCATAGAGGATAGAAAATCCTATTTTAAATATTTTGATAGAGTTGAATTTAAGTTTAGACTTGGTGAATTGGATTTCAGCAAATTCCAAGAATTAATTTTAAAGGAAGTAAATAAAAGGCGTGATGAGGACATAATGATAGTCTTAAACACAATAAGAGCTTCGAGGGATCTTTATAACTATTTAAAGGGTGTGCTCTGTAGAGAAAGGGGACTTGATCCTGAGGATACAATTGACGATGATGGAATATGTGAATTACCTGACCTGGAACTTATAAACATGTCAACTCATGTTCTCCCATTCTACAGGCTGGCTAGGATAAGGAGGATCAGGGAGGATAATAAAAGAAAAATAATAATAACGACCCAGTTAGTGGAAGCAGGCGTAGATATCAGTGTCGACGTTATATATAGGGATATGGCCCCCCTTGATTCAATAATACAAACTGGTGGAAGGTGTAACAGGAACTATGGTTCCAAGAAGGGAGAAGTGAATGTCGTCCTCCTTAAAGATGAAAATAATAGGCTTTTCTCTACCTACATATATGATCCATTACTTATAAGTATAACAAAAGAGGTATTGGGGGAATTTGGGGATGTTCTCTCAGAGAAGGACTTCACTTTCAACGCCGCAAATGAATACTACCAGTTATTAAAAGAAAGAGGTTCACAAGATGAATCAAGGGAACTTATAGATCATTTGAAATCACTGAACTTTTCAGAAACATCCAATTTCAGTTTAATAGAAAATGTAGGGACGTTTTCAGTTTTCATTGAACTAAATAGTGTAGCTAAGGAATGCAGGGAAAAGATGGAGGAAATAATGAAAGCAAAAGATTTTTCAAAAAAATGGAAACTGAGGGAAATCAGAAAATCCATCAATAATTTCACCCTCTCCGTTAATTATGCTGGTAATGACCTCTCCCAGCTACCGCCAATTAACAACCTTGAAAACTTCAGATATGTGCCAATTGAAATCCTTAAAGAATGGTATAAGCCGGATGTCGGGTTTCAGCCACCCTTGCAAGATATATCTATTAGGATCCTGTAAAAATGTCAGATTTAGGAAAAAATCTTCTAGTACGCGGAACTCAAATAAACTATTACTTCATATGTGAAACCAAATTATGGCTTTTTTCCCATAACATCCACATGGAACATGAATCAGATCTTGTGGAAGTTGGAAGGATTTTGCACGAAGAGAGCTATCAAAGGGAAAATAAAGAATTGGTAATTGATGGTCTACTAAGTGCAGATTTTATAAAGAAAGGTGATACGCTGGAGGTTCATGAGGTCAAGAAAAGTGCTAAAATGGAAGAGGCCCACACATTTCAGCTTCTTTACTATATCTACTATCTAAAAACCAAGAAGGCTGTAGAGGATATTAAGGGCTTTATAGACTATCCTAAACTTAGAAAAAGAAGAGAAGTGCACTTAACACCTGAAATTGAATCTAAAATAGAGAAAATTCTCGAAAAAATTGATTTAATAGTTAGAGGCGAATTTCCATCACCTAAAAAGAAGATGATATGTAAGAAGTGTGCATATAGGGAATTTTGCTGGGCTTAACATTAAGATGACTAGAAAGAATTACTATATATTGAAGGATGGAATACTCAGAAGAAGAGAAAATACACTCTACTTTGTGAATAAAGACGAAAAGAGACCAATACCAGTACACTCCATTTACTCTATATACGCTTATGGGTCTCTTAATATTTCTTCACAAGTTATAAATCTTCTCTCAAGAGAGGGGATAACTATACACTTCTTTAATCGTTATGGATTTTACTTGGGGAGTTTTTATCCAAGGGAAACATTATTATCTGGTGACATCATCATAAGGCAAGCGGAACATTTTATAGACCTACAAAAAAGAATAAGACTTGCAATTAAATTTGTTGAGGGCGCACTGCTCAATATGAAGCGTGTTTTATCCTATTATGAACTAGAAAATAGAATTGATGTCTTAAGCAATGATCTCAATTCCTGTGAAACCATAACCGAAGTTATGAATATTGAAGGGAGAGCCAGACTTGAATATTACAGATCTCTTGATAATATACTACCAGATGAATTCAAAATTGGTGAAAGAACACGTCGGCCTCCCCAAAACATGACAAACGCCCTCCTGAGCTTTGGTAATTCTCTTCTTTACTCAACAATTATAAGTGAAATATACAATACCCAGCTAAACCCGACCATTTCATATCTTCACGAACCCTTTGAGAGGAGATACTCACTTTCACTGGATATAAGTGAAATATTCAAACCGATAATTGTGGATCGTATGGTAATCTCAATTATAAGGAGAAATATGATCAAAAAGAGTGATTTTGAGGAGGATATAAACTATTCGCTACTTAATGATATTGGAAAAAGAAAATTCCTAGTTGAATATGATAAGAGACTTAAAAAAACAGTTAAACATAGAAAGATAGGACGGAAGGTTTCTTATAAACGTTTGATAAGAATGGAGTGTTATAAATTGATAAAACATTTACTTGGAAGAGAGGAGTACATACCCTACGCATCTGACTGGTAAAAAATCGGTCCTGTTAAAATCAGACCAAAATGGGATTGAAATATCAAGGGAGGGAATACCTGTACACTTTTTCAACCGCTATGGATTCTACACTGGCAGCTTCTACCCCCGTGAAACCCTTCTCTCAGGGGACATCATCATTAAACAGGCTGAACACGTGCTTGACCATGAGAGGAGAATGGAACTTGCAAAATCATTTGTACATGGGGCCGCACTCAACATGAAGAGGGTTCTGGGGTACTATGGCCTTGAGAATGGCATATCCGATACACTCGGGGATCTTGAATCATCAAGCTCAATCACGGAGGTCATGAATGTTGAGGCAAGGATACGATCAGACTACTACAGGGCCATCGATGGGATACTCCCTGAGGGATTCAGGATTGAGAGAAGGACAAGGAGGCCCCCTGAGAATATGACGAATGCGATGATAAGCTTCGGGAATTCCCTCCTCTACTCAACCGTCATAACTGAACTCTACAATACACAGTTAAATCCAACCATCTCCTATCTCCACGAACCCTTCGAGAGGAGGTATTCACTGGCACTTGACCTCAGTGAGATATTCAAGCCAACCATAATTGACAGGATGATAATCTCCTTGATCAAAAAGAGGGCGATTAAGGTTGAGGACTTTGAGCATGGAATGAATCAGTGCCTCCTCAACGACTCAGGGAAAAGGAAATTCCTCGCCGAGTATGACAGGAGACTCGGAAAAACGGTTAAACACAGGGAACTGGGGAGGAAGGTCTCCTACAGGCGCCTCATAAGACTCGAGGCCTATAAGCTCATAAAGCACCTCATCGGCCAGAAGAAGTATGAGCCGTTCGTGATGTGGTGGTAGGATGTATCTTCTAATCGTATATGACGTCGGAGTTGAGAGGGTTAACAAGGTCAAGTCGTATCTTAGGACAGAACTTCACTGGGTCCAGAACTCAGTATTTGAGGGCGAAGTTACTGGGAGCCAGTTCAGACGCATAGAGATGAACCTTAAGAGGATCATAGATGAGGATAGGGACTCGGTGGTCATATACTCATTCCGGTCAGAGAGTGCATTTAAGAGAAATGTTCTTGGGGTGGAAAAATCCCCCCTTGATGTGATACTCTAGTACATTGGGAGGTTCTATGGTGTTCCTGATTTGCCTATGGAGCCTGATGTGATACTCTAGTACATGGGGCTTCTCTGTGGCCCTGATCTCCTCTAGATTCAGTCACACTAAAAAACCTTTTATAAACATTTTCATTTAATGTGTAATGGGAAAATATATATTATCATAATTTCAACTATATTAAAATATTCATTTCCGGTGTTCTACATGAAACTTGAGGATATACAGCTAGCCGCCCTTCTACATGATATAGGTAAATTTTATCAGAGAACATCTTCACCTCACAGTGAAAAATATAGGGGTCTCACCCCGTCTGAGTTTGGACAAACAGGGGCACATGGCAAATGGTCGGCGACATTCGTAGCTGAAAATGGCCTGGGAGAGGACATAGAGGACCTTGTACTCTACCACCACAACCCATCAAAATCAAAAAATCCAGAGTACGCCAGAATAATAAGGGATGCAGACCACCACTCGGCAAGTGAAAGGCACAAATCAGAATCAAAAAGGAATGTTAATGAATATCCCCTCATATCGGTGTTCTCACAGGTCAGCATAGGAGAGAAAAGGGAAACAGAAAATGAATACTACCTCCCCCTCATGGAACTCAGACCCTCCAACCTTGACATGATAAAACCCGAGAAATTCAGAAGGGCCGTGATGTCAGGCTGGAACCTTGAAAAGGAATACAGGCGCCTCTGGAACCTCTTCATGGAGGAGATAACTGAACACGGGAAACTGGATATTAACACCATGTACCATCTACTGAAAAAATACACCTCACTCATGCCATCAGCGGTCTACATGAGCGTACCTGACATCTCACTCTTTGACCACCTCAAAACCACCGCTGCACTGGCCGGCTGCCTCTACCTCCACAGAAAAGATGCTGGTGGAGGGAAACCATACCTCATAGTATCAGGTGACATATCAGGTATCCAGAACTTCATAACAGGTGTGGCGTCACCTGAGGAGGCCCAGAAGGGTATGAGCAAGAGGCTTAGGGGGAGATCCCTCTCAATAAGTCTCATAACAGATGCGGCTGCAAACAGGATAATATCTGAAGCGGGCCTCTCCCAGACAAACATCCTGTTCTGTGGTGGTGGTCACTTCACACTGGCCCTCCCAAACACTGAGAGGATGAAGGAGATAATTGAAAAGGTTTCCCTTGAGGTTAACAGGAGGTTCATAGAGGCATTCAACGGGGAGCTCTACCTTGCACTTGCAGTGAGGGAAACTGACCCGGAGGAACTCAGGGACTTTGGGGCTGTCCTGGATGACCTTGCAGCAGAGAACCTTAAAAATAAGAGGTCAAAGTTCAGGGGACTTCTCGATGAGTTCTTCAGGTCAGAAACTGAACCACCTGAGGGTACATGCGCGGTATGCGCCCTGCCATCAGCCGCCACAATATGCAGCTCATGCAGATCCCATGAGGAACTCGGGGCCAGGATAGCCAATGCAGATCACATGATAAGGGTCTATGGCACATTGGATGCAGATTTTAGTGAAGCAGGGATATCCTACTTCTTTGAGAACTCCAGAACAGTTATTTCAAGGATAGACGAACTAGCATCCGGAAACCATAGAATGGATGTGCTCAGGCTCAACAGCACAGACTTCCTTGAAATCAGGGATAGAATCCAGGCAGATAACGTCTCATTCGGGTTCAGCCTCATAGGTAACACGGTCCCGGCGGTCAGTGAGGGTTCTAAATTGAGGGCACTGGACTTCACAGAGATAGCCTCCACAGCCAGGGGCGCAGATAAACTGGCCGCACTCAAGATGGACGTGGACAACCTCGGGAGGATATTCGCAGAGGGCCTCCAGGACAGGTCAGTGTCAAGGATCTCAACCATGAGTTCATTCCTGGACCTCTTCTTCCTTGGCTACATAAACCAGGTTGCATCAGAGTTCTCCTTCATAATGGATCCATGTGACAGCTGCAGGGGTAATCTCGTTGAGATAAAAAGTTCTCTCGGGACAATATACAGGGGGGAGCTATGTGAAGGATGCAGGGAAAACTCCATCCCATCAATTTATATAACCTACTCTGGGGGGGACGATGTACTGGTATTCGGACCATACGATGACATTGTTGAATTCGCAGGGAGACTCAGAAACGAATTCAGGGAGTGGACATGCTCCAATCCATCCATAGATGTTTCAGCCGGAATATTCATGGGAGGACATAAATTTCCGGCTGGAAAGGCAGCTGAAATTGCAGAGAGGCAGCTTAAAACATCAAAGGACCTGGGGAGGGGTAAGATATCCCTCTTCGGCGAGACGGTCCAGTGGGACACAGACAGGTTTAAGGGATTCAACGAACTCCTTGAATTTGGCCTGAAACTTGAAAAACTCCATGAAGCCGGTAAATTATCCAAGAACTTCATATACTCTCTTCTGAAACTGTGGGACTCCACATTCCATGAGGATATCAGGGATGAGGAGACCTGGATGAGGTGCCAGGAGATAAGACTCTCCAGAAAGGACTATGTGCCCTACTATGTCTATAAACTCAGAAACATATCCGATGCGGAGCTCAGAAGGGAGCTCTTCAGGGAGGGCATCAATTTCATCCCATGGATCAGGATACCCGTTTCATGGGTCAGTTTAAGAACAAGAAGTGGTGAGGTTAATGAATAGCGATTTTAAGAGTATGAGGGATATTAAAAAAGAGCTTGAGAGAATTGATAAACTTACGGATCTTGATGTCAAAGAATATGCAGATACTGGTGGCTATGCGGATAGAATAGCAAAACTTTCTAAGGATGATCTTAAACCTACACAATTAAGGAAATTTTTTAATGCTATAAAGGATATGGAGAAGAATTCAAATAAATGGGAAGATTTAGAAATGAATTTTTACATGTTGAAACCTCAGCTAGCTAACGCTGTAGGCAGAAAACTCGTGCCACCAGAATTTTATGAAATATTTATTGAGCTTATGGAGAAGGTTGATAGAGGAACAGATGAAGATAAAATAAATAATTTCAGGGTTTTTGTACGCTTTGTAGAAGCTATAGTTGCTTATCATAAGTACTATTATCCAAAGGCGGGATGAAAATGGAATCTAAGGTAACTTTTAAAGGAAATTATGTCATTAGGGGCGAAATAATCTGCAGAACGGGGCTTCATATCGGGGGCTCAAAGGACTCAATTGAAATTGGCGGCTCAGACAACGTCATAATAAGGGACCCGGTAACAAGGCTCCCCTACATCCCAGGTTCATCAATCAAGGGAAAGATGAGGGCACTCCTTGAGCTTGCACTTGACAGGGTAACCAATGGGGGTCCATGCAAGTGTGGAGAATGCGAGGTCTGCAGGGTATTTGGAAGCGCCGCAGATAACATCAGCGTCTCAGGTCCAACAAGGATAATAGTAAGGGACTCCTTCCCAACAGAGGAAACAAGGAAGGTGTGGAAGAAAAGCGTTGATGTTGTTGAGGGTGCTGAACTTAAGTACGAGAACACCCTTGACAGGATAACATCAAGGGCAACCCCCAGAAACCAGGAAAGGGTTCCAAAGGGCTCCAAATTCGAATTTGAGATAATAGTAAGCGAATATGAAAGGGACGGTAACAACCTTGCTCTCGTCCTTGAGGGACTCAGACTCCTTGAGGATAATTACCTCGGTGGTAGCGGAACCAGGGGTTACGGTAAGGTGGAGTTCAGGGATATAACAATCACAGAAAGACCCGCTGAATACTACCGTGGAGAGGCCGGTGAAAACACCCTGGGAAACTTTGAAACTCTCGCAGATATCCAGCTTTCTGAAGAGTGAGTTAAATGCTCGTCTACCTGAAACCAGAATCCTCCCTTCCCGAGCTATCATCGGACACCATATTCGGCTCCATCATCTACAGTTTCAGCCAGCTGTATCCAGACGAGCTGAATGACATAATGGACCTCTTCACCTCGGACCCACCCTTCCTTGTATCATCCAGTTTCCCCTACATTGAGAATGATGAAAGGGTGCGGTTCTACCCTAAAATCATCACAGAACCAGAGAAGCGATACGATCCCCAGAAATTCAAGAAATACAAGAAGACAGCCCACATCCAGGAGGATATCTTCCTCTCATGGACATCAGGAGAAATCGGGGAGGCAGATATTGTCGGGTCAATCGATGATTACAGGGTCTATAGGGGCCTACTCTTTGACAGTGAACTGGACCTGAAATTCGGTGAAGGGGAATTTGAGGAACCACACAACGTTGTAAACAGAATCGAGAGAAAAACAGAGAACATATACCACATAACGAGGGTGTTCTATGAGAACATGGGCAGATTCTTCCTTGTGAAGTTCAGGGATGAATCATTCAGGCCATACCTTAAATCAGCCATGAAATTCCTCTCTGACAGGGGCCTTGGGCCGGACGTCTCAACAGGGAAGGGACACTTCTCCTTTGAAATTGCTGAAAACAGACGCGAAGACAATGGAGGCGACAGGTTCCTGACCCTCTCAAGGTTCATACCAACCCCTGATGAGGTCAAGGCACTGGGTGCTGATGCCTGGTTTGAACTCGGATCCAAAAGGGGTAGGGGCCCTGACGGTGAGATAAGAAGACAGGTCAGGTTCTTCAGGGAGGGCTCAACCTTCAGGGACACAGGAAAGGAGTACTATGGGACCATAGTGAGGTCAGGGAAGTCTGCAGTGGAATATGGACTGGCATACAAGCTATCACTGGGTGGTGGTTAATTGAAATGCACTCTTAAGGTCATAACACCGGTTCACATAGGAAATGGTGTAAAGTATGGTCCCCAGGAATTCTACACAGGAAAGGGTAAGGCAGGGAGCAGAAAACTTGAGATTTTCTCACGGGTCGATACCACCAAGCTTTACTCAAAACTTGATGAGAAAACACGGGAGGAGTTCCTTCATAATCTCACAACGCCAGAATTCGACCTTAACGGATTCTTCAAGGGATCCCCAGCTGCTAAAAAGGCTGCAAGGGAATCTGTAAGATACAGGGGGGTTATAAAGACAAAATCCAGTCAGATAAAAGAGGTCAATGAACACATCAAGACCTCTGATGAACTCTACATACCTGGTTCATCAATAAAGGGGTCCATAAGAACAGCACTACTCTACCAGCACATCAGGGAATCTGATCTTGAAAGAATTTCAGGCGCCGTCCAGAGAAGAAGGTACCGTGATTTCCAGAGTATCATCAACGAATTCTTCTCAGCCGAATCCAGAGACGCTGCAAAGACGAGTGTAATGAGGTTCCTGCAGGTCACCGATACAGGCACGGTGAAAACTCCTCATCTGTATGAAATGAAAGTTCTGAATGCTGGGAGAGGCTCATTTGGATATAAAAAGTTCCCACTTCATCTTGAATTTATCCCCAGGACAGAACTGGAATTTGAGATGAGGTCAACGTACAGGGGGGTATATGATGGCATCGGATTGGGGGCTCGCAAGAGGCTTGCAGATCCGGAAACAGTAATTGAGTCATTATATAGCTTTAGCAAGGACTACATTGAACATGAAATCGAATTCGCGTCAAGATACGGCATAGATTTTCTTGAGAAACTTTACACAAAACTTCGGAGTATAAACTCACCTGAAACTCCCCTCATGAGGATAGGGTATGGCAGCGGATTCCTGGCAACCACAATCGCCCTGAGGTTCAAGGAAGAAGACCCAGCAACCTATGACTCAATAAGGAAACTTGCAGGAAGAAGAACATATCCATACGAATTCCCAAAGACAAGGAAACTTATAAACGGTAGAACACCTCCAGGCTGGGTTAAGGTGATTTTCCATGAGTAACAGGATACTCTTCATGACAGTAGGGACCGGTGTAGGGGACTCTGAGGAGAGGGTGAGGAGCCTGGCGCATGGGCTTCTAAGTTCAATACACCACAACCGACCAGACAGGGTAATCTTCTTTGGGTCAGATAAGAGCAGGAAAACAGTTGAGTACATATCAGAGGAAGCAGAGAGGGAGGGGAAGGACCTACCACCATATGATTTCATCGAAATTAATGATATTGACCTTGTGGGTGAGTGGTTCACGAGTATCGATGAACAGATGAAAAGGTACAGTGACGATGAGATAATAGTTGACTATACCTCTGGAACCAAGACGATGACTTCAATAGCCTTCATAATGGCTGTCCTCTATGGAAAGGAACTTTCAGTGATATCTGGTTTCAGGGATAAAAACGGGACAGTACAGAGCGGCACAGAGACCGTGATAAAACAGAACGTCTACCAGATCTATGATAAACTCAGAATAAGAAGGTTCAGGGAACTCTTCAACCTTGGAAGGTTTAAAACAGCCCTTGATGTCCTCAATGAAGTTGTTCAGCATGAGAAAAAGGACGCCTACATCAAGCTGACAGAGGCTTACCTGCACTGGGACCTCTTTGACCATGAGAGGGCAATGGAGTGCCTCAACAGTGAGGAGGTAAAGGAACTTGAGGAACTTGAGGATGTGGTGATGCGCAATAAAAAGATACTGGGCCAGATTGTGAGTTCACGTAAGGGTAAGAGAAAATTCAGGTACAGACCATTTCTCCCGGATCTTTTTGCCAATTCTAAGCGTAGAGCCTCTGAGGGACGCTATGATGATGCTGCGGCCAGGCTCTACCGTGCACTTGAACTGATAGCCCAGATAGTCATTGAGGAAAAGTATGGTGATGAAACCGACAGTCTGAACCCTGAGAATTACAGTCTGAGTACAAGGTCAACGCTTAAACTTGGCGCCAAGAAGCACGTGGCCCTTAAGAATGCCTACAGGTTACTTGAATGTGAAGGTTATGAGGTTGGGAAGACCTTTGGGGAGGATAAGGAGATAATGGATCTTCTTAAGATACGTAATTACTCTATACTGGCCCATGGCCTTGATTCGGTTACAGAGGATGATTACCTGAGGTTTTATGAAAAAGTACTTGGATATGCACGCATTATTGATGATAAGATAGACTCAAAGATAGAGGATGCCACTTTCCCTGAACTTTAGTATTTTTTTGAAGGGTTTTATTTGGTCACAAAGCATATGAGATTATTTGCATGTTCAATATTCTGGGGATTGTCAGATGGAAGCCGAAACCGCTCTTGTAATTGGGTTCCTGATTGCCCTTGTTTTGAATCCCATGGGCGCCCTTATACTGCTGGTGCTATTTATAATATGGTGTATCATTGATTAGCCATTATACAAGGCTTACATCTGAAGCTGAGGAGACTTGCAACCAATATGGTGTATCATTGATTAGCCATTATACTCTTTTAAATTGTTTAATAGCTGTCACTGATCCATGCAGATGGTTTAATGAGTCTAGTGACGCATTGTAGATGCAAAATACAGGCTCCACACACCCTACAAGCATCCAGCTGGATCCAGTGACGCATTTTAGATGCAAAATCTGATTTTTTCATTTTTTGGGGGGGTCTGACTGATCGGAATGGTTTGAAGGCCTAACATTTTTAATTTTTTTATTTGGATTTCACAGTTCATCTTAAAAGAATCTAGATGCATCAAACAGCTTTTTATTGTATACTATATCTTCTAGCTGTTCCCGTATCTCATTTAGTTATTTAGAGCTATTTTAATCACCTGATTTATAATGATGAGATATTATAAGGCTTTATTAAGATTCTAACAATCGTTTATAGGTTTAAATATAAAAATTAGGCATTAAAGATTTTTATTCTAGCTATATCACACCATAAAATTTTAAATTATCATTTAAATACTTTATAAATCTTTTATCTTCATTCAGAGCCTTTTCAGAGGTTCGTTTTTGACGGTTTTTTCACAAGTGTCTTATAGTAACTAAATGTTATTTTAAGCCTCTTTTATAATTAAAAGACATTATATTTGATTTTTGAATTTTTATCTTGTTAAAATATTTTTCATGTTATTTTGGATTTATTTAACGCTTTATTTTTGAACTCAGAGCCCTTACAGGAAGTCGTCTGTCAATATAAATGAACTGCATTATCGGGGATCGACAAATTTATAAGTCTGAAAGGAGAAATTTCAGAGTGATACAGGCCAAATAGAGAAAAAATCCGCCCTGTTAAAATCAGACCAAAATGGGATTGAAATGATTTTGTCCGGGGTGTGTCCTGGCCTCCTTTCCCTGTTAAAATCAGACCAAAATGGGATTGAAATGTATAACTGGCCATCCCCTCAATATCCACCCATCCAGTTAAAATCAGACCAAAATGGGATTGAAATGGAGGAGATCCTGGATGAAATGAACCGTGATTATATCGTTAAAATCAGACCAAAATGGGATTGAAATCTGTGACCTGACTGATCTCCATTACCTTCTCGAAGAGTTAAAATCAGACCAAAATGGGATTGAAATGTTAACCCTGAGAGTTCTGTTGTCGCGGCTCCGGGTTCGTTAAAATCAGACCAAAATGGGATTGAAATCTGGTCCCAGGCCATCTTCAACTGCTGGAAGGCGAACTTGTTAAAATCAGACCAAAATGGGATTGAAATGAATATGGGGGCTATCGCAACGTTAAGGCAGACCGCGGGTTAAAATCAGACCAAAATGGGATTGAAATCCTTCAACGTATACCATGCGGATTCAAGACCATAATGGTTAAAATCAGACCAAAATGGGATTGAAATAAGTCTACGCTCACCCTTCTAATATGGTCTCGGATAGGGTTAAAATCAGACCAAAATGGGATTGAAATGTGTGCCCCTATGATGTACCCGACCCATCCGAGCTGGTTAAAATCAGACCAAAATGGGATTGAAATCTTTGAATGTGGGGGCTGCCTGTGAGTAGTATTCCCGTTAAAATCAGACCAAAATGGGATTGAAATATAACGGCTCTTTCAAGGTAATCGTTGGGTGCTGTGTTAAAATCAGACCAAAATGGGATTGAAATGCACCCCCCGGATCCCGGTGGGGGCGTTCGCGGCGAGTTAAAATCAGACCAAAATGGGATTGAAATCTGTTCACCTTCACCCAACGTTTCTGGTTCCCTGAGGAGTTAAAATCAGACCAAAATGGGATTGAAATACTCTCATCCACGACCACCGGGGACCCCATACCCTTCAAGTGAAAATGTTAAAATCAGACCAAAATGGGATTGAAATTCCCTGGTGTCGTTCACTGGGAATGATATGTATCCGTTAAAATCAGACCAAAATGGGATTGAAATATAAGATATTTCGGATTTAAAAAGGAGGCCAGCTTCGGGTTAAAATCAGACCAAAATGGGATTGAAATCTGATACGCCCCCGAACCTCCTCAAGGGCTTCAACGTTAAAATCAGACCAAAATGGGATTGAAATAACCAATCCGAACCTGCAAACACCCCCCGAACCCCCGGTTAAAATCAGACCAAAATGGGATTGAAATCTTAAAGGATACCTCCGGAATGTCCGGCTCTACAACACAGCGTTAAAATCAGACCAAAATGGGATTGAAATCAATACCGGTCTCCTCAATTATGTCAAGGACGTCGTATAGGTTAAAATCAGACCAAAATGGGATTGAAATTTACGTGTTAACGTTAAGATTAGGAGGGATGCCTAGTTAAAATCAGACCAAAATGGGATTGAAATCAACATATGTTTATACAATATTTTTAGAATATTTTAGTTAAAATCAGACCAAAATGGGATTGAAATGATCATATGAATCTCCATCAAGTTCATCCAAATTAGTTAAAATCAGACCAAAATGGGATTGAAATTTCATCGTCCGCGAGTACTCTGCGGGGGGGATTACGAGTTAAAATCAGACCAAAATGGGATTGAAATTAAAAATTCACATATATCGTTTATATCTTCTTCATATTCCTGGTTAAAATCAGACCAAAATGGGATTGAAATTTAGTAAGGGTCGCATTCCATTTCCCTGTATTAAGTTAAAATCAGACCAAAATGGGATTGAAATCTTTTATCCCTGAGATTTCATAAACCTTTTCAGCTATGTTAAAATCAGACCAAAATGGGATTGAAATGATTATCATGATGATCAGGTTGATGCTTCGAGTGGAGTTAAAATCAGACCAAAATGGGATTGAAATTTTATGAACTCATATCTTTTTTCATTGAATATTCGTTGTTAAAATCAGACCAAAATGGGATTGAAATTTTATCTGGACTTCCTCTCCGTCCATATAATATTTTAGTTAAAATCAGACCAAAATGGGATTGAAATTCATTATTGAAGTTGTATCCTCCACCGAAATCACCAGTTAAAATCAGACCAAAATGGGATTGAAATCAGCATAGGTTGATGGGATCACGGATCTCCTGAATAGGTTAAAATCAGACCAAAATGGGATTGAAATGTAGACATCGCTGACATCTATGAAGATGGAGAAATGGTTAAAATCAGACCAAAATGGGATTGAAATCAAACGTGTTCCTCTCCTCAGGGGTTGTAACGTATCGTTAAAATCAGACCAAAATGGGATTGAAATACGTTGGGAATAACACAGGCTTAATCTGGCTGGGTTCAAGTTAAAATCAGACCAAAATGGGATTGAAATGGACTTCTATACTGTCTATCCGCGCCCCCTGTGGTATGCGTTAAAATCAGACCAAAATGGGATTGAAATCAAAGGACTGACTTTATACGTGAACAATGGTGCTCGTAGGTTAAAATCAGACCAAAATGGGATTGAAATCTTGTTCAACTATGTCGCATGGGACTTCATCAGGTGTTGCTGGTTAAAATCAGACCAAAATGGGATTGAAATTCATTGGAGCTTTAACTGGCAATCCAGCCCTTATAAGGGTTAAAATCAGACCAAAATGGGATTGAAATGTGAAACACTCGCAGGCATCATCCTCCACCACCTAAGTTAAAATCAGACCAAAATGGGATTGAAATATGACAAAACACAAACAAAAACAAGACAAGACAAGACAAGACAAGTTAAAATCAGACCAAAATGGGATTGAAATATTCTTTTCTTAACCATCGAGACAGTTGCTGGGTGTCGTGTGATTGTTAAAATCAGACCAAAATGGGATTGAAATTGTTTTTTTGGTGGTTTTTTGTTTTGTTTTGTGTTTTGTTAAAATCAGACCAAAATGGGATTGAAATCGCTTCGAATATGGGAAGATACGTGCTTGACGTGCAAGTTAAAATCAGACCAAAATGGGATTGAAATTTTTGGCTAAGGCACTCTATCCTTCCTTCTTTTCACTTGTTAAAATCAGACCAAAATGGGATTGAAATGATGTTATTCATTATCTTGAACATCTGGCAGATGATGTGTTAAAATCAGACCAAAATGGGATTGAAATGTAGAAGTAGTATCTCCCGTGTTCCCCTATGATGTACGTTAAAATCAGACCAAAATGGGATTGAAATCATGGATATAAAGTCTCCATCGGCGTCCCATGGCTTATCGTTAAAATCAGACCAAAATGGGATTGAAATTGGGACTATCTATTTCATCTTAAAAAATCTGTTTTAATAATATCATGAAATCTTTGTATAAAGTCCCGAAGTTTATTTTTAAATTTATCTGCTTTATGCATGTTATTGTTCCATCCAGCATGATTTATGTCGTTTCTGTAGTTTATAAGTTCATACCAGAGATTCCTGATTTTTTCTGGAAGAATTTCGTCACCCCTGAGCATATTTTCGGCTTTTTCTCTTGCTGCCCGATTTTTAAGGTCATTTCTTTCCAGGAACTCTATAATTACATAGTTCACTATGGTTTCTCGTACTACCGTAAAGCCCTGCTGAATCAGGTTTTTCTTTAAACACCATTCCGATATTTCCAGACCTAAT
>NZ_JASFYG010000009.1 GCF_030055435.1 Methanothermobacter sp.
GCTCACCCCGAATCAACAGGTAAACCATCTCAGAAAAAGAAACACCACCAATCAAATCCTCCTGAGAATAACCCCTGGTAACAATCCGATTAGGCTCCACCCTAGTAATGGAAGTCCTCCACTTCGGATTTTTTACCTTCAGCATGTCATTAATTATTCCTTCGGATATCATGTCTTTCCCTATCTGGCTTTGAGTATTTAAATTTTAATGCATTTGGTGCACCTATATTCACTTAATGTGAATTAAATTTTTCTCCCGCTGAAATTTAGTTCACTAAATAGGTAATAAAGTACACTAAAATAGTAAATTTTAAATACTCCCGCAACAAGGTAAAGTTTGAGGTGATAAAATGGACACCAAACTGATCATAGGAATAGTCGTAGCAATCGTAATCATTGCTGGCGCAGTCCTAGCACTTGGAGGAGGCGGACAGCAGGAAAAGATCGACATTGTTGGTTCAACTTCTGTTCAGCCAGTTGCTGAAAAACTTGCAGCTGAATACATGAAGAAGCACCCAAACGTTAAGATAAACGTCCAGGGCGGAGGATCCAGTGTGGGAATCAAGAGCGCCCAGGATGGTACCGCAGACATCGGAACAAGTTCAAAGGAACTTAAACCCGATGAAAAGAAAGGCCTTACAGAGTACCTCATAGGTAAGGATGGTATTGCAATAATTGTAAACAGCAAGAACCCGGTCTCAGACCTCTCAAAGGACCAGGTGAAGGACATCTTCAGTGGAAAGATAACCAACTGGAAAGAGGTCGGAGGACCAGATGCAAAGATAACAGTGATAACACGTGAAGACGGTTCCGGGACCCGAAAGGCCTTCGAAGAAATCGTGATGGGTAAGGAAACCAAGATAAAGAAGGACGCCATAGTTGAAAGTTCAACAGAGGCTGTTAAACAGGCTGTTAAGCAGGATGCAAACGCCATAGGTTTCATATCACTCGCAAACCTTGATGAAACAGTGAAGGCCCTCAAGATTGATGGTGTGGCCCCATCTGAACAGACAGTTGCAGATGGATCATACAAGATACAGAGGCCATTCCTCTTCCTGGTCAAGGGCAGTCCACAGGGAGCAGTCAAGGACTTCATTGACTGGGTACTAAGCCCAGAAGGACAGGAAATAGTCAAATCAGAAAAGGTGGTCCCAGCAAAGGCCTAGTGGTTTTTAATTAAAACCACAATTTTTTCTTTCCATCACCTTCAGTGAACTTTATTAACCAATAGGTGAAATCGATAACTGAAGGTGATGGAGATGGATGTAAAAACACGAAACATTCTCGTACTAATCATTATCATCGCACTTGCATATTTCATGATCAAACCAGGTTCAGATTACGAGAGAATTGAAATTGCAGGTTCAACCTCTGTTCAGCCAGTTGCCGAGAAACTCGCCGAGGAATACATGAAGGACCATCCGAATGTCAGAATAAACGTCCAGGGCGGCGGTTCTGGAATGGGTATAAGGACAGTACAGCAGGGTGTTGTTGATATAGGAACAAGTTCAAAGGCCCTCAAACCCGATGAGAAGAATGGACTTAAGGAATATGTTATAGGAAAGGATGGCATAGTTATAGCTGTCAACCACCAGAACCCTGTTGATGACCTCACAACAGAAGAGCTGAGGGACATCTTCAGCGGAAAGATCCGTAACTGGAAGGAGGTTGGAGGTCCAGATGCAGAGATACATGTTATAGTACGTGAGGAGGGTTCAGGAACCAGAAGCTCATTCAAATCACTTGTAATGAAGGATGAAAAGATAAGGTCAGATGCAATTGTCCAGGGGTCCACAGAATCCGTGAAACAGGCAATAAAGAGTGACCCCTATGCGATTGGCTTTGTCTCTATGGCCCATATGAGTTCAGATGTAAAGGCACTTGAGGTGAACGGAATAACCCCTTCTGAGACCACAATAGCTGATGGTTCCTATCCACTTGTTGTTCCATTTGAATTCATAACCCGGGGGGAACCTGTGGGGGTTGTGAAGGACTTCATTGAGTGGGTCTTTTCACCGGAGGGACAGGCGATTGTCAGGAGCCAGAAGGTTGTCCCTGCAATAGCAAATGTCTCAGATGATACCTAGGAGGTAAAATATGATCAGCAAGACAAGGGAAAATCTCATTGAGAAGGGTCTTTTTATAACCGCGATCTTCTCTATCATCGCCATAGTTCTCATAATAACCTTCATATTCCGTGAGGGAATCCCGATATTCCAGGATTATGGATTGATAAATTTCATATTCGGAATTGAGTGGGCACCGTCTGATGGTAAGTACGGGGTCTTCACGATGATAGTGGGATCTCTTTGCATCACTCTCCTCTCACTTGCAATAGCGGTTCCACTATCAGTCCTATGCGCCATATTCATGGCGGAGGTTGCCCCGGAGATCATGCGTAAAATTCTGAAACCGGTGATAGAGACCCTTGCAGCAATACCCTCCGTTGTATATGGATTCTTTGGTCTCATAGTGCTTGTACCCTATGTGAGGACCAACATAGGGGGCACAGGTTTTGGAATGCTCACAGCAGCACTCATACTCACGGTCATGATCATGCCCACAATCATAAGTGTATCAGAGGACGCCATAAGGTCGGTGCCCCTGGAGTACAAGGAGGCATCCCTTGCACTGGGGGCAACCCACTGGCAGACCATCCGCAAGGTCATCTTTCCCGCAGCGATTCCAGGTATAATAACATCCATCATACTGGGCATGGGCCGTGCCATTGGTGAGACCCTGGCAGTTATAATGGTTGCAGGAAACGTTACACAGATACCATCATCCATCCTGGACCCTGTAAGGGCCCTCACATCCAATATAGCACTGGAAATGGGATATGCAACAGGACTCCACTACAGCGCCCTATTCGGAACAGCCATCATACTCTTTATGGTGATAATGGTCCTGCTGGTTATTGCAAACTACTTCCACTACAAGAAAAAGATCGTGATAGGTGGAGGATACCTCTAGGAGGCTCAAAAATGTCTTTCAGGATAATCTCACCAAAAACCACCCAGAAGATCATGACAGGAGTTCTGTGGGTATCAGGCCTCATAACAATACTCATCCTGATTGTTATAATAGGCTACATAATGCTCAAGGGCCTTCCAGCACTGACCCCAGAATTCCTGCTATCTGAACCCATTGACTCGGGAAGGGCAGGTGGAATAGCCCCGATGATCGTATCAAGCATATACGTCACCCTCATAGCGGGAATAATCGCAACTCCACTGGGAGTGGGTGCAGCTGTTTACATGGCTGAATACGCCACAGAGGAAAGGATAGTGAAGCTCATAAAGTTCGGTGCGGAGACACTGGCCTCCATACCATCAATAGTGTTCGGTCTCTTTGGCCTGGCATTCTTCGTTGTATTCCTGGGGCTCGGATGGTCAATCCTTTCAGGGGGCCTTGTACTGGCACTCATGGCCCTTCCAACAATCTTCCAGGTTTCACAGGTATCCATTGAGACCGTCCCACAATCATACAGGGAGGGGAGCCTGGCCCTCGGGGCCACAAAATGGGAGACCATCTACCGTGTTGTTATACCAGCGGCACTGCCAGGTATAACCACAGGAGTTATACTTGGAATGGCAAGGGCAATCTCAGAGGCGGCGGCGGTCATGTTTGTTGTTGGATCGGCGCTTGCAATGCCCATCTCCATATTTGACCCTGGAAGACCCCTACCACTCCACCTGTATATAATAGCCACAGAGGGGCTTTCACTCAAAAATGCATATGGAACCGCAGCGGTCCTCGTAATAATCGTGCTCCTCATCACGGTTCTCACGAACACTCTTGTTGATAGATACAGAAGGAAGATGATGGGAAGATAGGTGATCATTATGTACAGAATTGAAGTTGAAGACCTCAACGTTTACTTTGACGAGGCACACATCCTCAAGGATGTGAACCTGAAGATTCCAAAAAACACCGTCACGGCCCTGATAGGGCCCTCAGGTTGCGGTAAGTCCACATTCATCAGGACACTCAACAGGATGAACGACGTCATCCCGGGATTCAGACATGAGGGACATGTATACCTTGATGGCATGGACATCTATGACCCCCAGATGGACGTTGTGGAGCTCAGAAAGAAGGTTGGCATGGTCTTTCAGAAGCCCAACCCCTTCCCAAAGTCAATATTTGAGAACGTGGCCTATGGACTCAGGGTTCATGGCTACGATGACAGGGACTTCATAGAGGAAAGGGTGGAGGAGAGCCTCAAGGCAGCGGCACTCTGGGACGAGGTTAAGGATAAGCTTGATAAGTCCGCCCTTGGCCTCTCAGGCGGTCAGCAGCAGAGACTCTGCATCGCAAGGACCATAGCAATAGAGCCAGAGGTCATACTCATGGACGAACCATGCTCAGCCCTTGACCCCATATCCACCACCAAGATAGAGGACCTCATTCACAAGCTGAAGAGAGATTACACCATAATCATAGTCACCCATAACATGCAGCAGGCAACAAGGGTCTCAAAGTACACGGCGTTCTTCCTGCACGGTGAAATAGTTGAGAGCGGCCTTACAGAGGAGATATTCATAGAACCCCGGGATAAGAGGACCGAGGACTATATTACAGGAAGGTTTGGATGAAAAGCTTGAGTGGTGAAGTAATTGATTGGTGTTATCCTTGAAAACAAACTTTCAAAGGTGCTGAATGAGGCTGTTGAATATGGTAATGTGACATCTGAGAGGGTAAGGAACGCTGTATCCAGCTATATTAAGAAGGATGTTGAAACCGCTGAAAGGATAATAGAGGAAACATCAGGTGTTAATGAGGAGAGCTACAGGATAGAGGATGACTGTCTAAAAATCATCGGACTCCACCAGCCTGTCGCAAAGGACCTCAGACTCGCATCAGCAATACTCAGAACATCAATTGAACTTGAAAGGATAAATATACTCTCAGCCTACATTGCAAGGTACGCCATTGACAGCACCGACACCGTCATACCACCCCACATTGAGTTCATGTCACAGACCATCCAGGACATGATAAATGACGCCCTCGGAGCCCTCATGAACAGGGACATACAGCTACTCAAGAGGTCCACCAAGAATTATCTCCAGCTGCAGGAATTCTATAACCAGCTCCATGATTCCCAGGGGGAGTTCATAGAGTCAGGTAACCTTGTTCTGGTTGCAAGGAACCTCCTCAGTATGGGACACCATGTTATGGGGATGGATGACAGGATAGCATACCTCATAGTGGGTAAGAGGGTTATACATCACAAGGTATTCTACAGCGTGCTCATGAAGTAGTTGGGGGGATTTAATGTGGCTGCCATTTGATAACCCTAAAAAAATGGATTACAGAGCCCTCAGGAGTTCATCACTCCCCGAATTTTCCTATATCAGGATTCTAAGTGGTGAAAGTGAGGCCATAGTCTTCATAATGAAGGAGATGATAGTGGGGGCCTGGCACCTCAACCTCAACACACTTGAGGAGTCACACAGCCACAAAGCAATGGAAAAGATAGAAATAAATGATGATTCAATCATTGAGGTCTATGAGGCTGACGAGGACCTCTTCAGCACACTCATTGAGCTCAACGATGAATCAAAACTTTCAATACCCCTTGAGGCAGATATAATAATCAATGAGATGTTCATGGATGTTTCCTCAAGGGATGAGCTCCTTGAAAAGTACAGGATAAGGGTTCCAAGTGATGAGTCAATTGAAAGACTTATCAGTGACTATAAATCCGAGGAGGACTTTTAGATGGAGAAGAAATATCCGCGGATACTCTTCCGCAAAAAGCTTAAGGACCTCAGAAAGGACATGGAGGAAGTTTCCCAGAAAACCCTCAAGACACATAAACTTGCAGTCGACCTCCTGATGGAATACGATGATGAGAAGAAGGAGAAGGTTATAAGGAACAGTAAGATAATTGATGAAATGGTTTTTAACCTTGAAAGAAAATCAATAAGTTTAATAGCGGCTGAACAGCCAGTTGCAGGTGATCTGAGATTCATAGAGGCATGCATCAAGGTTGGGAGCCACCTCAAGAGGATAGGTTACCTTGCAGCCAATATAGCAGAGGCCGCTGAGAAACTGAAGGATGAGGAGATACCCCGGAAACCCATGGAGGACCTCAAACATATGTCTGACTTTGTGCAGATGATGTTATCCAAAGGTATCTATGCATTCCTGGACCAGAACATGGACATGGCACGCGAGCTCAGGCACGATGATGATAAGGTGGATGACCTCTTTGACCAGACACTGGAGCATGTAACAGCAAGCATGTTCGAGGATAAGGAGTCGATATCCTACCTTGTTAACCTTCTGTTCATAGCGAGGTTCCTTGAGAGGGTTGGTGACAGGGCTGTTAGCATCGCGGATAGAACAATTTTCATGATAACCTGTGAAAAGCCATGATCAAATCCAGATGGCTACTCCCATCCATAATCTTCTTTTATTTTTAGCACTGGCACTTTTCCTATTTTCATGGACAGCCGACCCATTCTATCTTTTCAATTTTCTCTACATCGGCTCTCTGGTGGCTGCTGGAATTTATCTTATGGGTGCAGAGTTTAGGCACGGCAGGCCACTGGTCCAGCTGGCTGTTGGAAGCTACATGCTCCTCTATCTTGGAATTTTAGGATCTGAAAACATGCAGATCGAGGGCTTCTGGTACTACATCTTCCTTGGAGTGTTTCAGGGTGCTGTGATACACTATGCGATTGCAAAGATTTCCGGGCCAGTCCTCTTTGGAAGGGGATGGTGTGGATATGCATGCTGGACCTCAATGATACTTGACTTACTGCCATACCGGAGGTCTAGTGGCAGAAGAAGACGCTTTCTGGGCTACGTGAAATATATGCTGTTTTTGATAGCCCCTGTAACCGTTTTTCTGATTTTAACTAGAGCGGATAATCCTGATACTGTGATGTTCTGGGCATTCATTGCAGGAAACGCAGCCTATTATGTTACTGGAATTGCCCTTGCAGTTGCACTTGGTGACAACAGGGCCTTCTGTAAGTACATATGCCCGGTAAGCATTTTTCTTAAGGCATCATCCTACCTTTCAGTCCTCACGGTTAAATTTGATGAAAATAAAGGCAGAAATTGCATGAAATGCCTTTCAGAATGCCCAATGGATGTTGATATGAGATCAAATAGTAGAAGGAGAACCAATGGAACAGACTGCATACTCTGCACGAGGTGCATCTCGATCTGCCGGGAAAAAGTCCTCCACCTGTAATCAGTCGTCTCTGATGGTGGCTGTGGCTCTCCTTGCAGCCCAGCACTGTATGCAGACACCAACTGGCAGGCCAGCTGTGTGGGTATGGGCTGTCCTTATCTTAACATCCAGTGCCGTTGTTTTACCACCCATACCCATGGGGCCGCTACCGGCTTCATTTATTGATTGAAGTATGTTTTCTTCCAGGGATGCGAGTTCTTTTACAGGGTTTCTCTCCCCCACCCTTCCAAGGAGGGCCTTCTTTGCAAGTTTCATTGCAAGGTCTGATGACCCGCCGATTCCCACACCCACAATCACAGGTGGGCAGGGTTTTCCACCGGCTTTGAGGACGGTCTCAACAACAAAGTCCCTCACACCTTTAGCACCGTCACCTGGAAGCCCCATGAGGAGTGCATTGTTGTTCTCTGATCCGAAACCCTTGGGTAATACCGTTATTTCAAGTCCATCAAGGTCCTCTGCAATTTCAACATCCACCTGTGGAATCAGATGCCCTGTGTTTGTCCCGGTATTCTCCCTTGTGAGGGGGTCAACAACGTTTGGTCTGAGGGGGACCTCCTTTGTGGCCCTTTCAACCCCTGCAGCTATACCCCTGTAGAGGTTTTCAACCTCAACGTTCCCCATCCTCACAAACACTATGGGGAGCCCTGTATCCTGACATACAGGTACCTCCATCTTCTTTGCGAGTTCAATGTTATCAAGGATGGCCTTGAGGTTCAGGAGGGCGATCTCGTCCTCCTCTTTAAGGTAGGCCTTTTTCAGCGCAAGGGTGACGTCATCGGGGATTCTGATAACGGCCTCCCTGAACAGACGGCACACTGTCTCCTCAACCATTTCCTGCCTGATCATGGGATCACCTAAAAAATAGTTTGGTCAGTATCTCATGAGATTTTTGAGGCGTTTGAGTTCCCCTGTTATCTTGTCCCTCTTGGCTGCCATAATATCCTCTGAACTCTCACTGAGGGCCTTCTTGGGGCATACCATGACGCAGAGGGGCTTCTCCCGATCAACACAGAGGTCACATTTCACTGCAACACCCCTCTCATTGATGGTTATGGCGCCAATGGGGCAAGCGTCCCGGCAGAGACCGCATCCAATGCATCTGTCCTCAAGGATGACGACTGCACCATCCACCTCAACTATGGCATCCTCCGGGCAGATGTTGAGGCAGGGGGCCCTTTCAGGTGCGCAGTGCATGCAGAATATGGGGACACCATCAATGACCCGTATGGCGTTCCTGGGGCATATCCTCTCACACTTCATGCACTCATCGCACAGTTCCGGATTTGAAACCAGTTCTCTCATGAAATTTCACCTATTCAAGCTTCTGCCGGGCCTTCCTCTTCGCTGTCAGTATGCTGAGGATATCAGTCCCTTTCTGGCCCTTCCCTATACCTGACATCCTGGATATGAACTCCTTCTGCCTTTCAAGTTTCAGTTTCTCGGTGTCAACGACGCTCAGAGCCCTCCTTGAACATGCCTTAACACATGCAGGAGTGTCAAGGTCAGGGCACTGGCTGCATTTCTGGGCCTTCCGATCCTCCATGACAACGGCTCCGAAAGGGCATACCAGCATGCAAAGTCCGCAGCCGATGCACCTCTCAGGGTCAACCTCGTCCTGGATGGCGTCCGTTGGGCACACTGTCCTGCAGGGGGCGTCCTCGCACTGCTGGCATATGATGGGGTAATAGAGGCCCTCAAGTTCCCTTATCATTATCCTTGAGGCGCCGTAGAGTTTCTTGCAGGCATCCTCACAGTCCCTGCAACCGTCACAGAGTTCCGGTTGAATGATGATCTTCTGCAATTCCATCCCCCGTTATATTCTGAGCTCCCGGCACACGCTGTCAACGTATTCCTGGATCTTTGCCTTCTGTTCCTCTGTGAGGTGTCTGAATCTTTTCTGGGCGTTCAGGTACTCTTCAACGGGTTTCCTCTGTACTGGCCTGTAGGTTACGCGGAAGTCACCATCCTCTATCTCGTAGAGTATCCATGAACCGGTTTCAACGGCAAGCCTTCCAAGTTCTATTGTCTTTGAGGGATCGAAGCCCCACCCTGTTGTGCATGGCTGATGCAGGTGTATGTAGGCTGGACCCTCTGTGTCCCTTGCCTTCCTCACCTTCTCCATGAAGTCTTCAGGGTATGATATGGATGCCGTTGCAACGTAGGGGACACCATGCGCTGCCATTATCAGGGGCATGTTTTTCTTGGGTCTGTCCTCACCGAAACTCTTCTTTCCATGTGGTGATGTGGTGGTGGATGCACCGTAGGGTGTTGAGGCACTCCTCTGTATACCTGTGTTCATGTAGGCCTCGTTGTCATAGCAGATGTATATTATATTGTGACCCCTCTCCATTGCACCTGATAGGGACTGAAGACCGATATCTGCTGTCCCACCATCACCAGCGAATGCCACAACGTTAACGTCATCCCTGCCCCTAGCCCTGAGGGCCCTCTCAACGCCTGATGCAACCGCGGCAGCGTTTTCAAATGCAACATGGATCCATGGTATTTCCCAGGATGTTTCAGGGTAGGGGGTTGTGATAACCTCGAGGCATCCTGTTGATGAGACCGCAACGGTGTTTTTTCCGAGAACCTTGAGGGCAAGTCTGACTCCCACTGTCGCACCGCATCCGGCACATCCGCGGTGTCCAGGGGCCAGGAATTCTTCTTCAGGTATTTTCATTGTGATTCCTCCTTAAGTCCGATCCAGGTGACACTTCTTTCAGGGTTTTCTGTCCTTTTAACAATTTCCATGATGTGCTCCGGTGTTATGTCCCTTCCACCGAGGCCCACAATGAACCCGTAAACCTCCTTGTCAGGTAGCAGGGCCTTTAACTCGGTGTGGAGAGCGCCACCAACACTGAAAGTTATATTTTTATCCAGAACAGCAATCTTACTGGCATTACTGACCGCCTTTTTAATCTCCTCAGCAGGGAATGGTCTGTGAACCCTCACCTTCAGGAGCCCCACAGGTCTGCCTTCCTCCCTCATATCGTCAATAACCTCTCTTAGGGTGCTGCAGACTGAGCCCATGGCCACTAGGATTATTTCGGCATCCTCGCAGCGGTACTCCTCAACGAATCCGTATTCTCGCCCGAACATTTCACTGAATTCCTGACAGGCCTTTGCAATAACCTTCCTTGACCTCTCCATTGCCATTTCTACCTCATAGCGGGCCTCCATGTAATAGTTTGGATCGGTGAATGTACCGAGTGACATTGGCTTGTCAGGGTCAAGTACTACCTGTGGCTGGAATTCTGGCAGGAATGTGTCAACCTCATCCTGTGATGGTATGTCAACGGGTTCCACGGTGTGTGTCAGTATGAAACCATCCAGACAGACCATGCTTGGAAGGAGAACGTCCCTATCCTCCGATACCCGATATGATAGTAGAACTGAGTCAAGGGCTTCCTGTCCACTTTCTGCGTATATCTGCATCCATCCAGAGTCCCTTTCAGCTATTGAATCCTGGTGGTCGTTCCATATACTGAGTGGGGCTGATAGGGCACGGTTGGCATTCGCCATGACAATGGGGTTCCTGAGTCCAGCTGCGGCATAGACTATCTCATGCATGAGTGCAAGGCCCTGGGATGATGTTGCTGTGAAAACCCTAACACCTGCACCTGATGCACCCACACATGCGCTCATGGCGCTGTGCTCTGATTCAACCCTTATGTATTCGGCATCGAGTTCACCATCAGCCACAAATTTTGCAAGGTACTCTGATATTGAGGTCTGGGGTGTTATCGGGTAAACAGGGATGACTTTTGGTTTTGCAAGTTTCACTGCTTCTGCAACGGCCTGATTTGCGGATATAACCTTAAGAACCATTTAGAGTCTCTCCTATTTTTCTCTCTCCATCTTGATTGCCTTAACGGGGCATTCCTCTGCGCATATCCCGCATCCCTTACAGTAATCGTAGTCAATCTCATGTTCCTTATCTATGCAGCCTTCGGGACAGAAAAGGATGCAGTTATCACAGTCTATACATTTATCCTTATCAAGAATGGGTTTGAATGTTCTCCAGCTTCCCGTCTTGTTTTTACGGGTGCTTCCTGGTTCTCTGACGGTTGCTCCAAGTGATTCCATTATATTCACCCTGACTGTTTCATTTTTTCATAGGCTATCCTTGCAGCCTCTGCGTTTTTATCACCAATTTTTCCGGGGAACGTTTCTTTGATAATCTTTATGAGCGAATCTATGCTTACAAGACCTGTTATACCTGCAAATGCCCCGAGCATTACGGTGTTAACGATTGGTCTTCCAAGGTTCTCGAGGGCTATGCCTGTGGCGTCAATTGTGTGGACCTCGGCTTTCTCTGAGGTGAAGGTGCCTGCGGTATTGAGTACAACCACACCATCCCCCTTTAAGCCTGAAAATACGTCAACCACATCAACAAGTCCCTCATCGAGAACAACAACATAATCGGGATTGTAAACCTGATATCTTCTCCTGATGGGTTTATCATCAATTCTTGTGAAAGCCATAACTGGAGCGCCTCTACGCTCAACACCGAAGAATGGAAAGGCCTGTGAGTATTTACCGTCTTCAAAGGCAGCTTTAGCTAGGATCTCTGCCGCTGTAACAGCGCCCTGGCCACCGCGTCCATGAAAGCGAATTTCGATCATAGTCTACCTCCATTTCTCATTGTTAATCATTATAAATTTTTAATATATATACATGTTGGTCAATTAAAATTAATAGGGGTAATGAAATGAGAGTCCTTATAATCACAGGAAAACTTGCGTCAGGGACTGTGAGGGAGGCAGTGTCAGCTTCAAGCCATGAAATTCATGTTCACGTGGTTAACACTCCCATAGCGGCCTTTTTAACACCACGCAGAATAGTATCTGAAATCCGCAACATTAACTTTTCGGATGGAGCACCAGACATGATAATCGTACCGGGTCTCATACCCAAGGACGTGAAGGTGGTGTGGGATGAAACAGGCATACCTGCATATAAGGGACCCACAGATGCTGCAGACCTCCCCATAGTTCTTGATATGCTTGATGAACTTGAACTCTCCACCAGAAAACCAGCCGACAGACTCATTGAGGAGGAGCAGAGGCGGAGGGCCCTCCAGTTCATAGAGGACTTTGAAAATGATGCTGAAAAGAGAAAGGAGCTGCTGGAGAGGGATGAAAACATACTCATAGGTAACCTTCCAGTGGGGAGGGACTTCCCTATGAGGGTCCTTGCAGAGGTTGCCAATGCCCCCCTCCTCCTGAAGGAAGGGAAACTCAGGGAAAGGATTGAATACTTCATAAGAAGTGGCGCGGACATGATTGACCTTGGAATGCTGGCCGGTGAGGACAACTCGGATTTGCTCCCTGAAATACTGGAAACTGCACGATCAGCCGCCCCCGACGTACCCCTCAGCGTGGATAGTCTCAACCCCCCTGAAATAGAGGCTGCAGTGGATTGCGGCGTCGACATGATCCTGAGCCTGGACCTTGGAAACTACAGGGAAGTTCTAGGGTCACTCAGAAAAAACAGTGTACCTGCAGTGATCCTACCCACAGACTACAGCGAAGGATGGGTCCCTGAAACGGTTGAGGAGAGGGTTGAGGCCCTGGAGAAACTCAAGGGAAAATGCAGGGGTATAGATGTAATAGCCGACCCTGTGCTTGATCCGGTAAACAGCAGAAGCATAGTGGAATCTGTGATGGCATGCAGAATGTACACAGAGAGAAACCCCGACCCTGTGTTCTTTGGTGTTGGGAACGTGACCGAACTCCTTGACGCTGACTCCACAGGGGCGAATGCACTTCTCGCTGGTTTTGGGATGGAACTTGGTGTGAGCATACTATTCACACCAGAGGAGAGCGGAAAAGCACTTGGAAGCGTTCATGAACTCTCAGTGGCATCAAAGATGATGTTCCTGGCCAAAAACAGGGGTTCTGTACCCAAGGACCTTGGAATAAACCTTGTACTATTCAAGGATAAGAGAAAACCCAGCACGATAGTTGAGGAAATCAGCGTACCCACCATTGAGGCAGAGGGGGGCATGAAGTTCGTCAGAGACAGGTGCGGCAGCTTCAAGATCATGGTTGAAAATGGAAGGATAAAAGCGGTACTCTATGATAAAACAGAGCCGGTAATTGCCTTCACATCAGATAGCGCCAAAAGGTTATATGAGGAGATTATAAATAGAAAACTTGTAAGCAGACTTGAACATGCAGCCTACCTTGGAGCAGAATTACAGAAGGCAGAAATAGCCATGAGGACAGGTAAGGGGTATGTTCAGGATTTTGAACTCTTTGAGAGGTCAGCACTATTTGAAAATGGTCAGCGTAATTAAATTGATTCATGGCTTGTTTTTACACATAAGGGAGAGTTTAGATGCAGTGCACCAGATGCGGATCAGAAAAGGTCATAATAAACAGGAAATACTCTGGACAGATGCTCTGCAGCGAATGCTTCATAGAAACCACCAGAAAGAAGGTCATGAGGGATATAAGAAAATATGGACTTATAGAAAGGGGTGACAGGGTCCTTGTGGGGCTTTCAGGCGGAAAGGACAGCATCATGGTCACCGACATCCTCGATGAACTCAGAAACAGAAACATAATAGAACTTGAGGCTGTAACCATCGATGAGGGCATATCAGGTTACAGGGAGGATGGCGTAAGGATTGCCAGAAGGTTCTGTGCCGCGAGGGACATACCTCACAGGGTTGTCACGCTGAAGGATTATGCAGGCATAACACTTGATGAAATCATGAAAAACCCCTCAAGGGGGGCATGCACATACTGCGGAGTTTTCAGGCGCTGGATACTCAACAGGGAGGCCAGAAAGAGTGGGGCAACAAAGATAGCAACCGGCCACAACCTGGACGATGAGTGCCAGGCCATCATCATGAATTACCTGGAGGGGAACCTTGAAAACCTCACAAGGATAGGGCCCATGACATCCACGGCCGGCGGAAAATTCATACCAAAAATCAAACCCCTCAGGGAGATACCTGAAAGGGAGGTTGGAGTGTACGTCCTTGCAAGGGGTCTTGATGTCCACCTTGCAGGCTGCCCCTATGCATCAGGCTCATTCAGGAGGGAAATAGGTGACTTCCTCAAGCAGATATCCGTGAAACGCCCCACCATAATGTACTCCACACTCAGGGGCTTTGATAAAATAAAGGAGACCCTTATAAGGGATATGGATGGCACTAGGAAATCAGGGACCTGTGTAAGCTGCGGTGAACCCTCATCAGGCAGGTTATGTAAGGCATGCACATTCATACACGAATTAGGGGTGAATGAAGATGAAGTTCACAGTGATCACAGATGAAGGAAAAAGAGTGATGGAATCTGAAGAAAAAAAGAAGATTAAGGACATCCTCCAGGAACTCCAGATCCCACTGGAGACAGCCGTTGTTAAAAGGAACAGTGAAATAGTGATAGAGGAAGAGGAAATATCTGATGGGGATATTATTGAGATAATACGGGTAATCTACGGGGGTTAGGGGGGGTCAGTGGATGAAGGTATACTATGAATGCGCTCCATGTTTCCTGAGGCAGGCAAGGGAGGCCCTTGACCTTGCAACAGACGACGAGGACCTCAAGCTGCAGGTGATGGTTAAGGTAGTTGAACTCCTCAATGAAAGATTCAGGAAGGGGCAGGTGTCAAATGAACTCGGAACAGCAATGCACAGGCTCATAAAGAAGATGACAGGCTCGGAGGACCCCTACCTCATGGAGAAGAGGCGGTGCAACGAAATCGCATCCAGGTTCCTTCCACTTGCTGAGGAGTATCTAGAGAAACACGGTGACCTAGAAAGCCATGTCAAGGTTGCAATAACAGGCAACATAATAGACTTCGGGGCCCTGGGACTTGACTTCAACCATGATCAGGGTATAAAGGATTCACTGAAGGCCCCCCTCAGGATAAACCATGTGCCATTACTTGAGAAAAAACTTGAGGATGCCTCAGAGGTCCTTTATCTACTGGATAATACCGGTGAGATACTCTTTGACAGGCCCCTCATTGAAAAGATTGGAGAGTACGGGGTTGATGTGAAGGTTGCAGTGAAGGGCAAACCCATCCTCAACGACGCATGCATGGAGGACGCCATTGAAGCGGGCCTCCATAAGGTGGCTGAGATCGTAACAACAGGCACCGACTCTGTTGGCATGGTTCAAAGTGATGTCTCAGAGGATTTCATGAGGATCTTTGAGGAGGCCGAGGTTGTTATAGCCAAGGGTATGGGTAACTATGAGGGCCTTACAGAGATAGAGGATCAGGGAGACATTTTCTGCCTTCTAAATGCAAAGTGTCATGCAATCGCAAGGGATCTGGGTGTTGAAAAGGGCGATAACGTGGCTGTGAAACTCTGAACTGTATGTTTCCGGTGGTCTGATAACAAGTGGATTTAATTAACTCTTATATCTGCTAAATATGCTGGTGGTAGGATGGATGTGATTAAGAAATGGGGCATTTCGGGTGTTCTGCTGGGTTTGATGGTTATACTCCTCATTTACTTAACCCAGCCGCACAACACCCCGGCAAAAAATGAGACCCAGAATAGGGAGTTCAGGTGGTATAACAGTCCCCAGGAGGCCATAGATGAGGCATCAAAGCAGAATAAGAGGGTTATCCTCATATTCTCAGCTTCATGGTGTCCATCCTGCAGGAAACTTGAAGATGAGACCCTAAAGAATCAGGATGTTTTAGGGAAGATTTCAGAGAACTACATTGCAGCGAAGATTGACGTTGACTCCGACCCATCGGCAGCATCAACTTATAGTATCTATGTGATTCCAACCACAATCATACTGGATTCCTCGGGAAATGAGATAGGAAGAAGAGAGGGATACATGTCCCCCGAGGAGTTCCTATCATATCTGGGGTAAAGCCATGTATGAATACATCCTGTCATTTGCTGCAGGGATATTTTCAGCCCTATCCCCATGCATAATCCCCGTGGTACCCATCCTGTTCTCTGAGGCAATTATGGGGGATAAAAGACAGATTGCATTTTTTTCCATTGGCTTTGCCTCGATATTTCTCTCTCTGATACTGCTAACAGCCATATTCACAGCGGCCGTGAATTACTATCTCCTCTATATGCGCATACCCGCATCCATTGTGATAATACTAATGGGTGTCTGGCTTCTATCTGAGAAACCTCTCCTTTCATTCAGGGTTCCAGTCACCGAAAATCACCTTCTTCTGGGGTTCCTAACGGCCCTTGCCTGGTCACCATGCTACAGCCCCTATCTGGTAACTGTTATATCATACTCTGCCCTGGAAACCGGGAGGGTTATTCTTAACCTCCTCCTCTACACTGCGGGTTTATCAGTGGTACTTATTTCCCTGGTTTTAATGGCAGAGCAGCCATTTAAAAGGCTCGCGGAGAGGACAGGGGATCTGAGAAAATTTGGGGGTTTCATGGTAATGGCTGCAGGCATCTACATGCTTTACCAGCTGATTGGATAAAACTGCACGGTTACATAAAGAACCTTAAAGGTGATAATCATGAGGGTTGGATTCATAGGCTTCGGGGAAGTTGCATACACCCTCGCCTCAAGGCTAAGGGAGGAGGGTGTTGATGTTGTAACCTCCCTTGCAGGTAGGAGTACCAGGACGGTGAAACTTGCAGGAAAAGCAGGGGTCCTTGATGTGCCACAGGAGGAGGTATATTCAGCGGATATTGTCATATCGGCTGTCACCCCCGCGGCGGCTGTTGAGGCGGCAAGGGAGGCAGGGGAACATGTAAAGGGGGTGTACGTTGATATAAACAACATCGCACCCCGGACAGTAAGGAAGGCCAGCTCCTTCATAAAAAACGGCAGATTCGCTGACGCTGCCATAATGGGGAGCGTCCGGAGGAAGGGCGCCGGTGTGCTCATAATAGCTGCCGGTGAAGGTGCTGAGGATTTCATGAAACTTAACAGGTATGGCTTGAACATTGAGGTCCGCGGCCAGAGACCCGGGGATGCATCTGCAATCAAGATGCTCAGAAGCAGCTACACGAAGGGTGTTTCAGCTCTTCTCTGGGAGACACTCCTTTCAGCACACATAATGGGCCTTGAGAAGGATGTGATGGATGTACTTGAGTACACTGAGGGCGCTGATTTCAGAGAATCTGCGGTTTCGAGGTTGAGGAGTTCCATAATTCATGCAGGAAGGAGATATGAGGAGATTGGGGAGGTTCAGAGCATGCTTGAGGAGGTTATTGACCCGTCGATGCCATCATGCATCATGAGGGTATTTGAAAGGCTCAGTGAAATTGATGCCCCCTCTGATGCTGATTACAGGGACCTCCTTAGACTGGTGGCAGGAAAATATCAGCCATCGCATGACGATGAAGATATAAAGAGGTAAAAATATATAATTCACTGGTGGGGAAATGAACTCAGACCTTGAGAGTGAATGTGCCGCAAACCTTATGGAACTTGTGGGAAAAAGGATTGTTGATGTGGAATTCAGGACATATGATGATAAATGCTGGAGAATCTACATAACCACTGAGTCAGGAAGGATAGTGATGACATTCTGCAGGGACTGGAAGTGCCCTGTTGTTGAGACGAGAGATAAGGTTAAAGATCTTCCAGATTCAATGGAAGGTTAATTGATTTTCACAAGGACTCTGAAGCCCTTCTTCCTTTTTCTTACTGTCGCATGGAAGGGTATTATATGTGAATCTATTATGAGTCTAAGATAGGTTGCCATCTGGGCTGAAAGATGAAGGGGACTCCTTATCTTGATCCCATTTCTTATCTGGCAGGATAAGGTATCGTTCCGGTCAACGTATATGTGGGCTTCCATTCCGTCCCTCATTCTTCTGACTTCATGCCTTCTTAGACTTAACCCTGCCTCAAAGGATGAGGGGGCATCCACTTTATGTTTTCCTTGGAGAAACAATTTATTTGCCTTTTCTGAACTCATACCCTCAGTGACCTTCTCTGAGACAAACCAGGCCCTATCAATCAGGTTACTCACTCCCTGATCCGGTGGAATCCACCCCTTCCTGGTGTAGTGTTCAATGAGGTCCCTTACCTCCTCTCTCCTTACATTCATCTCTATTGAACTCATGGCAAGCCTCGTCAGCACGGGGCCATAGCCGGCCTTTCGGAATGCAGCCCATATCGGGCCTTCCCTGTAGTATTTTCTGTTTCTTATGATGGAGTTGACGGCGTCTGCATTGAGGTAGGCTATTTTCATCAATTCAGCACGGGATAAATTGTTCATTCTCTCCATTATAGCCTCAAGGTTTCTCGTGCCGGGTATAGTTCCCTTTTCTATTTCCCTTTCAAGGATTCTGATGCTTGATTCTGGTAGAACCCTCTGGACACTTGGGGGTATCTCCATATTGTTATCAATTATTTTCTGCCGTATCTCCCTCCCGGAAATTTTTGAGCCGTCAACGGTAAGTTCCGGGATTATGTGGAACTTCATTTTTCGTCCGTACTTTCTGTAAAGGAATTCATTAACTGCAAACCACCGTATTACGTTTCTGTTGGGGAGGCCTCGTGGTATACCACTGAACACCCCCCTTGATGCAAATTCCCTCGCCTTTTTGATTATGAGGTCAGGTGAGACATTTGCAGCATCAACATAGTCAACCACACCATCCTCTATCATCATGGCTATTCTTATTGGCACCGTATATGCAAGTGTCAGGCGGTAGTGAAGTCCCTCAATGGGGACAACGCGGTCGGCGCCTGCTTCAAGGGCCATTTCCTTTCTCGCTTCGTAGGGAACAAAAAATGGGGCGTGGTTTGCACTGAAATCCTTGTTGAGGTAAATTACAACCTCATCACCGGTTTTATCTGCTATTTCGCGACCCTTCTCTATGAGTCGCACATGGCCGAGGTGCACGGGATCAAAATCAGCGCTTATACCAATCATTGCTCATCAGTCCATAATTTTAGCTGTATTCACTGTATTTTATATCCGTGGATGCGGTTGTATCTGAAAACTTCAGCTCAGCAAGCCACTGTGACCTGCATTCGCATTCATAGGGGGGTACCTGAGTCTGTTCAAGGTTTGCCCTAATTATGAGATTCTTGAGGTCTCTGTTACACTTTTTGCAGTTGTAGGGTCCTCTGGATGTTCCAAAACCAGATGTATCCATTATGGCGGGTATTGAAACTTTCTTTCTGGTACTGTTAATTATTTCAATGAGGCTCCATATCCATGGGGGCCTGTAGGAGCCCTTTCTCCAGAGATCCTCCATAAGGGTCCCCTTGTGAACTGTTGATGGGCAGAAGGACAGGCGGTCAACACCGACCTTTTCAGCATAAATGGCGGTGGAAATGGCTTCCTCCACAGCCCTTTTTTCTGAGACCAGAATCGGTTTTACAAGGATGTACGTCTTTGACCTGACGTTAAAATCCCCTTTAAGGCCACTGATGGTGTTAACTGCCCTTTCAAAGTCAGCGTTACTGAAACCCTTGTTTATCTTCATTAACCTTGTCTTTTCATAGCAGGTTTCAAGGCCAATGCTTATCTCAACTATCTTATCACCTGCAAGTTCACAGCATCTTGTAACAGCTTCCTGGTTTATGTACTCGGGCCTGGATTCAAATATTATTTCCTCAACATTTTGCAGGGCGCTGAGTCTGCTTAGTATGTGCTCCACTGCCTCCTGTGGGAATTCTTCAGGATTCAGGAAACTTCCAGAGGTGAATATCTTAACAGCTGTTTTTTCCTCAAGTTGGTAACGGGATATGATATCATCGAATATTTCGATGATCTTGTCTGCCTCCACAGTTTCCAGAAAAGAGTCAGAAATGTAGCTGCACATTGTACAGCCACCGGTTTCTGATAGGGCCCATGAGCAGCCTATGGTAGGAAGTATCATAAAAAGGGCCCTTCCCTTGCCTGAGTATAACAGATCTTCCTGGATCCAGCTTGCTGAGAGTTCATCTGGACTTTTTGGTTTTATTTTTTTCAGGTTCTTTTTCCTTATCAGGGATGCTAATTTACCGATCATTTTAATCTAATCTAAGTAGTGTTTATGTTGTTTGATGTTTTATTAATTCATTTTAATCTAATCTAACTGGTGGTGTTTTTGACGTTTTATTAATTTAATAAGTGATATTGGTTTATGTTGGTTGTAGGAGCTATTTAAATTTAATCAGATCAGAAATAGCTTGTAATTAATCGTAGAATAATTAAAATTAGTAAAATAAAAGTTTTCTGGGATTAGAAGCTTTCTATAACTTCTCCCAGGAGTTTTATTGATTTTTCTTTGTCTGGACCTATTGGTGATCCTGCGACGTACTGGGTTACGCCCATTTCAGCGAGGGCTTCAATTTTTGGTATGAATTCGTCAGGTGTACCCACAACTGAAAATGCTTCCATGAGGGCGTCGTCAACTGCAGCTATTGCTCCACCAAAGTCCCCTTTACCGAGGAGGTCACCGAATTTTTTACCTGTGTCGGCTGGTAGGCCGTGTCTTTCAAATACTGGTGGTGGTGATCCTGCTGCAATGAATGCAACAACTATTTTTGCTGCGTTGGCAGCTGCCTCTGCATCTTCATCTATTGAACAGCATGTGTATGCTGCAACATCAATATCTGAGAGGCTTTTACCTGCGGCTTCAGCACCTTCCTTTATGAGTGGCACTGCTGCTTCGAAGTCTTTGGGGTTTGATGCGTTTATGAGTGCACCATCAGCTATTTCACCTGCTGTTTTAAGCATCATTGGACCCTGGGCACCCATGTATACGGGTATCTTTTCCTGTACAGCTTTCACACCCATTAACTGGGCACCGCTTTCTGTTTTTTCACCTGCGAGGAGGGTTCTAATCATTGCAATTGCATCTCTTATTGTTGAGACGGGTTTAACCCATTCGATTCCAAGGGCATCGAATGTAGCTTTGTCACCGGGACCAATACCGAGAGTTGCTCTTCCGTTTGAGAGCTCGTCAAGTGTAGCTATGGCTGAGGCTGTTATTGCAGGGCTTCTCACGTAGGGGTTTGTGACACCTGGACCGAGTTTTATTGTTTCTGTTCCCTTTGCAATCAGGGCAAGGGTCTCGTATACATTCTTGTTGTTGTAGTGGTCTGTGATCCAGGCGTATTCGAAGCCCACATCTTCAGCCAGTTTCACTAGCTTCACTATCTTTTCTATTGGCTCATTTGGAACAAATTCGATACCAAACTTCATAATTTATCACCATTTAAAACTTTATCCGTCCTATAAAAATAATTTGTTATTTAATGATAATCGAAAGTTTTAAATAAGGATGCTGTGCTATAATGGGAATCTTTCAATCAGAATATTTATGAGGGAAGTTTTTTCTGACCTTTAAATCTCACAATATCTGATTTTTGACGCATTCTTTACAGGTTTCTCAGTCAGATCCCGCCAATGATATGATTGGATTATCATTTCCATTAACATCCTGGTTACCGCAATATTTATATACTACAATAATTATATCATTATTTTACCCGGTACATGATATTTGTCAAATGAATTATCCACCATTGCAATTTTTTCGATTTTGTTTGTGTTTGGTGGGGGGCTGTGTACTGGGTGTGCCATGGTTTGTCCAGTGGCGCGGGTTCATGAGTTAACCATGAAGGCTTGCTGTGATTGACCCGGTTCATAACC
>NZ_JASFYG010000010.1 GCF_030055435.1 Methanothermobacter sp.
GGATCAGTGAGAAGAAGTTCAGGTCACTCTTCGTGAAACTCCCTGTGGGTGTGGTCCTCATGGATGCCGATGGAAGGATACTGGCGTCCAACCCCACCATACGGGAGATTTTCAGGCAACCGGCAGATAATAGATTTATAGGTGAACTCCACAGGGACCTTGCAGACGTCAGAAAAACTTAGGGGGGAGTTCATGATAAGGGGGTATAGGTGGATACGGGTGATCATTAGAAGGATTGATGGGGGTTCCCTGGGAATATTTGAGGATCTAACAGATATCAAGAGGTCTGAGGAGAAAGCAAGAAGGTCCCTTGAGGCCAACAGAACACTCCTGTCAGAACTTCACCACCGTGTCAAGAACAACCTTCAGATCATCTCAAGCCTCATAAACCTCCAGGCAAGGGGAATGGAACATGATTCCTGTGAACTCATGAGGGCTCTGCAGCTTCGGATAAGGGCCATGACACTGGTCCATGATTTACTCCTTTCCAATCCAGAGTCAAGTACAGTGAACTTTGCATCTTACACAGAGAGGCTCCATCCTACCTGCGCAACATGTACAGGTCCAGTGTTCAGATTGAGGTGGACATTGGTGTGGTGGAATCAACATTGAGACGGCAGTTCCACTGGGACTCATTCTAAATGAACTTGTATCAAACAGCCTGAGACACGCATTCGATGATGGGGGGACCATCAGGGTATTCCTTGAGGATATCTCTAATGGTTTCCTTCTCAGGGTCAGTGATAATGGGGGGGCCTTCCAGAGGGCTTCAGCCTTGAGAAGACGCAGGACTTGGACTGGATATTGTGGCGGGCCTTGTGAGGCGGCTTGACGGGACACTCACATTTGAATCAAGGAGGGGCACATCATTCATTAAAGTTCAGGGAGCCCACTAGCTGGAGGATTGAGGTGAAGATCCTTCCCAGAACTCGATCATGACTTATTGAATTTTTTCACTTATGATCAGTTAACTGGAGATCCTTGTTCCCAGGAAACGGATTATCCTTTCAGGGTCACTCATGAGTATCCCTAGCACGTTTTCAGGGCTGCCATAGTATGGTGCGAGGTACACACTGTAAATGAGGTATGATAGAACAGCAAGGATACCCAGGATTATGAGAATGGCAATGAGTATCTTAACACCAAGACCCATTCCCTTCCTTTTCTCTTCACCGGACTCAACCCGCTCCCTGAAGAGCTTATCAGCACACCTCTCACAGTAATTCTTCCCTCCAAGCTTCAGACGACACTCCTCGCAGAGTATCCTCCCGCATATTATGCATGACGCCACACCTTCACGTTCAGGGTGCCTGTCACAGTTCAAATGACCACCTCAGATCAATCCTTGCCGGGCCAGGTAACTATACGGGGGGCCTCAACACCCTCAACTCGCTCCCTTATGAATTCCGGCCATTTCTCAATATTAAAGCCCTTCTGGGCCAGGAAACCGTATATCCACCTTGAAAGACCTATACCGGTGCATCCAGTCCATATGTTCATGTTACGGGCCTCCCTGATTGAGAATCCCTCAATGAAGTGTGTACCGTGGACATTGGCGGATACAACTGCCACACCCTTCTCCTGCCCTGGCAGTGAGAGCCTCATCTCATATTTGGGGACATCAGGAAACTCTATTCCCCTCTCCTCAACCCTTCTGCCCTCAAGGTAGAATGGGTCATCCCCCACCTCAGTGTACCATTCCAGTTCCAGTTCATCGGCAGCATCATATGAGAGTTCAACGGTGCGGTCACGTATCTCCTCGGTGTCCTGGGGGGATGCCAGCCACACAAGTTCTATCCTCTGGAACTCATGTACCCTATCGAGACCCTTGGCTCCCCCAGCCTCCCACCTGTAGGTCCAGCCACTCCTGTCAAAGAACTTTATGGGGAGATCATCCAGATTCACCACCTCATGTGAGAGGAACTGGTAGAATGGCTCGCACTGGGCCGGTGCAATAACATAGCCGGGATCCTTCAGACCCCTCTTCAGGAGGTCCATTGGCACCTCCCTGTTTATGATGAGCTCATTCTTGAACTCCTCAAAGGTTTCAGGGTCCCTGCTTGGGGCGCTGCAGTAGTACATCCCCTCAGGCAGGCCCTCAAGGTACCTCATCCTGTTCATAACCTCCAGGGGTATGAGTTTCGGGAAGAGGCACTCAACGAATCCCAGGGGCTTCACTATCCTTTCAATGAGGAACTCCTCCAGGGCACGGTGCAGGGCGGTTATCTGGGGCCCGTAGAACCACTGTCCACGCCCAGGAAACTTCTTAACCCACCCGAGCCTCATGGCCTCCTCCGTGGGGTCTCCATCAAAGAAGAACTCTCTTTTTTCGCTTCTTGCAACTATCTCACCGGGGGTTGCCCTTGTGACCCTGGCTGTGAGGTCCTGTGAGGATTCAACGAGGCTGAGGGCGTGCTTCACAACCCTATCCACCACGTGTTTCCTGAGTTCTGACTCATTAAGGGGCTGGAATCTAACCCTTATGGTGCCCTCTGAGATATCTGCGTCCTCCACAAATGGCAGCTCCCTGAGGCCGGGGATTTCTGATACCCCCGGGGCATCCATTTCAAGGGTGTAGTCCTCCACCTTAACACCCCTGACACCGACCCTGTAACGGGGCCCAAGGAGCTGCCCCAGGGGCTTTTTGAGTCTCAGAAGACCGTCATGGGCCCTCACACGTCTTCCTGATTCCATTTCAAGTTTCAGTGTGTCCCCCACGAGCTCCCATGATTTTACATGTGAAGCCTCCTTCTCCTGGCCCTCAGGGACTCCTCTCCGGAGAATGTCTTTTTCAGCCTCTTTCAGGAACTCTTCAATGTCCTTCTCTGCCTCTGGAACCTCTTTACTGAGTTTTATTATTCCCTTAAGTTTGAATTTCATCCAATCACCACATGCTAAGCCTGATTAAATCCTGGTTCATTCCTTCTCTGATTTAAATCCCATCATATTTTCGACTATCATCTCGGAGAATATGAGGTCATCTGCGGTGTTGAGGGCTGTTCCAATGGAATCTGATTCCATGGTGAACCTTACTGTTGAGCCGTCAATTTCAGATTCAACGTATGACCTGTTTTCGGGTTCAAGTGCCTTCATAACTATTTCGGCTTCCTCCTCTGATTCGTATTCCGCTTCTATGGTTACTGATATCCTCATTTCAGGTCTCCGTCCTGTGACGTTACCATCCATTAACTTATCTCTCCATTGAGGCTATCCTCTCGGAGATTTCTCTTATGGCCCTGAAGGCAGCCGATTCCGGGTGCATGGCAAGGGGCTCGCCCCTCATATCGGCCGCCACAACGGTCTTATCTGCGGGTACGCAGCCAAGAACGTCAATTCCAGCCTCCTCCAGCCTTTCACGCATGAATTCCTCATCCTCTTTGCCTGATACCTTGTTGATTATGGCCATTAACCTCTTAACGCCGATGTCTGCTGCGAGTTTCTTTATCCTTGATGCTGTTTCAAGTGATTTGAGGCCGGGTTCAACAACCACCACCATCAGATCAACGGATTCCGCGGTCCTCCTTCCAAGGTGCTCTATTCCAGCCTCCATGTCAAGGATCACCATTTCATCCTTTCTGAGTATCAGGTGGCGTAGCAGGGCCTTGAGGAGCACCGAGGCAGGGCAGACACAGCCGTCACCACCATGCTCCACGGTACCCATCACCATAACCCTCAGGTTGGGTCTCCTGGGGTGCTGGATTGAGAGTGAATCTGGAAGGTCACTTATCCTTGGGTTGAGCTTGAAAACCTCACCGAAGGATGAACCAGGCTCCGCTCCAGTACGCTCCCTTATAATATCCCTCATTTGGGATATGGGTGTTATCTCCTCTTCTATACCTATACTGGATGCAAGGTTCATGTCGGGGTCGGCGTCAATGGCAAAGACCCTGAATTTCCCAGCGAATATCCAGGCAAGGGTGCCGGCTATGGTTGTCTTGCCCACCCCACCCTTACCGGTTATGGCTATCTTCATGATGACACCATGGAAACTTTTAAAAACCATCCCTGCTAATTATATGTATCCTTATATTTTTCAGGTTGGATTTATTAACTGTTTGGCTTCCAAGACAATATTTATTAATGGTTACCGAGATACTCATTTCATAGTTATTCTCATGGACATGATCACAGGAGGATTATTTATGGTTCGTGCATACACAAGAAGAGAGTACATCAAGAAGATTCCAGGTTCAAAGATAGTTCAATATGATATGGGTAATCTCTCAGCTGAATTCCCGATTTCACTGAGCGTTGCTGTTAAGGCACCAGCCCAGATAAGCCACAATGCCCTGGAGGCAGCCAGGATAGCCTCAAACCGTTACATGCAGAGGAAGGCCGGTAGGATGGGTTACCACCTTAAGATAAGGGTCTACCCCCACCACATAGTCCGTGAAAACCCCATGGCGACAGGGGCCGGGGCTGACCGTGTCCAGGATGGTATGAGGAAGGCATTCGGGAAACCAGTGAGCACAGTGGCCCTTGTTAAAAAGAACCAGAAGATAATCACAATCGAGACAAACAAGAAGAACTTCAAGGATGCCAAGGAGGCCCTGAGAAGGGCTGCGATGAAGTTCCCTGTTCCATGCAGGATTGTGATTGACAGGGGCGAGGAACTCGTAAAATAAATTCTAATTTTTTCAAATTCACATTTTTTAGTGACACCAACTAGTTCAGGGGATAAAATGGTTAAGTATGTGGCGTTTTTTGAGGAACTCGGTAAGGATGATGTGGGAATCGCTGGCGGAAAGGGTGCAAACCTGGGTGAACTTACACAGGCGGGCATACCTGTTCCACCAGGATTCGTGGTTACAGCAGCAACCTATGACAAGTTCATGACAGACACGGGACTCCAGCCCATTGTAATGGAAATGCTTGAAAACCTTGACGTCAATGATACAAAGGAACTGCAGAGGGTATCCGCTGAGATAAAGGATATGATAACATCCACAGAGATACCCGAGGATATACAGACACTCATAATAGAGTCATACAATGCACTCTGCCAGAGGATAGGAAAGGATGATGTGTACGTCGCCATACGTTCCTCAGCCACAGCAGAGGACCTCCCTGAGGCTTCATTCGCGGGTCAGCAGGACACCTTCCTCAACATAAGGGGCGCAGAGGATGTGATGGAGTATGTCAGGAAGTGCTGGGCATCCCTCTTTGAGGCAAGGGCCATCTTCTACAGGGAGGAGAACAACTTCGACCACTCCAGGGTTTACATAGCGGTTGTTGTCCAGGAGATGGTTGACGCTGAAAAGGCGGGGGTCATGTTCACAGTCCACCCATCAACTGGGGAGGATAAGATCCTCATTGAGGGCTCCTGGGGTCTCGGTGAGGCTGTGGTTTCAGGTTCAGTGACCCCTGACACCTACTGGGTTGATAAGAGCACAGGCAAACTCCTTGAATTCACCGTCGGTGAGAAGAACGTTATGTTCACAAGAGAGGATGGCAGGACAGTGAAAAAGGAGGTCCCCCCTGAACTTCGAAACAAGAGGGTCCTCTCTGATGAGGAGATAGCAGCCCTCTCGGAGATGGGTAGAAGGATACAGGAACACTATGGCTCACCACAGGATACCGAGTGGGCCATAATGGATGGGGAGGTTTACATGCTACAGTCAAGGCCCATAACAACCCTCGGGGAAGCCGTGGAGGAAGGAGAGGTTAAATCGAAGGATGTGATACTCAAGGGCCTCGGGGCAAGTCCCGGCCTTGCATCAGGTAAGGTCAAGATAATAAGGGAGATCCATGAACTGGATAAGATACAGCTCGGCGACATCCTCGTCACGGTCATGACAACCCCTGACATGGTTCCTGCAATGAAGAGGGCCAGCGGTATAATAACCGATGAGGGTGGAGTCACCTGCCATGCCGCGATTGTATCAAGGGAACTTGGAATACCCTGTGTTGTCGGTACAGGCAATGCAACTGAGGTTCTAAAGGAGAACCAGGTTGTCAGCATTGACGGTAACAAGGGACTCGTCTACGAGGGCCGCGTCGTAGAGGAGGAGAAGAAAAAGGATGTCCAGGAGTCTGTCACCGTCGAGTCACCCATCCTTACGGTTACAGAGGTCAAGGTTAACGTTAGCATGCCTGAGGCTGCAAGGAAGGCCGCGGCAACAGGTGCAGATGGTGTTGGACTTCTGAGGACCGAGCACATGATGCTCACAACAGGCGTCCACCCGAGGAAATTCATTGAGGACGGACGTGAGGATGAACTTGTGAGGATCCTCGCGGAGAACATCCTCAAGGTTG